>CAZYRV010000013.1:0-24077 GCA_964649485.1 uncultured Oscillospiraceae bacterium | reverse complement strand
CAAGCCCTGCCAGATGCTGTACATCAACGCTCATTTCATTTGTCCTTTCGTCTGTATATTATTCGGAAAGCATTTTCCGTAAATCGTCCTCGCTTAAAACCGCAACCCCAAGGCTTTGCGCCTTTGTAAGCTTGCTTCCCGCTTCCTCCCCCGCAACAACATAGGAGGTTTTTTTGGAAACAGAGCCTGTGCATTTTCCGCCGTTTTCCTCAATAAGCGCCTTTGCCTCGTCACGGCTCATTGTCGGAAGCGTTCCCGTAAGCACAAAGGTCAGACCCGAAAGCTTGTCGCCCCTTGCCTTTTTCTCAAAGCTCATGTTAAGCCCAAGCTCTGAAAGCCTTTCTATAAGCGCAATCCTATGCGGCTCACGCATGGCTTTATATACGTTTTCGGCGAGAATATCACCGAAATTTTCAATTGCTGTTATATCGGAAATTTCAGCCGCCATAATTTCACGCATTCCGCCGAAACGCTCACACAAAAGCGTTGCGGAACGGCTTCCTATACCTTTTATTCCCAAGGCAAAAATAAGGCGGTCTAAGGGGTTTGACTTTGATTTTTCTATTGCGGAAACAAGATTCTGCGCCGAAAGGCTTCCCATTCTGTCAAGGATTTCAATGTCGGCGGCGGAAAGCGTGTACAAGTCGGCGACCGTTTTCACAAGCCCCTTGTTCACCAACAATTCTACCACAGCCGTACCCAATCCGTCAATATTCATTGCTCCCCGTGAGGCAAAATGCTCGATACTCCGCAAAAGCTGGGCGGGGCAATCGGGATTCGGACAGCGAATTGCCGCTTCTTCTCCGTCGTTTTCAACCTCCGCTCCGCACACGGGGCAAAGGCTTGGAAACACGAAAGGCTCTGAATTTTCCTTATGCGAAACCGACTTCACAACCTCGGGGATTATGTCGCCCGCCTTGCGCACAAGGATTATGTCGCCGACACGGACGTCCTTTTCCCTGATATTGTCATAATTATGCAGAACAGCCCTCGACACCGTCGTCCCCGCAAGCGTCACAGGCTCGAAAATTGCCACGGGGGTAAGCGCACCCGTGCGCCCGACGTTGACTTCGATATTAAGGAGGGTTGTTTCCTTTTCCTCGGGGGGATATTTGAAAGCAACCGCCCATTTCGGCACCTTTGAGGTTGCGCCCAAGGCTTCACGCATGGAAAAGCTATTCACCTTTATGACGGCGCCGTCAATGTCGTACGGATATGAGTGGCGGTTTTCGCCGATTTCATCAATCCTTGCCGCCGCCTCGGAAACGCTTTGATAAAGCCGATAGTCGGGGATAACATGAAAGCCGCATTCCTTTAAAAAGTCAAGAGATTCCTTATGGGCGGAAAGCGTTTTCCCCTCAATCCGCTGAATGTTGAACACGAAAATGTCAAGTCCTCGTGCCGCCGTCACCCTGCTGTCCTTCTGGCGGAGAGAGCCTGCGGCGGCATTTCGGGGATTTTTCGCAATCGCCTCGCCGTTTTCCTCCTGCTGGTTCACAAGCCGCTCGAAGCTTTTTTTCGGCATATAAACCTCGCCCCGAACCTCAATAAAAGGCAGCCCGACATTAAGCTTAAGCGGAATTGATTTGATTGTTTTGAGGTTTTCGGTAATATTTTCGCCGACAAAGCCGTCGCCTCGGGTAGAGCCTCGCACGAAAACACCGTTTTGATATTCAAGCGACACGGAAAGCCCGTCGATTTTCGGCTCGACGACGTATTCGGCATCGGAAAAAGCCTGCTTGACACGGCGGTCAAAGTCGAAAAGCTCTTCCTTGCTGAAAACGTCCTGCAAGCTTCCCATCTGGACGGCATGGCTTACCTTTTCAAAGGTAGTAAGCGCCTTGCCGCCGACACGCTGTGTCGGAGAATCTGCCCGCAAAAGCTCTGGGAACTGCCCCTCAAGCTCCTCAAGCCGTCTAAGCATGAGGTCGTATTCCCTGTCGTCAATCGTCGGGTCGTCAAGCACATAATAGCGATAGTTGTGCCGATTAAGCTCGTCACACAAGGTGTTTATTTCCTGCCTTGCCTTTTCAATATCCATAAATTCCTCTGTTATATACTGAATCTCAATTAGAAATTAGTATTAGTCTGTAAAATTTTCCGCACCATAATCGTTTATTTCATCAATAAAGCCGTCGTCCGCCGTCAAAACCTCCGTAAACGCATCGGGAACTCTCCCTGAAATAACCGTTTCGGCGATGATAAAATCGGTTTTAAGCTGAACAGTATTGGTATAGCCCGGAATAACCGCAATCATATCAACCTCAACCTCAAGGATAATTCTGTGGTGGGTCTGGTTTATCCCCGCCGCCGAAAAATCGCTTACAAGCCGAGTGTTGACATAGCCGACAGGCTCTGCCTTAATCGGAATCCTCGGTCCTCGTGAATAAAAAAGCTGAATCCCCGTCGCCGTGCCTATCGGTATGCTTAAATCCTGATTCGGAAGCTCTGCAAGCCCCTCGTTTATAAGCCTCGCAACCTCCGTTTTAAGCCTGTTTATCATGTACATATCACTTTCAATTGACATGATTTCACCGTCGCTGTTTGAGGTGAGCTTTACAAGTCTTTCATAGCTGAAAAGCTCGCTGTGAAGCTCGGTATAAACAGCGTTGTTGATAATTTCCGTTGCGGCGACCCTGCTTTTGCTTGCGGAAAGCTTTAAAATAATGGGACGAATTTGCATATCAATAAGCGCAAGCACCGAAACAATCGCAATTGCCGCCACAATAAGCTTTACGCCTATTTTTTTTCCGCCGTTTCGCCCTCTTGTCCTGTTTACCATGACCGCACCCCCAAAAGCTGTGTACATTACTATATGCAAAACAGCCTTGGGGAGTGTTTCCGTCATGATTTTACATTATTTACTTGCCGAAAAATACATCAAACGCCTTATACATAATATAAACGTCATTTTTTGCGGTAACCTCAAACGGTGCGTGCATAGAGAGCACGGGGACGCCGATATCTACTACGTCAACATTAAGGTTCGCAACGTAAAGCGCAACCGTTCCGCCGCCGCCGAAATCAACCTTGCCAAGCTCGCCCGTCTGCCAGATAATTTCGTTTTCGTCAAAAAGGTTTCTGATTTCACCGACAAATTCGGCGCTTGCGTCGCTTGTGCCAGCCTTGCCTCGTGAACCGGTGAATTTTGTGACGACGACACCCTCGTTCAGATAAGCGGCATTCATCTTTTCAAGCACATTCGGGAAGGTCGGGTCAAAGCCGGCGTTTACGTCGGCGGAAAGGCATTTTGAATGGGAAAGAACCGTTCTGCCCTCGACACCGAAGGTTTTCGCCAAATCGGCAATGAAATATTTAAGGTAAGCGGATTTAAGCCCTGTGTTGCCGTCGCTTCCTGTTTCTTCCTTGTCGGTAAGGATTGCAACTGCAGTTTTCCTGACCTTTTCCTGCTTTAAAATCGCCCTCAAAGCCGTGTACGAGCACACTCTGTCGTCCTGCCCGTACGAGCCTATAAGGCTTCTGTCAAAACCAATGTCACGTGCCTTAAATGCGGGAACAGCCTCAAGCTCTGCCGAGAGAAAATCCGCCTCGACAATGCCGTATTTTTCGTTTAAAATCTGCATGAGGTTAAGCTTTACACGTTCGCTTTCGTCGTCGTCCTTAAACGGACGAGAGCCGATGAGAATATTAAGCTCTTCCCCCTTGATAAGCTCGTTTGCGGGGCGCTTATACTGCTCTGCCGCAAGGTGGGGAAGCAGATCGGTTACGCAGAAAACAGGGTCGCCGTCGTTTTCGCCGATATTGACAGTGACGGAAGTGCCGTCAGAGCGCACAATCACACCGTGCAGGGCAAGCGGAATCGCCGTCCACTGATATTTTTTTATGCCGCCGTAATAATGCGTTTTGAAAAAGCCTAAATCCCTGTCCTCATAAAGCGGATTCTGCTTTAAATCAAGCCTTGGCGAGTCAATATGAGAAGCGATCAGATTAACGCCGTTTGCAATATCCTCCGAGCCTATCACCGCAAGAATAATCGACTTGTTTCTGTTAAACACATAAACCTTGTCGCCCGCCTTGTAGGTTTTGCTGATGTCAAACTCGACAAAACCAGCCTCCTGCGCCGCATTGAGCGCAAAAGCCGCCGCTTCTCTTTCGGTTTTTCCCATGTCAAGAAACTGCTTATAGCCCTCGCAGAACTTGTCGGCTTTCTTAACCTCTGAGTCCGATAAAATCAGGCTTGAATGCTTTTTCTTATAAAAAAGCTTTTCCTTTAAAGCCTTTGCCTTGCTTTCCTTTTTTTCATTTTTTTCAATTTTTGCCATCTTATTTTTCCTCCGTATAAAGTCGTTTGTAGGTTTCGTATGCCTTTAAAATCTTGTCAACATAATGCGCCGTCGCCTTGCTTGGAATCGTGTCAAGCCTTTGTCCGTCGGCGGAATAATCGGGGTTTTCAAGCCATTCGTGAACCTGCCCTCTGCCTGCGTGATATGCCGCCATTGCAGTCGTGATGTCCTCGCCGAACTCATAATAAAGCGACGAAATCAAAAATGCTCCGTATTCTATATTATAGCCGGCTTTATACATATCATCAAAGCTTTGAGAACTTTCATTCCCCATCTTGAATTTAATCCAGTCGTAGGTATTTTCCATAATCTGCATAAGCCCGCGCGCCCCGACGTCGGATTCCGCCGTTTCGTCAAAGCCGCTTTCCGTCTTGATAACCGCATAGACAAGGTATTTGTCAAGCTTGTTCCGCCCTGCGTAATTTTCGACAAGACCAGTATATTTTAACGGGTGTGTTTCCCTGTCAAACGCATTTTTAAGCGCAAAAGCCGCCGCCGCAAGGGCGCACAAAAGCACAAGCACCGCAAAAGCTTTAACAAAAGAAAACCGCCGATTTTTTTCAAGTTTTTTCATTATTACCCTTAATTTTGCCTATTATTTCATCGGCTTTGGTATAAGCCGTGCCGATTTCACCGTTATTTTCTATGATAAAGTCGGAATTTTTAAAATAAAAATCCCTGCTTTGCTGTGATGCCAAGCGGTTTTGCGCCTGCCCGAGGCTTATGCCGTCCCGCCTGCAAATCCGCCCAAGCACAACCTCTTTTTCAGCGACAACTGACACCACGGCGTTGCAAAGCGTATTTATTTTGCTTTCGAAAAGCGTCGGCGCATCAAGGATTATAAAGCCTTCGCCGTTATTTTGAGCTTGCCGGATACGCAAAATAACCTCATAGGAAATATAAGGATAAATTATACGCTTAAGCAGGTCGTTTTTTGCGCCGTCCGCAAAAACAATCGAGCCAAGCTTTTTCCTGTTAAGCCCGCCGTCCTCCGAAATAACCTCATTGCCGAAAGCCGCCTTGATTTCCTCAAGGCATTCCGAGCCTTTTGCCGCAACCTCACGTGCGATTTTGTCGCAGTCCACAACCGCAATATCAGAGCTTATATGGCGGAGAATGCTTGTTTTCCCCGCACCCGACATTCCTGTAAAGCCAATGATAAAAATGTTAAATTCTGTCATTATTTCGTCTTTCACATGGCAAAAGCCGTAAGCCATGGCTTTGCCATGCGGTTTGCAAGCAAAGCCCCTATAAATGCACTATTTTAAAAGCCGCCGCACGTATAAGCCTGTTGTAGACGGCAAGCCCCTCGCCGCCTGTGTCGGGAAGCATTATAAACGCTTTGGCAAAGCCGTTTTCGTCAATTTCACGCAGGATTCCGAAAATTTTTGCCGCCTGCTCCTCATGGGTTTTGCCGTAGATATAATACGGAATTTCCGGAGGATTTTCGCCGTCAAAAACCACGGCGCAAGCGTTGTTTTCCGCAAAAGCATTTACATATGCGTTGAATTTATCGCTGTTGCCGTCAACAAGAAAAACCTCTGCATTCGGCGAATAGTGCTTGTATTTCATGCCGGGGGAGGCGGCTTTTCTGCCGCTTTCAAGCTGTCCGAGAACAGCCTTGTCAACCTCAACCTCGGCAAATTCCGAAAGCATTTCCGCCGTGATTGCGCCGGGGCGGAGAATGCTTATTCTGCCGCCGTTTACGGCGATTACTGTGCTTTCAACACCGACCCTGCAAGCGCCGCCGTCGATTATAAGCGGAATTTTCCCCTCCATGTCGGCGAAAACATGGGCGGCTGTCGTCGGAGATGGCTTTCCCGACGTGTTCGCCGATGGGGCGGCGATTGCACAGCCGCTTTCACGGATAAGCCGCAGTGCGTTTTCATTGTCGGGGATTCTCACGGCGACGGTATCAAGCCCGCCGCTTGTCGCACTTGGTATTATATCCCTTTTAGGCAGAACAATCGTAAGCGGCCCGGGGGAAAACCTCTCGAAAAGCCTTATTGCAAGCGGGCTTGCTTCTCTTGCCGCAACGCTTACCTGACTTACATCGGCGACATGGACGATAAGCGGGTTGTCCTGCGGTCTGCCTTTGGCGGCGAAAATTTTTGCGACTGCCTGCTCGTTAAATGCGTCCGCCGCAAGCCCGTAAACCGTTTCTGTCGGGATTCCGACAATTTCGCCGCCTCTTATAAGGCTTGTCGCCAAACCGAAGGCTTCGTCACTTGGTTCTAACACTAAAGTTTTCATTATTTATCCTGCGAGCTTAAAAGCTTTGCGGTTCTGTCTGCGATTGCAAGCGCCTCGAAAACCTCGTCGCAATCGCCGTTTAATATATCCTCAAGCTTGTACAGCGTAAGTCCGATTCTGTGGTCGGTTACACGTCCCTGCGGATAATTATAGGTGCGGATTCTCTCCGAACGGTCGCCCGTGCCGACTTGGATTCTGCGTTCTTCCGCACGCTTGCTGTTAAGCTCGTTGAGCCGTGCCTCGTAAAGCTTGCTGTAAAGCATTTTCATCGCTTTATCTTTATTTTTAAACTGCGAGCGCTCCTCCTGGCATTCAACGACGACGCCTGTGGGGTGGTGGATAATGCGGATTGCCGACTCGGTTTTATTAATGTGCTGACCGCCCGCACCGCTTGAGCGGAACGTCTGAAACTCTAAATCAGCGGGATTTATATCGACGTCAACCTCCTCAACCTCGGGCATAATCGCAACCGTGATTGTAGAGGTGTGGATTCTGCCCTGCGACTCCGTTTCGGGAACACGCTGGACACGGTGGACACCGCTTTCATACTTCATCTTGGCATAGCAAGCCTCGCCCTCGATTGAGAACGAAATTTCCTTAAAGCCGCCAAGCTCTGTCGGGTTTGAGTTTATAATTTCCGTTTTCCAGCCCTTGCGCTGGGCATACATACTATACATTCTGTATAAATTTGCGGCGAACAATGCCGCTTCTTCGCCGCCTGCGCCGCCTCGGATTTCGACGATTACGTTTCTGTCGTCGTCGGGGTCTTTGGGCAAAAGCAGGATTTTAAGCTCCTCATTAAGCTGTTCAAGCTTATGCTTGCTATCCTCGAATTCCTCTTGAGCCATTTCCTTAAACTCGGGGTCAAGTCCGCCCTCATCAAGCGTTTCCCGTGCGTCATTCATGCTGTTTTCGGTTATTTTATACTCTCTGTATTTTTCAACAAGCGGTTCGAGGTTTTTATACTCTTTCATAAGCGACTTGTAAAGCTCGTTATCGTTTATCACATTCGGGTCAGTAAGCTTGTGGTTGATTTCATCAAATCTTGCCTCTGCCGAACGAAGTTTTTCTATCATAAAAATCTCCTAAAAGTAAATTTCAAAGTATTATATACAAACAGTAAATCAAGCTAACCCTCTTTATTAAGGCTTTCTCGCAAAATAGTTTTTATGCGCTTTTCGCATTTTGCCCTTGGAATCATAAATTCCCTGCCGCATTTGTCGCATCTAAGCCGAAAATCCATGCCCGAACGTAAAACAAGCATCTTGTTCGAGCCACAGCCCGGATGCTCTTTTTTCATTATTAACACGTCGCCGACGCGTACGTCCATCGCAAAAACCCCCGCTTTGTTGTTTTATAAGTAACTAATATTATAGCACAGAGAGAGCAGAAATGCAAATGTTTTTTACGTCGAAACAGCGTTTTGGCGGTCGAGTTGTGGGCGGTTTTGCAAAAACGTTTTGGTCGGCTTGATTAATTTGTAAATGCAATAATTCTTTACGATAATTTTTGTTTATAATACTAATCCCTGATTGAAAACGTTGCTAAAAAATCTTCGCAAAACCCATAAATCCAAGCTTTAACTCATTTTTTAGACGTTTTTTAATAGGGATTCAGTATAAAGTGAAATTCGCCGTCCATGCTCAGGACGGCGAACGGCTGATTTATGAAAGCTTGGCTATGCGGCGGGCAAAATTACGGTTATCCCCTCTCGGGCCAATATTTCCTGTCAAGGCTTCTAAACTGCACCGCAAGCGAAATATCTGCCTTGCGGATTTTTTCGCTTCCGCCGAGGTCTGCCGCCGTCCTTGCAACCTTTAAAATCCTGTCATAGGCACGTGCCGAAAGCCCCATTCTGTCGAAAACACCACGCAGAAATTCCGCCCCGTCCGCCTCCGTCTGGCAGACGTCACGAAGCATTGAATTAGGGATTGAAGCGTTGTTTTTCACTGGCGTACCCGAAAAGCGGCGAAGCTGAATCTTTCTTGCCGTTTCAACCCGCCGCAAAATATCCGCCGACGGTTCTTCAAGCCGCTTGTCGCTTAACTGGGCATAATTCACAGGCGCAACCTCAACCTGAATGTCAATCCTGTCCAGAACAGGCTGTGAAATGCGGTTCAGATAAGCCGCACGCTGTTTTGACGAGCACGAACAGGCTTTTTTCGGGCTTCCGAAATTGCCGCACGGACAAGGATTCATTGCGGCGACAAGCATGATGTCGCACGGATATGTAACAGAGCCGTTTGCCCGTGAAATGGTGATCGAGCGGTCCTCAAGCGGCTGGCGGAGCGTTTCGAGGACACGGCGGTCAAATTCGGGAAACTCGTCGAGAAAAAGCACGCCGTTGTGGGCAAGCGAAATCTCACCCGGGCGGGGAATGCTTCCCCCGCCGACAAGCCCGACAGCCGATGCCGTGTGGCTTACGGGGCGGAAGGGTCTTTCCGTCACAAGCGGGCGCTCTCTGTCAACGATGCCCGCAACAGAATGAATTTTCGTTGTTTCGATGCTTTCAGCAAAGCTCATTTGCGGCAAAATCGACGGTATGCACTTGGAAAGCAGGCTTTTTCCCGTGCCGGGAGGGCCGATTAAAAGCACGTTATGCCCGCCTGCCGCCGCAATTTCAAGCGCCGTTTTGGCAAGAGCCTGCCCTTTTACCCCCGAAAAGTCAAAGCCGAACTCAACGTTTGCTTTTTCGGGCTTATAGGGCGCTTGCGGGGAAATGAATTTTTCTCCTCTGAGATGGCGGACGAGCTGTTCGACATTTTCAACGGCGAAAACCTCAAGCCCATCAACGCAGGAAGCCTCCCTTGCGTTCTGGGCGGGGAGAAAAAGCCGCCGAACGCCGTTTCTATGCGCCTCAAGCGCCATTGCAAGCGCTCCGTTTGTGTGGTTAAGCCCGCCGCTCAGCGAAAGCTCGCCGATAAAACAGCAGTCGGAAATATCCGCAGTCACAACCTCTCTTGCAAGCAAAAGCGAAACCAAAATCGGCAAATCATACATAGAGCCTGCTTTTTTGACGCTTGCGGGGGCAAGATTCACGATAATTCTGCCGACGTCGGATTTAATCCCGCTGTTTTCGAGGGCAGAGCGTATTCTAAGGCGGCTTTCCGTAACCGCCGCATCGGGAAGCCCGACAATATCAAAGGAAGGCTGCCCTCTGGAAATATTAACCTCTGATTCAACCATAAAGGCGTTCATGCCGAAAAGCCCCGCACCCAAAACCGCTGCGTACATTTTGTTCCCTCGCTTTGTTGTTTATAATATTCACTATTTTACCGCAAAAATCACATTTTGTCAAATTGTATACGAATTTCATTGCCGTTTCAGCAAAAAAACTTGTTTGTCACGAAAAATTCATTTGATTTTTCCGCATGAATGTGTTATAATAACTGTCAACAGTTAATTTATATGAAAAGCAGCACGTAAAAAGGGAATTATTTACGGGCAAATTTTTCATATTCCCTCCACATTTTTATTAAAAATAAAGAAACAGCCCTTATAATTAGGGACGGAAAAGAGGAGTTTTGAAAAGCTATATTAAGGAGATATTGTTTTCCGAGGAGGATATCAAAAGTGCGGTTGAAAGGCTTGGAAAGAAGATTACGGCGGATTATGAGGGGAAAGAGCTTGTGCTTGTCGGCGTATTGAAAGGCTCTGTCATTTTCTTTTCCGACCTTGTAAGAAGCATTGATATGCCCGTAATAATCGACTTTATCGGCGCTTCAAGCTATCATGACAGCACCCACTCAAGCGGCGAGGTAAACATTTACAAAAAGCTTGAGCTTGACATAAAAGGCAAGCACGTAATTCTTGTCGAGGACATTCTTGACACGGCGCAGACAATGTACAAGCTTATCAAGGTGCTTGAAAAGGACGAGCCGGCAAGTCTGAAGATATGCACGCTTCTTGACAAGGACGGACGGCGGGTTGTTGACGTTTCGGCGGACTATAAATGCTTTAATGTGCAAAATCAGTTTGTTGTAGGCTATGGGCTGGATTTTGACGAAAAATACAGAAATCTTCCCTACATCGGAATTTTCAACGGCTGATTATACATAATATAATGAAGAACAAACTTCGGAAAGGCGGCATAAATGCAGCATAGCAAGCTTAAGGATATAATAATTTCGCTGAGTGCGATTATTCTTTTGGTTATTGCTTTTTCTTATGTTGTGGGCAACATGGGCGAATCGCCCAAAACCGCAACATACGGCGAAATCATGCAGGAATTCGATAACCTGAACGTTGCGGAGTATTCACTTGACCTCGGCTCCGGCAAGCTTCAGTACAAGCTTAAGGGGGCGGCGGAAAACGAGGCGGCGACGGTTTATTCCGTGCCGAACGTAAACCTCTTTTTAAATGATATTGAGGATTACCGCCAAAACTACAACGAGGCAAACCCCGACAAGCCGCTTGTACAGAACTATTTCCCGATAAACGATAACTTTTTCATTTCGACAATTCTGCCGTACCTTATCATGACGGTGCTTATGATTGTTTTTGCCGTGTTTATCATGCGGCAGGCGGGCGGCGGCGGCCGAATGACACAGTTTTCTAAGGCTAATGTCAAGAATCAGGCGAAAAGCAACAACACAACCTTTGCTGATGTTGCGGGCGCAGATGAGGAAAAGGAAGAGCTTAAGGAAATTGTTGACTTCCTGAAAAACCCGAAAAAATACCAGGAGCTTGGCGCACGTGTGCCTAAGGGCGTGCTTCTTGTCGGCCCTCCCGGTACGGGTAAAACCCTGCTTGCAAAGGCGGTTGCGGGAGAAGCGGGCGTTCCGTTTTTCTCAATAAGCGGCTCTGACTTTGTCGAAATGTTTGTCGGTGTGGGCGCTTCACGTGTACGTGACTTGTTCGATCAAGCGAAAAAGCATCTCCCCGCAATCATTTTCATCGATGAAATCGACGCTGTCGGACGTCACAGGGGCGCAGGCCTCGGCGGCGGCCACGACGAGCGTGAGCAAACGCTTAACCAGCTTCTTGTCGAAATGGACGGCTTTAACGATAACGAGGGCATTATCATAATTGCGGCGACAAACCGCCGTGATATTCTCGACCCCGCCTTGCTTCGTCCGGGACGCTTTGACAGGCAGATTGTCGTAAACTATCCCGACGTAAAGGGCAGGGAGGAAATCCTCAAGGTTCACACCAAAAACAAGAGCCTTGCCCCCGACGTAAGCCTTAAGGACGTGGCAAAGGTTACGGCGGGCTTTACGGGAGCCGATCTTGCAAACGTCGTAAACGAAGCGGCTTTGCTTGCGGCAAGGAACAACCGCCGTGCTATCACCAAATATGACATTGAGGAATCGACGATTAAGGTCGTCGCAGGCCCTGAAAAGAAATCCCGGATAATCACCCCGAAAGAGCGCAACCTCACCGCTTATCACGAGGCCGGTCACGCTGTCTGCACCTATTATCTGCCGACGCAGGATAAGGTTCATCAGGTCACGATTATCCCCCGAGGAATGGCGGGCGGCTTTACAATGAGCCTGCCTGAAAACGACAGAAGCTATCGCACGAAAATGCAGATGAAGGAAGAAATTATCGTTCTGCTTGCGGGCCGTGTCGCCGAAAAGCTTATTCTTGACGACATTTCAACAGGCGCATCAAACGATATAGAGCGTGCGACGGGAATTGCCAGAAACATGGTTACTCGCTATGGCTTTTCCGAAAAGCTCGGGCCTGTGCTTTACGGCTCTGAAAATGACGAGGTTTTCCTCGGCAGGGGCTATGCGCAGGGCAAAAATTACAGCGAAAGCGTTGCTTCTGAAATTGACTCCGAAATCAGAGAGCTTATCGAAACAGGCTATGAAAGCGCAAAGGATATTCTGACAAAGAATATGGACCAGCTTCATTTGCTTGCGAAATATCTGCTTAAATATGACAAAATCGACGGCAAGGACTTTGCAAGCCTTATGCAGGGTACGCTTAATTTTAACGACGATCAAGAGCTTGCTTCCGAGGCGGAAAAGCTTGCGGAAAATGCCGAAAAAAACGACGGAGAATAAGCCGACTTACGCTATATCGGCGCAGCGGACTGCTTAAAAATGGAAATTATATATGATAACACCCCTCCTGCGCTTGACGAATATCAGGCGCTTAGGGCGGCGGTGAGGTTTAATGTCTTGTCCGACAGAATTGCCGCAAGGGGAATCGCAAATCCTTATTTCATAATAACCGCAAGGGCAGAGGACGGCAGGCTTGTCGGCATGGCAAGGCTTCTTTCCGACGGCGGCTATGTCAATTATATCACGGACGTGATGGTTCACCCGAAATTTCAAGGCAAGGGAATCGGCAAAACTATGGTAAACAGCATACTTTCGTTTTTACGTGAAAGTCTGCTTGACGGCGAAAAGCTTTGCGTTTATCTCATGGCGGCAAAGGGAAAAGAGCCGTTTTATGAAAAATTCGGCTTTCTTGACAGACCGACCGACGATTTAGGCGCAGGAATGAGCTTTTGGATAAAAAAATAATTTTTTGTGAAATTTACTCGAATTCTATTGACAAAGCAAAATATATCCCTTATAATAAGAAAAACACTTTAAGTTGGTCCAGAGAGGCCGCAAGGTTTGTTTATTTACGGCAATGGGGGCAAGGGGCTTTCCATAGCTTTTTATAAGTAAAACAAGCGGTTGTTTAGGACAGCCGCTTTATTTTATGCTCAAATTATTAACAAAAAAGGAGGGCGGGATTATGCCTGAAATTTACGAAAAAGCTGAAATCATGGACGAAAAGGCGATTGCCCGTGCAATCACCCGCATTTCCTTTGAAATAATCGAGCGCAACAAGGGCGCAGAAAATTTATATTTAATCGGGCTTATGTCACGGGGCGCTTATTTGGCGGAAAGGCTTGCGGACAAAATCGGCTCTGTTGAGGGGCGTGCCGTGCCAAGCGGACGGCTTGATATTACCCATTTTCGGGACGACAAAAGGAATGTTGCAGGCGAGGACAAAAGCGACATTCCTTTTGATATAGAGAATAAAAAAATCGTGATTGTTGACGACGTGATTTTCACAGGGCGAAGCAGCCGTGCGGCAATCGATGCGGTTATGTCGAGGGGCAGACCGCTTTTGATTCAGCTTGCGGTGCTTGTTGACAGAGGGCATAGGGAATTGCCGATTCGGGCGGATTATATCGGGAAAAACCTCCCAAGCTCCCGCGACGAAATCGTCAAGGTCATGATGAAGGAAAAAGACGGAGCAGACAGGGTGGTCATTTGCGCATTGAAAGGCAATTGAAGTGAAACGAAAAGGAGCTGCCATGGATATTTTGCTTAAAAACGGACGAATTGTTGATTTTGCGAACAAATTTGACGGTGTCCAAGACCTGTGGATTGCGGACGGAAGAATTAAAGAAAAGGGCGAAAGCCTTGCTGTTCCCGAGGGGGCAAGGGTGATTGACTGTACGGGGCTTGCGGTTTTGCCGGGACTTTTCGATATGCACGTGCATTTTCGTGACCCCGGGCAAACCCATAAAGAGGATATAATAACCGGCGGGGAAGCGGCGGCGGCAGGCGGAGTGACGGGTGTCGCCTGTATGCCGAACACTATTCCGACTGTTGACAACGCCGAAACCGTACGCTATATAATCGAAAAGGCAAAGGCGGCAAAAACCAAGGTGTATCCCATCGCCTCCGTAACCAAAGGGCTTAAGGGCGAGGAAATCTGCGACTTTGCCGAGCTTAAGGCGGCGGGCGCAATCGCCGTTTCGGACGACGGACGGCCTGTTGAAAATGCGGCGACGCTTGCAAAGGCGATGAAGCTTGCTTATGAAAACGGTCTTAAGGTTATTTCCCACTGTGAGGATTTGAATATAATCGACGGCGGCATAATAAACAAGGGCGAAATTTCCGACGTTCTCGGCGTGAAGGGCATGGACAGGCTCAGCGAGGACTTGATTACCGCCCGTGAAATAACCGTTGCGGCGACAATCGGTGTTCCTATTCATATCGCCCACGTTTCCACAAGGGGAAGCATGGAAATCATTCGTCAGGCGGTTAAAAACGGGGTGCTGGTTACTTCCGAAACTGCTCCGCATTATTTCTCAATGACGGATAAAGAGCTTTTGCGCCGTGACGCAGATTATCGCATGAATCCGCCGCTTAGAGAGCCGTCGGACGTTGCGGCAATCACGCAGGGAATTGTTGACGGAACAATCGACTGTATCGTCACCGACCACGCCCCGCATTCGGCAGAGGAAAAGGCTGATTTCGAAAAAGCGCCGAACGGTGTCGTTGGGCTTGAAACCTCTCTCGCCGCAACCCTTACCTATCTTTATCACACAGGCAAAATCACGCTTTTGGATATAGTGCGGCTTATGTGCGTGAATCCCAGAAAGATTTTAGGCATAGGCGGCGGCGCGCTTGGAGAGGACGATATTGCCGACATAGCAATTGTTGATTTGGACGAGGAATGGACGGTTGACCCGAAAAAGCTTCACTCACGCTCGAAAAACTCTGTTTTCAAGGGAAAAACCTTTAAAGGCAGGGTAAAATATACGATATTAGACGGAAAGATTGTCTACAAAGACTAGGAGGCAAAATGTCACTGGATTTACTGATTGACGGCATAGTACGGACGCAGAACCCCACGGTTGCGGGGCTTGACCCAAAGCTTGAGTATGTTCCTGAATATATCCGCCGCAAGGCCTTTGACAAGCACGGCGAAACACTCAAGGGTGCGGCTAAGGCAATTCTCGAGTTTAACAAGGGAATTATTGACGCGCTGTGCGAAATTGTTCCCGCCGTAAAGCCGCAGGCGGCTTATTATGAAATGTACGGAGTCCCCGGAATGAAGGCGCTTTACAAAACGCAGGAATACGCGAAAAGCCGCGGAATGTTCGTAATAACCGACGCAAAACGCAACGATATAGGCACAACAATGGAGGCATACGCAACCGCCCATCTCGGCAGAGTCAAGGTCGGCTCGAACGAATATTTTCCCTTCCTCGGCGATGCGCTTACGGTCAACGGTTACCTCGGAAGCGACGGAATCAAGCCGCTTTTAAGCACCTGCAAGGAGTTTGACAAGGGAATTTTTGTTCTTGTCAAAACCTCGAATCCCTCGTCGGGAGAATTGCAGGACAGGCTTATCGACGGCAAGCCCGTATACGAAATTATGGGCGAAATGTGCGAGCAATGGGGCAGGGAGCTTATGGGAAAATACGGCTTCAGCGGTGTCGGCGCAGTCGTCGGCGCAACCTATCCCGAGGAGCTTTCAAAGCTTCGCAGTCTTATGCCGAACACGTTTTTCCTTATCCCCGGCTATGGGGCGCAGGGCGGTGCGGCGGAGGGGCTTTGCGGTGCGTTCAACGAAAAAGGTCTTGGCGGAATCGTCAACAGCTCACGTGCGATTATGTGCGCCTATAAAAAAGAAGGCTGTGACGAGCACGACTTTGCGGGTGCGGCTTTCAGAGAAGCAATGCGCATGAAAAAGGATATTATGGCGGCGGTTGGTGAGATTAAGGCATAGGGCTTAGAAGCCTTAATTTTGCACGGTGCTCTTTGCACCGCACAGCTTCCCCGCGGCACGCCGCCCGCCGCCGCTGAAAAGCAGGGCTTTTCAGCGTGCCAAAGCCCTGCTTTGGCAAATCCGCCGCCCTGCGGGCGGCGGATTGCGGCGGGCGGCGAGAGCGGCGGCTGTGCTGTGCGGCGGCAAATGCACGCTTTATATCATAAGCACCATAAACCACGGGAAATGCGCAAACCCAAAAAGCGCAAAATCGAAACAAGTTAAAAAGGGGTAAACTAAATGAGAAAAGCATATCTTGTTCTTGCGGACGGAACTGTTTTTGAGGGAAAAGGCTTTGGCAAAGAGGGCGAAACAATCGGTGAAACCGTCTTTACCACGGGCATGACGGGCTATCAGGAAACCCTCACCGACCCGAGCTATTGCGGGCAGATAATCACACAAACCTTTCCGCTTATCGGAAATTACGGCGTAAACGGCGAGGATTTCGAGTCGCCGACAAGCGTTTGTGCAGGCTATGTCGTGCGTGAGTATTGCGAGCAGCCCTCGAATTTCCGCATGACAGGCACGATTGACGAGTTTTTGAAACAGCATAATATAATCGGCATCTGCGGAATTGACACAAGGGCGCTTACAAGAAAGCTCAGAGAAGCGGGAGTCATGAACGGCGCAATAACAACAAGCCTTGCCGACAAGGACGCTCTTCTTAAAAAAATAAATGCCTATGATATAGGCAACCCCGTAACCCTTGTTTCGGTAAAGGAAAAGCAGTTTTTTCCGGTTGAAAACGCTAAATTTCACGTCGCTTTGTTCGACTTCGGACACAAGCACAATATTCGCCGCTGGCTGAACAGCTTAGGCTGTAACGTCACCGTCTGCCCGAACACAACGACGGCGGCTGAAATGCGGGCTTTAAAGCCCGACGGAATCATGCTTTCAAACGGACCGGGCGACCCAGCCGACGACGTGATTTCAATTCAGACGCTTAAGGATTTAATCCCCGACCAGATTCCGACATTCGGAATCTGCCTCGGACACCAGCTTCTGGCGCTTGCAAACGGCGCAAAAACCGAAAAGCTTAAATACGGCCACCGTGGCGGAAACCAGCCTGTAAAAGACCTTGCCACGGGCAGAACCTACATTACATCGCAAAATCACGGCTTTGCCGTTATAAACGAAACCCTCCCCGCCGCTGTCGGCAATGTAAGCCACATAAACGGAAACGACGGCACGTGCGAGGGAATAAGATATAACAACGCCCCCGCATTTACGGTGCAGTTCCACCCCGAAGCAAAGGGCGGGCCGCTTGACACAGGCTTTTTATTTAACGATTTCATCAAGCTTATGGAGGAACACAAATGCCGTTAAGAAGTGATATTAAAAAGGTTTTGGTAATCGGCTCCGGTCCGATCGTAATCGGACAAGCCGCCGAATTTGACTATGCAGGAACGCAGGCTTGCCGTGCCTTAAAGGCGGAGGGGCTTGAGGTTGTGCTTATCAACTCAAACCCTGCGACAATCATGACGGACAAGCACATGGCGGACAAAATTTATATCGAGCCTCTTACCTTGGACGTTGTAAAACGTGTAATCAAAATCGAAAAGCCCGACAGCGTGCTTTCAACCCTTGGCGGGCAAACAGGCCTGACCCTTTCGATGCAGCTTGCCGCAGAGGGCTTTCTTTCCGAAAACAACGTCAAGCTTTTGGGCGCAAACCCCGAAACAATCCACAAGGCCGAGGACAGACAGGCTTTCAAGGACACAATGGAGGAAATCGGCGAGCCTTGCATTCCCTCAAAGGTTGTTGAAAACGTTGAAGATGCAATGGAGTTCGCAAAGGTAATAGACTATCCCGTAATCGTCCGCCCTGCGTTTACTTTGGGCGGAACAGGCGGCGGAATCGCCTATAATGAGGAAGAATTACACGAAATTGCGACAAACGGACTCCGCCTTTCTCCGATAACGCAAATTCTTGTTGAAAAGTGCATTTCCGGCTGGAAAGAGATTGAGTTTGAGGTTATCCGTGACAGCATGGGCAACGTCATCACCGTCTGCTCTATGGAAAACTTTGACCCCGTCGGCGTTCACACAGGCGACTCAATCGTAATCGCCCCCGCCGTAACGCTTTCCGACCGTGAATATCAGATGCTTCGCACGGCGGCGCTTAATATTATTCAGGCGCTTGGCGTCGAGGGCGGCTGTAACTGCCAATTTGCCCTCCACCCCACAAGCTTTGAATATGCCGTAATTGAGGTTAATCCCCGTGTTTCACGTTCGTCGGCGCTTGCGTCAAAGGCGACAGGCTATCCGATTGCAAAGGTTGCAACCAGAATCGCAATCGGCTATACTCTTGATGAAATTCTAAATCAGGTTACGGGCAAAACATATGCTTGTTTCGAGCCGACAATCGACTATGTCGTCGTAAAATTCCCGAAATGGCCCTTTGATAAATTTGTGTACGCAAAGAAAACCTTGGGTACGCAGATGAAAGCAACAGGCGAGGTTATGTCAATCGGCACAAGCTTCGAGCAGGCAATGATGAAAGCCGTACGTTCGATTGAGCTTGGCATGGACACCCTTACAAAGCAGGAATTCACAGCTCTTACTGATGATGAAATTCACGCAAAGCTGAATAATGTTGACGTTGACAGAGCGTTTTGCGTGTTCGAGGCATTAAAGCGCGGAATTTCAGTTGATGAAATCCACGAAATCACGATGATTGACAAATGGTTTATCTACAAGCTTTTAAACCTTGTTAACCTTGAAAAAGACCTTGCACAAGGCAAGCTCACCGCCGAAAAATACGAAAACGCTAAAAAATACAGTTATCTCGACACCACAATCGAAAATATTTCGGGGCAGAAAATCCCCTACCACAAGCATTCCGTGTTCAAGATGGTTGACACCTGTGCGGCGGAGTTTTCGGCGGAAACACCTTATTTCTACTCGACCTACGACGACGAAAACGAAGCGGCGGAGTTTATCGAAAACCATAAAAATGACAAGAAAAAGGTTATCGTTTTCGGCTCAGGCCCTATCAGAATCGGACAGGGAATCGAATTTGACTATTGCTCGGTTCACTGCGTCTGGGCGCTTAAGGAATGTGGCTGTGAAGCGGTTTTGTGCAACAACAACCCCGAAACCGTTTCAACCGACTTTGACACGGGCGACAGGCTTTATTTCGACCCGCTTACAAAGGAAGATGTCGCAAACATAATCGAAACTGAAAAGCCGTACGGTGTTGTTGTACAGTTCGGCGGACAGACGGCGATTAAGCTTACACGTCATTTGCAGGAAATAGGAGCGAAAATCCTCGGTACCTCCGCAGACAGCATTGATGCGGCGGAGGACAGAGAGCGCTTTGACGAGCTTCTTGAAGCTTGTAAAATTCCCCGCCCTGCCGGACATACGGTTTTCACCACGGAGGAAGCCGTCAAGGTTGCGGAAAAGCTTGGCTCTCCCGTGCTTTTGCGCCCCTCTTATGTCCTCGGCGGGCAGAACATGATTATCGCTCATGCCGAAAGCGATGTGCTTGAATACATGAAAATAATCACCGCCCACAAGCTTGAAAACCCTGTCCTGATCGATAAATACATGATGGGAACAGAGGTTGAGGTTGACGCAATCTGCGACGGCACAGACTTTCTTATCCCCGGAATTATGGAGCATATCGAGCGTGCGGGCGTCCACAGCGGCGACTCAATCTCGGTTTATCCCGCACAGACGCTTTCGCAAAAGGTGCGCAAGACGATTATTGACTATACAGAACGGCTTGCAAAGGCGCTTGACGTAATCGGCTTGGTCAATATCCAGTACGTCGTTTACAACGGCGAGGTTTACGTAATCGAGGTAAACCCTCGCTCGTCACGAACCGTTCCTTATATAAGCAAGGTTACGGGCGTGAACATGGTTGACATTGCCACGAAAATAATGCTCGGACAAACGCTTAAAGAGCAGGGCTTTGAAAGCGGCTTATACCCCGAAAGCGGTTATATCGCCGTAAAAGTCCCCGTGTTCAGCTTTGAAAAGCTTCACGACGTTGACACGCAGTTAGGCCCTGAAATGAAGTCAACAGGCGAATGCTTAGGCATAGCGAAAACCTTTGATGAGGCTTTGCTTAAGGGCCTGATTGCCGCAGGCTTTAAGCTTTACAAGGAGGGCGGGGTGCTTATCACCGTGCGTGACAAGGACAAAGCGGAGGTCATAAGCGTTGCAGAGCGTTTTCACAAGCTTGGCTTTGACATTTATGCGACAAGCGGCACGGCAAGTATGTTAAACCGTGAGGCAATCCCGACAAACTTCTCTTATAAAATAAGCGAGGGCAAAAAGCCCGACGTAATTTCCCTGCTTGAAAGCGGCAAAATTCAGTATGTAATTTCCACGTCCGAAACAGGCAGAAACCCCGCCCGTGACAGCGTTAAAATCCGCCGCAAGTCGGTCGAACGCTCGATTGCGTGCCTTACGTCAATCGACACGGCAAACGCACTTCTGACTTGTCTTGAGCTTGGCAAGGACATAAACGAGGTCGAGCTTATCGACATTACGAAAATATAGGTGAAAAATGAAAATCGGCGAGGTTAAAATCAAACGCAGCTTCACAATACCACAGCTTGTGCTTGACACGCTTTCGGCGGCGGTTTTATACCTGCTTTTCAGCTCTGCCGCCAACTTTTTCACAATGCCGAACGCAAGCGCATCTGCGACGCTTGAGGAAATAATCACAGCGGAATATGGGGGAAGCTTCCCCTATTTTCTGCTTTATATTTTCCCTGCCGTCGGCGTGGCTTTGTGGGGAATTTCAATTTTTCTCATCTATAAAAACAGGAAAAAGCCGCATAATATCCCCGACGACAAGCTTCAGAAATGGCATGATTCGTATGCCTTTGCAGTCTGTGCGATAAGGTTTATCTGGCTTGTCGGCGCTTTTGACCTGATGTGCATGGAGTTCGAGCTTTTAAAGCACCAAAGCCCAAGCCAAAGCATACAGATTGTTTTGGACGTAATTCTGACGGTTGTCGTAATTCTGATCACGAGAGATAAAATAAAAAAGCTTTCTTTGGCTCAGACAGAGAATTAATTTGGAGGACGTTTTGTATTTTTGCAGCGAGTATGATATAATCAAAAAAGAGGAAATTGCCGACGGCATTTTTTCTTTTACAATAAGCTGTGCCGATGTCGCAAGCGCCGCAGGCGCAGGGCAGTTTGTGCACGTCAGGGCAAAGGGCTTTACCCTGCGCCGCCCGATTTCAATCTGCGAGGTTGACAAGGAAAATGGCACAATCCGCATTGTTTTCGAGGTGCGGGGCGAGGGAACAAAAGAGCTTTCGGCGCTTAATGCCGGCGACAAAATGGACATGATTGCGCCGCTTGGCAGAGGGTTTAACCCTGTCGAGCTTAATGACGGCGAAAAGGCAATCGTCGTCGGCGGCGGAATCGGCGTTCCGCCTTTGGTTCAGACGGCGAAGGCTTACGGCGAAAACGCAATTGCCGTAATCGGCTTTCGCACGGCTTCGAAAATTATCCTTGAAGATGATTTTAAGGCTTTCGGCGCTGAGGTTCTGACCTGCACCGACGACGGAAGCTTTGGGCATTGCGGCACGGTTATCGAGCCGCTTACACGTGCGATTGAAACGAACAAAATCGCCAGAATCCACGCCTGCGGCCCTATCCCTATGCTTAGAGGAATTGTGAAAATCGCAGAGGAGCTTGATATTCCCTGTGAAATTTCGCTTGAAGAACGCATGGGCTGTGGTGTCGGGGCTTGTCTTGTCTGCAACTGCAAGGTAAACCGCCGAGGCAAGGACTATTATGTTCGTGTATGCAAGGACGGCCCTGTATTTAACAGCAAGGAGGTGGTTTTCTGATGGGAAGCGTTGATTTATCCGTAAATATTGCCGGCGTAACCTTTCCGAATCCGATTATCGCCGCCTCGGGAACATACGGCTTCGGCGAATGCTATACCGATTTATACCCGATGTCAAGGCTTGGCGGAATTTCCTGCAAGGGTCTGACTCTAGAGCAAAAGGACGGCAATCCGCCGTCACGAACCGCCGAAACTCCCTCCGGAATGCTCAACGCCGTCGGCTTGCAAAACCCCGGTGTTAAGGCTTTTATAAGCTTTTATCTTCCCCGCATGAAAAAGGAGGGCAACGTAATTATCGCCAACCTTGCGGGGGCGACGATTGACGACTATGTTCAGGCGGCGGAGCTTCTCGATGAATCAAGCGCCGACATGATAGAGCTTAATATTTCCTGCCCGAACGTTAAGGCGGGCGGGGCGACTTGGGGAATAAGCTGTGACGGTGCGGCGGCGGTCACAAGGGCGGTTCGTGCGGCGACTACAAAGCCGCTTATCGTCAAGCTTACGCCGAATGTGACAAGCATTTCTGACATTGCAAGGGCGGTTGAGGCGGAGGGCGCAGACAGCGTTTCCGTCATAAACACGCTTTTGGGCATGAGAATCGATACACGCACCAGAAAGCCGATTATTCACAACAACGTCGGCGGACTTTCAGGCCCTGCGATATTTCCTGTTGCCCTGCGAATGGTATGGCAGGTTGCGAATGCGGTTAAAATCCCTGTTATCGGGCTTGGCGGCGTTTCAACGGCGAACGACGTTGTTGAGATGATGCTTGCGGGGGCAAGCGCTGTGCAGATGGGTACGGCGATGTTCACAGACCCGTATGCGCCGCTTAAAGCAATTGAGGGGCTTGAAAAATATCTTGAGGACAACGGAATTTTTGCCGCAAGAGAGCTTACGGGAAAGGTTATCCCTTGGTAAACGGAGGTAATAAATGAAGATAATGGCGGTTGATTTTGGCGACAGCCACACGGGGCTTGCCGTTTGTGACAGGACGGAAACGCTTGCTTCGCCCGTCGGCGTGGTGAACGAGCGCAATTTTGACGAATGCGTGAAAAAGGTCGCTCATCTTTCAATGGAATATGACGTCGGCGAAATCGTCGTCGGCAACCCGCTTAACATGAACGGGAGTGCAGGCCCCCGCTCGCAGAAATGTCAGCTTTTTGCGGAGGAGCTTAGGCGCTTTGTCGCCGTTCCTGTAAAAATGTGGGACGAGCGCTCGACGACGGTCACGGCGCACAATATGATGAACGACGTGAACAAGCGGGGCAAAAAGCGCCGTGAGGTCATTGACGCAGTTGCGGCGGCGGTTATTTTAGAGGCATATTTAGGCTTTAAGCACAATCAAGAAAATAAATAAATCAAAAGCTTCTTCATATAAAATGGAGAATCCTTTTCTGTTTTTGCTGTTGCAAAAATATTTATTTTGCGTTATAATTAAAGAAATGCTGTGAAAGGAATGGTTTTATGCCGGCTTATTTTTCGCTTACGCTTCAATTTGACAAGAATAAAATTGCGGATAACCTTTCGCAGAGGGTTTGTTCGGCGGTCATAAACGGCGGCTTTCCTTTTAAAAGCGGCTATTGGTTTCACGAGGAGGAAACGCTTGACGAAATAACCTCAAAAAATCAAGAGCTTTTAAACGAGGAGCATACGCTTGGCTTATCCCAGCACGCAAAGTATGATTATGCACAGCTTTTGTTTGATTCCGAATACAGCGAAATGCGGGGCTTTTGGTCTTTTTCGGGGGAAAATGTTGATTTTACCATTATTATCCCGCAGGAGGACTTGATTTTTTACAACAGCACGGCTTTCATAAATCACCGCATTCTGCCGATTAAGGCGCTCGCCTTGTCGCTTTGGGAAAGCGGGCTTCCCGACGCAATCCAAACCTCTCTTGAGGGGGAAATGTGCTTTCCGCTTGATGCGCTTAGGCAAGGTGCGGGGGTCTGCTATGATCCGTTTGCGATTGTTTCGAGGGAGGATTTCAAGCGGCTTGACAAACGCTTTGATGAGGACACGGTTGCGCAAATCGGCGGCAACGGCGTGTTTATCGAGGAGGGGAAAACGCTTAAGATAACAAAAACGATTAAGCGGCGGCGCAGGTGGTTTTTCAGGCGAAACAGGCTATAATATTAATTCCCTCTGCAAAAGCAGAGGGAATTTTGTATTGTTATCAGCACCAGCCCC
>CAZYRV010000012.1:0-35692 GCA_964649485.1 uncultured Oscillospiraceae bacterium | reverse complement strand
ATTCAACGTTTCCGCCGCAGGGAAAACAACCGACGTTGTACGAAAAATTCGAGCGAAATTTCCAAATGTCCCCATAATCGCAACAGGCGGCCCGACAGAGGCAAGCATAAAAGCAACAATCGAAGCCGGCGCAAACGCAATCACATGGACTCCGCCGTCAAACGGCGAAATTTTCAAGGATATTATGGCGGCATACCGAGAGGGCCTGCCTCACCCCTGAAAATTTGCTCTTGAAAAACCGGCCTTTTTGTGTTATACTGTCACTAATAGACTGAAAATCGTTTAAAAGCGAGAAAATAACAAATATTTACAAAGCAAACGGAAGGAAACTATTATGGCTGATACAATGGCGGGGCTTCGCCGCACTCATTATTGCGGAGAGGTCGAGGGAATAGGACAAGAGGTTGTGGTCGGCGGATTTACGCAGAGAATCCGTGACAAGGGCGGTATTATTTTTGTTGATTTAAGAGATAGGACAGGACTTGTACAGCTTGTTTTTGACGAGTCAACGCCCGCTGATGCTTTTGATAAAGCAAAAACCGTCAGAAGCGAATTTGTGCTTATGGCAAAAGGTCTGCTTCGCAAAAGAGAAAGCGTTAATCCCGAGATGAAAACGGGAGATGTTGAAATTCTTGTAAGCGATTTGCGGGTTCTTTCAAAGGCGCATACACCGCCTTTTGAAATTGTCGCCGAAAGCAAAACCAACGAGGAATTACGGCTTAAATACCGCTATCTTGATTTGCGCAGAAGCAATTTGCAGAAAAACCTCATGATGCGGCATGAAATTGCCCGTGTCGCCCGTGAATATTATTATGAAAACGGCTTTCTCGAAATCGAAACGCCGATGATGATTAAATCAACACCCGAAGGCGCCCGTGACTATGTTGTTCCCTCCAGAATCCACCACGGCAAGTTTTATGCCCTGCCTCAATCCCCGCAAATTTATAAACAGCTTCTGATGATTTCCGGCTATGACCGCTATATTCAACTTGCCCGCTGTTTCCGTGACGAGGATTTGCGTGCCGACCGCCAGCCCGAATTTACGCAGATAGACCTTGAAATGTCGTTCGTTGACGTTGACGATATTTTAGAGATGAACGAGGGCTTTATCAAGCGGCTTTTCAAGGAAGTGCTTGATGTTGACATTGCCCTGCCGCTTAGACGCTTAACCTATTCCGACGCAATGAACCGCTTCGGCTCGGACAAGCCTGACGTTCGCTTCGGAATGGAAATTTGCGACTTGTCAGAAATGGCGGAAAAATGCGGCTTCAGCGTTTTTGCCGATGCGGTTAAATCCGGCGGAAGCGTCCGTGGAATCGCCGCAAAAGCCGCCGCCGACAAGCTTTCCCGCAAGGAAATAGACAAGCTCGGCGAATTTGTCAAGGGAATCGGCGCAAAGGGGCTTGCTTATATCCGCTGGGTTGAGGACAAGCCGAACGTTTCCTTCGGCAAATTTATGACAGAAGACGAAATTGCGGAAATAATCTCAAGGCTTGGGCTTGAAAAGGGCGACTGCGCCTTTATTGTCGCCGACAAAAACAGCGTTACCCTGCCTGTTTTGGGTGCGCTTAGAAACAAGCTTGCAAAACAGCTTGACATTATCCCCGAGGGCTTTGCCTTCCTGTGGATAACGGAGTTTCCCTTTTTCGAAAAGGACGAGGAAAGCGGCGAATGGCTTGCCATGCACCATCCGTTTACCATGCCCATGGACGAGTGCATTCAATATCTCGACAGCGATCCGGGCAAGGTCCGTGCAAAGGCTTATGACCTTGTGTTAAACGGAGTCGAGCTTTCAAGCGGCTCTATCAGAATAACCGATTATGAGCTTCAGGAGAGAATGTTCCGTGCTTTGGGTCTTTCCAAAGAGGAGATAGACGCAAAATTCGGCTTTCTTGTTGACGCTTATAAATACGGTGCTCCCCCGCACGGCGGTGCGGGAATCGGGCTTGACCGCCTTGCAATGATTATGTGCGGCTGTGACAGCCTGCGTGACGTAACGGCATTTCCAAAGCTTCAAAACGCAAGCGAGCCCATGTCGGAATGCCCCTCGGCAATCGACGAAAAACAGCTTGACGAGCTTGGAATCGCCGTAAGAGAAGAATAATGCCCGCAAAAGCGGGGAGGCTTCCCCGATATATGCTTTTTTCGCTTGCCTGTGCGCTTGTGTTCGGTGCGGCGGCATATGCGGTTTATGCGTTTTCGCCCGAAAAAAACAATCGTACTGAAACAATAAGCCGAAATTTCGACACTGTTCCTTATGTGGAGGTAAATGCCCCCACGACAGAGCTTTACCTTTCCGTCCACGACGGAAACGACATCAGGCTTGAATATATCGGGAACGGCGAGCTTTCGGCAGAGTATGACGACAAAACCGAGGGGCTTAAAATCACCGTTAAAACTGACACGAGAATCGCCCTTTTTAAGCTTCGGAGGGACGAAAACCGCCTTACGCTTTCGCTTCCGCAGGACAAGGTTAAAAAGCTTGTTTCTGTGACGACGACCGGCTCGGTTATTGCCGAGGGTGTAGAGCGGGTTTTTCTCGACCTGTCCGTGACAAGCGGCAATATCGGCATAGTAAACTGCTCGGGAAATTTTTCGCTTTATTCGATAAGCGGCGGAATATCCGCAGCTTTAAGCGGGCTTGACGGCGACTTTAACGCAACAACAGCCTCAGGCGGAGTAAGCTTAGAGCTTCCCGCAAAAAGCGAATATTACCTTGAATACGAAACAAATTCTGGCACAATAAGCGCAGGCTTTCTCGAAGGCGGAAGCTTTAAAGGCAGTATGAGTGCAGGAAGCGTAAAAAGCCGATGCTCGGTTATTGTTTCGGCAAAGGCGGGCAATCTTGTGATTACCGAAACCGGTATTGATTCAGAAAAAGGCGCAGGCTAGCGCTGTTTTATGCTAATCGGTATTCAGTATTATTGTTGTTTCCATTCAGAGCTTTGTGCCGCTTTTAGAAACCTAAACGGCATACATTATGACAGGAAGGGTATACTAATATGAAAATCTTCAGACACAGCCTAACCGTAACTGCCAACTCAAAGGATGAGTTTTTCAACATCACCGCCGAAGTTCAGGAATGTATCCGCAGAAATTCTGTCTGTGACGGAATTGTTGTGGTGACCGCCTGTGACTGTGGCTCTGCACTTTTCCTCGGCCGTTGGAATGACGAGCTTCGTGAGGATTTTCTCGAGCTTTTAAGCGATATCGTAAACGACCGTATAATCCGCAAATATCCCAAAGAGCAGGCTTGCGCTTACCTTAAGTCGATTCTTACGGGGAACACTGTTTCGGCGGCAATTACGGACGGACGGATAGAGCTTGGCGCAGAACAACAGCTTATTTACGCCGATTTTGATGCCGGCGACAACAAAACCATTGTCATCAAAATAATCGGCGAATAATTCCCCGAAAGGATTTGCCATGCTTTCAGTGATTATTCCCGCATACAACGAGCAGGAAAATATTGAAAATACTGTTTCTACCATTCACGAAATATTATCGGCGGAGAATATCCCGTTTGAGATAATTTTTTCCGACGACGGCTCACGTGACAAAACATGGGAGCTTATCCAAAAGCAAGCCGAGCTTTCCTATGTAAGGGGGCTTCGCTTTTCACGCAATTTTGGTAAGGAAGCGGCGATTTTCGCCGGACTTGCCGCCGCAAAGGGAGATTGCGCCGTCTTAATAGACTGTGACCTCCAGCACCCGCCCTCACTTATTGTAAAAATGTACCGCCTGTGGGAGCAGGGCTTTGAAGTCGTCGAGGCGGTTAAGGCAAGCCGAGGCAAGGAAGGGCTTTTCTATAAGCTTTTTGCGAAAAGCTTTTACAAGCTTTTAAAAGGCTCGTCGGGGATAAACCTTGACGGCGCAAGCGACTTTAAGCTTATGGACAGAAAGGTTCTTGACGCATTAAATTCAATGCCTGAAAGGCTTACGTTTTACCGTGCGCTTTCAAGCTGGGTCGGCTTTAAAACGACTCAGATTGAGTTTGACGTTGCGCCGCGCGCCGCAGGGACAACAAAATGGAGCTTTAAAAAGCTTTTTGTCTTCGCCGTAAATTCAATAACCTCATTTACAAGCATGCCGCTGCAAATCGTGACGGGGACAGGCTTGGTTTTTCTTGTTTTCAGCCTTATTCTCGGAATCCAAACGCTTTGGCGCTTTCTTTCGGGCGGCTCGCAGGACGGGTTTACCACGGTTATTCTGCTGCTTTTGCTTATAGGAAGCATAATTATGCTTGCGCTTGGAATCATCGGCTTTTACATTTCAAAAATTTATGAGGAAATCAAAAACCGCCCCCGCTATATAATTTCAGAGGAAACAAAAAAGGAGGACGGCAATGTCTGAAACCGCAGGAATAGCAAAAGGGTTCAATTCTTTTTTTAAACGCAACAGGCATCTGCTTTTGTGCTTTTTTGTGCCCGCAATTATCCTTTTTGTTTCTTATGCTTTTTTCGGGGTTTATCCGTTTGGACAACACTCTGTTTTGTCGCTTGATTTAAACGCCCAGTACGTCTATTATTACGATTATATGTACGACGTAATTGCCGGCAAGGAAAGCCTTTTCTATTCATGGAGCAGGACTCTTTCGGGCGAAATGATGGGTATAATCGGCTATTATGCGGCAAGCCCGTTTATGCTTTTGATGTACCTTTTCCCCCGAGAAATGATAACAGAGGGGCTTCTCACCATCATGGTCGCAAAGGCGGGAATGACAGGGCTTTGCTTTGGGCTTTTCCTTGATAAATCAAGGCACACAGGCAAGCTTACGACTATTATCATCTCCTCAAGCTATGCCTTGTGCTCGTATTTTATCACCCAGACAATGAACCCGATGTGGCTTGACGGCGTCATGATTTTGCCGATTATTGCACTTGCAATCGAGAATTTATGCAAAAAGGGAAAGTTCGGGCTTCTTGTTTTTGCGCTTTCCTATGGCTTTATCACTAATTTCTATATCGGCTATATGCTTGGAATTTTTTCGGCAATTTATTTTGTTTATTACATTTTCGCAATCCAAACCTATGAGGACAAGCCTTTTTCGGAAAGGGCAAAAAAAGCGGGAATTTTCGGCATCTCTGCGATAAGCGCAATCCTGATTTCAATGTTTATGATTTTGCCGGTGGTAAAATCGCTTTCGCTTGGAAAATTCGAATTTTCAGACCCCGACTATACCGTCACGGAAAATTTCAACATAATAAACACTTTTGGAAAGCTTCTCCCAAACTCGTACGACACTGTTCGTATGGAGGGGCTTCCGTTTATTTACACCGGCACGGCTGTGCTTGTGCTTGCGATTTGTTATTTTGCGCATAAAAAAATATCGGCGAGAGAGCGCATAGGAAGCGGCATTCTCCTTGGCTTGATGTTCGTGTTTATGTATATCAGACCGGTTGATATGTTCTGGCACGGCGGACAAATGCCGAACTGGCTTCCATATCGCTATTCCTTTATGATAAGCTTTTTGCTGGCAACATTTGCGGCGGAGGCTTTTGAAAGGCTCGAAACCCTCAAAAACAAGGTTATTGCGCTGTCAACCGTCGGCATAATCGGCGTTGCGCTTTATTTTGAAAGCCTCAACCTTGAAAAGCTTGACGGAATCGAGGTTATTCTCCCCGCAATCGGCATTGTCGCCTTTACGGGAATTTTCCTCTACGTCCTCAAAAAGGATTATCACAACGGCTCGATTGCGGTTGCGCTTGCGGTTTTTGTCGGAGTAGAGCTGTTTTTCAACACGATTACAAGCCTCGACAAGGCGGACAGGGATATTGTTTATTCGACCCGCCCGTCGTACACGGATATTATTCTGCCGACACGTGAGGTTGTGACGGAGGTTTATAACCGTGACGAAAGCTTTTTCCGCATGGAAAAAACGTTTCACAGGGCGGTAAACGACCCGATGGCACTTAGAATGTACGGCATGAGCCACAGCTCAAGCACGCTTAATGCAAAGGCAATTATGCTTTTGCAAGAGCTTGGCTATACGTCGAGATCGCATTTTTCACGCTATGACGGGGCGACGCCTGTGACGGACGACATTTTCGGCGTCAAATATGTGCTTAACAAGGGCGAAAAGCTTTTGCTTCCGACGTGGTATGAAAAGCAGTTTTCGCTTTCCGATTTGCGTGAGCTTGGCGAGCTTGAGGAAGACATTACCGTTTACGAAAACGACGATGCGATGCCTTTCGCTTACCTCGGAACAGACGAAATTTCCGACGTTCTGCTTATGCTTAATCCGACGAATCCTTTCACGAATCAGAACGACATTCTCTCAGCCCTCTGCGGCGAGCGCTTTGACGTATTTGTTCCGACAGAATATCCCGAGCAAACTGAAAAAAACATCAATAAATCCCGCACGACAGACGACCATGACGGCTTTAAAAAGGATAAATCAAGCAACGATTCGTATATTGATTTTAAAATAACGGCAAAGCAGACAGGCCCGCTTTATATGTATATTTCCACGAAATACGAGCGCAAGGTAAAGGTTTATTCTGACAAGCTTGACGCTTTTGCCCTCGACAACAGCCATATTGCGTATCTCGGCGACCTTGAAAGAGGCGAAACAGTTGAAATTCGGCTTAAGCTTGAGGAAGAAGAGCTTTATGCGGAGAAGTTTTATTTCTATTCATTGGACAAAAATATGCTCAAGACGGCGACTGCGGCGCTTCATGAAAAGAACGCAAATACGACCGTCACACGGGTTTCCGGCTCTGATTTGGAAATAACCTGCGAAAGTGCCGACGGCGACCTGCTTTTTACAACAATTCCTTATGAGGAAGGCTGGACGGCATATGTTGACGGCAAAAAGGCAGAGCTTTCAGAGGTTTTGGGCGGGCTTTTGGCGGTTGAAATTCCTGCGGGAAACCATAAAATCGAGCTTAAATTCTTCCCTGCCGGCTTGAAAACAGGGCTTGTGCTTTCGCTTTCAGGCTTGATTTTGCTTGCGGCAATGCTTGCCGCACAGTGGCTCAGGCTTAAAGGGAAAGAGCTTTCGGCGGATTTGCCGGAGGGCTTTTCGGAGGAAATTGTTCAAGGCGATGAAAACGCTGATACAGCGCACGAAACGGCGCAGGCAGAGGAAAACAATATTATCGCAGACAAAGCCGATGAAAACGCAGACGATTTTGACGACAGCAATGACAGCATTGACGGCGGAGAAAAATAAATCTCTTGCCAAAAGCATAAAATTGCATTATAATAGTATAAACAAGACACAACAGAGGTGAATAAATGGGCGGCATACTTGGTTTAATAATGAGCGGTTCGGATATGCAGACAATTCTTTTAAGCGTAATAACGCTTGGGCTTATCATGGTGACCTGCTTTCCTATACACGAATTTGCGCACGCGGCAATGGCAAGGGTTTTGGGCGACAGAACAGCGGAAAGCATGGGGCGGCTTACGATAAATCCGTTTGCCCATCTCGACCCTGTCGGCTCTGTGGTTATGCTTCTCTTCGGGATTGGCTGGGCAAAGCCCGTGCCGACAAACCCCGTAAACTACCGCAAGGTTTCTATGCGTGCGGGAATGGCTCTGGTTGCACTTGCGGGGCCGTTTTCGAATATAATCATGGGGCTTATTTTCATGATTGTACTGAAAATCGGTTTTCTTTTATCATGGAATGTGTATGTCCTTCTCGCACTCTCTATAATTGTGAAAATAAATTTATATCTCGCTTTTTTCAATCTTATTCCCATTCCGCCGCTTGACGGCTCGAAAATTCTGCTTGTAATCCTCAAGGAAAAAACCTATTTCAAATTCATGAGATACGAGCGCTATTTCTTCCCGATTTTATTCATTCTTATGTCATTCGGCGTATTCAGCGGGCTTCTTGATTTTATTGTTCAATACGTGCTTATTGGGTTTGACTATATGACTTTTTTCCTTGGCTATATCTATGTTTGATTTGGAGCAAATGATATGTCCGACTTGAATTTCAAGCTTGAGGTTTTTGAAGGCCCTCTCGACTTGCTTTTAACGCTTATTGCCAAGCACAAGCTTGACATAAAGGATATTGAAATAACAAAGCTTTTAGAGCAGTTTATGCTTTATCTCGAGCGCATGGCGGAAGCCGATATGGAGGTTACGTCAGATTTTCTTGAAATGGCGGCAAGACTTATCCATATTAAATCGGCGGCATTTTTGCCAAAGCATGAGGTCGAACAGCTTAAAAAAGAGCTTGAGGGCATACTGATTGAGTATGCGCTTTGCAAGGCGGTTGCGGCAAAGCTTAAGGCACGCTATGTCGGCGACGGAATTTTCACACGAGAGACGCAGGCGCTTGAGGACGACAAGCTTTACCTCGGAAGCGCAAGCCTAAGCGAGCTTGTAAAGGCTTATATGGCGCTTTCCCGCCGCAGAATCGTCAAGGCACAGCAGAAAGAGCCGTCGGTTGAGGCGGTTATTCCGCACAGCTATGCGACTGTATATTCGAAAATAATATACGTCCTCAAACGGCTTAACCGTGTTGGCGAGCTTAAAATGCAGAGCCTGTACAGAGGGCTTTCCCGCTCGGACGGGGTTGCGGTTTTTCTTGCGGTGCTTGAGCTTGCAAGGCTTGGACGGCTTGAGGTTTCGGACGACGGACAAGCCATTGTTTTCACGGGCAGAAAAAGCCCGATGACAGTAGGTTAAAACATGAAAGGAGGGTGCGCATGAACTATACCGAGGGTATTGCCGTGATTGAAGCGCTTTTGTTTGCAAGCGGCGAGCCGTCAGAACTTGTGCGCCTTTCAAAAGCGTCGGGAATCGAAGCCGAAACCATCATAAAGCTTATAAATATGCTTAACAACCGCTATGCACAAGAGCAAAGCGCCCTTAGAATAACCCGCCTCGGCGACAGCTTTCAGCTTGTCACACGGGAAGAATATGCCGATTATATCAAGGTTTTATTAAGCACCAAAAGAAACGCTCCGCTTTCGCAGGCGGCGCTTGAGGTGCTTTCCGCTGTCGCCTATAACCAACCCGTAACAAAAGCCTTTGTCGAGCAGGTTCGTGGTGTTGACAGCTCTGCAACAGTGAATAATCTTGTCGAGCGTGGGCTTCTGGAAGAAGCGGGGCGGCTTGATTTGCCGGGCAGACCCGTCACCTTCCGCACGACGGCGCATTTTCTGCTTTGCTTTGGAATGACGGACATTTCCCAGCTTCCCGAAATCCCCGACGGCGGCGAACAGCTTTCCTTGGACGAGCTTGAGGAGAATATGCCATGACGGGCTGGATTATCACGGGGGCGGTCGTCCTTTTATTTGTGGTTTTGCTTGCCTCGTCGGCGGTGGTTGAGGTTGAATACAGGGACAAGCTTTCGGTAAAGATAAAATATCTGATGTTTACTGTGATACGTTTTCCCGAATCGCCGAAAAAGCTTAGGAAGAAAAAGCAAAAAGAACGTCGGAAGGAAGAAAAAGAGCTTGCGAAAAAGCGAAAAGCTCTCCTGAAAAAGCAAAAAAAACAAGGGAAAGAGCCTGATAAGGCGCTTTCCGAGGCGGCAAGCCTTGCACGTGAGCTTCAGATGGGCGCCGACGAACAGCCGCAAGCGGAAGAACCGCAGGATATAAGTGTGCAGGATAACGTCGAAGCAAAGGCTGAAAATAACACCGGAAGCGCAAAAAAGCAGGAAAAAAAGCCAAAGCCGAAAAAGAAAAAGCAAGATTTAGGCAAGCTTTTAGAACAGGTTAAGCTTTTTGTGTCAAGTGCGAAAAAGCCGCTTTTAAAGCTTATAAAAAGCATCAGAATCAACGTCCATGACCTCAAAATTACGGCGGGCGGCGACGATGCGGCAAAGGCGGCGCTTAATTACGGAAAGATTAATATGCTTGTCGGCAACGCAATCGGCTGGCTTGACAGCATAATGACGCTTAAAATCCGTGATATTGACATAGGCATAGATTTTCAAAAGGAAGAAACAGTCTATTCGGGCAAGGGAACGGTTAAAATCCGCCTGTTTACCGCAATTGTATGCGGCTTGGCGTTTTTTATAAATATGACAAAAAACACGCTTAATTCAGATAAAAACGGAGGAATAAAAAATGGCAGAACATCCAATTCAAGGGCTGATGAGCACGGCAATGCAAAAAATAAGAGAGCTGGTTGACGTAAACACCATTGTGGGCGAACCGATTTCAACCCCCGACGGAACGGTTATTATCCCTGTTTCGAAGGTGTCATTCGGCTTTGTCGCAGGCGGCTCTGACTTGCCCGCAAACGTTTCCAAGGATTTATTCGCAGGCGGCTCGGGTGCGGGAATTTCCATTCATCCGCAAGGCTTTATCGTTATTAACAAGGGCGACGTAAAGCTTCTAGAGATGAACGCAAAAACAAGCGCTGTTGACGGAATTATTTCCGGCGCACCGGAGCTTATTTTAAAAGTAAAGGAAATTTTCGCCAAAGATAAGGGCGAAAAGGCAGAGTAGAAACATTTTTTCCCCCGAAAAAGCATAAGCTTATACAGACAAACAAGCTTAGGGGGATTTTATGGTTAAATCTGTATTTATAAAAAATGCCGCACAGAAAATCACAGCCTTTGCGGCAATAACAGCCGTTTTTATGGCGGCAATGGTTGTTCCCGCTTATTCGGTTGAGGCAGCAGAGCCGACGGTTTCGGCAAAGGCGGCAATATTGATAGAGGCGAAAAGCGGTAACGTTATTTTCGGTAAAAATGCCGACGAACAAAGAGCAATGGCAAGCACGACGAAAATTATGTCGGCGCTTTTGACGCTTGAGGCGGGCGACCTCGACCGAAAATTCACCGTTGATCCGCTTGCAATCAAGGTTGAAGGCTCGTCAATGGGGCTTGTCGAGGGCGATATTGTCACTCGCCGTGCCTTGGTGCAGGGAATGCTTCTTCCGTCGGGAAATGACGCCGCAAATGCCGCCGCCGTTTCCGTAAGCGGAAGCATAAATGCCTTTGTTGACCTCATGAACAGCCGTGCGGAACAGCTTGGGCTTGACGACACGCATTTCGTGACACCGTCCGGGCTTGACGCAAACGGGCATTATACCACGGCGCACGACTTGGCAAGGCTTGCCGCTTATGCAATTCAGAATGAAGAATTTGCCGCAATATGCTCGCAAACGGCAATCAAAACGGAGTTCGGCAATCCTGTTTCAGAGCGCTGGCTTAAAAATTCAAACAAAATGCTTAAGTTTTACGGCGGCGCAAACGGCGTCAAAACAGGATTTACCGACGATGCGGGGCGCTGTCTTGTTTCATCGGCAGAGCGTGACGGACTTACCCTTATCGCCGTAACGCTTTATGCGCCGGACGACTGGAACGACCATATCAGAATGCTTGATTACGGCTTTGCGCAATATGAAAAGCATAGTGTCGGGCAAAGGCTTGAAGTGAGCGAAATCGCCGTTGCGGGCGGCGAAAAGGAAAGCGTTAAAATCAAGGCGGCGGAATCTGTTGAGGTTTGGCTTACGGCGAAGCAAAGACAGAATTTAAGAGGTGTCGTCCTGCTTCCGAGGTTTGTTTATGCGGGAGTTTCGGCGGGCGAGCGTGTGGGAACAATAAAGCTTGTTTCCGAAAGCGTGGTCGTCGGAGAAATCCCCATTTTCACTGCCGAGGAATGTAAAATAAAAGAGCAAAGCCCATCTTTGTGGGACATGATAACCGACTTTTTCGGTTGAAAGGCTTATATGGAAAAGACAAGGATTCAAAAATTAATCGCCGACAGCGGCTATTGCTCTCGCCGCAAGGCGGAAGAGCTTATCGAAAAGGGACAGGTTCGTGTAAACGGACACCCTGTAAAGCTTGGCGACAAGGCTGCGCCCGAGGATAATATCACGATTGGCGGAGTTCGCATTTCGGCACGCTCTGACCTCAGGTATATTTTGCTTTACAAGCCGAGAGGCTATGTCACAACCATGTCTGACGAGCTTGGGCGAAAAACTGTTATGGAGCTTTTAAGCGATATTCCGCAGAGGGTCTATCCTGTCGGACGGCTTGACAGGCTTTCGGAGGGGGTTCTTCTTCTGACGAACGACGGCGCTTTTGCAAACGACATTATGCACCCGAAAAGCCATCTTTCAAAAACCTACCGTGTCACAATCAAGGGGAAGATTGCCGAGGAGGACATTGCAAAGCTTATGTCGGGGGTTGAAATTGACGACAGGACGACTCTGCCCTGCGTTATCACCGTGCTTACCGAAGAAGCAGAACGCACGGTTTTACAGTTTGTCATCAAAGAGGGGCGCAACCGCCAAATCCGCAAAATGTGCGAAACCGTCGGTGCGGAGGTTATCCGTCTTAAGCGCACCGCCGTCGGCAACATAAAGCTTGGTATGCTTAAGCCGGGCGAACACAGGGACCTCACAAAGGACGAGCTTAAGGCGCTCAGGACAATTATCGGGAAATAGCCTTAAGGCGATTAGCCCGCAATCCTTATGAAAACTTTAATCGGAGCAGGAATGAAAAAAATGAAAATACTTGCTTTTGCAATAGCTTTTTTGCTTATTTTGACTGCGTGCCGTGAAAAAAACAACACCTCGGACGAGCCTGTTTCCACAACCTCACAAGCCGTTACCGCAACATCAGAGCCTGTTCCCACAGCGGAAACGACAGCCGAGCCTGTTCCCACGGCGGAAACCACAGCCGAGCCTGTTCCTATTGAGGAAAAAACAGGCTTTTTCGACGTTTACACCGGATATGACCCGCAAAATTCAGCACATATTATTTTTGACGGCGACACGATAACGCTTGAGGGAAGCTACACCTTTAAGAAAGCAACCGCCGTTTTTTTAAGCGGAAACCGCTATGCCAAGTCTGAATTTTCAGGCGACAGCGGCGGCAAATTCACTGCGAAAATAACCACCGAAACAGTTCTGTCAGCGGTTGACAAGCTTTGTATAAGGCTTGCGGACGGCGATATAATAAGCTTTCGTGTTGAATACGGCGAAAACGGCTGGCATATCCCCGACAATGGACTTGCCGAAAAAAATGCGGCTTTGTTTGACAAGATAAAGGTGCTTCCAAAAGAGGTTGTCGAGGTTTACATAAGCCCGACGGCGGACAAAACCGAAATAAGCGAAACGCTCGCCGAAATCAAGAGCATTTCCGACGAGGTGTGCAAGGGGCTTAAAAGCGATTATGACAAGGCTCGTGCCGTTTCCGAGTGGATTTCTGCGAATATCTATTATGATTTTGACGCAAGCCATACAAATGTAGATTTGGACACAATCGCCCTTGTAAACGTGCTTGAGCGCCGCCGAACAGTCTGTACAGGCTATGCCAATCTTTATGCGGCGATGCTTCAGGCGCAGGGAATCAGATGCGTAAGCATTGCGGGAAGCTCTGCCTCAAGCGGAATAGAGTATGAGGATTTGCTTTCGTCGCCGCAAAACCACCAATGGTCGGCGGCATATATTGACGGGCGCTGGGTTTATGCCGACACAATCTGGGACACGGGCAACGCTTACAACAACGGCAGAAAATCAAACTCTTACCTTTATCTAAAGCATTTTGACATATCCGACGAAATGCTTGCGCTTATCCATCGGGGCGACAGCATTGAGGAAAGAGGATTTTTCGAGGTTGATTAATACCAAGCTATTGTTGAAACAATTTAGTATAAAATGCGGAAAACTCCCCTGCGCCGGCAAGGGAGTTTTTGACTCGGGCATTATTGTTTAGCGCTATTTTTGGTTGCAAGCATAATCACACCCTCAACCGCACCGAAAAGCACACCCGCAACAGGCCATATAATCCATGTGCGGCCCCAATCCATGGTGATAAAGCTCCACGCAAGATATAAAGCCGTCACTATGCACCAATAAATTGCGGAAACAGCGCCGTGCAAGGCATTTTCTTTGTTATCTCCGGCATTGTTTTGCTTTTTCTTAAGCACTGTTTTAAAGCCCTCGTTTATATACGTGTGATATATAAGGTTAAAGGTTGCTGCGCCGACAATTATAAACAAAAATACAGCGCCGAGATTATCATTCATATCAAGCTCTGACATGACAATGGTGGGAATTATAGATAAAATATATGCCGCAATCGAAATCACAATCGACATGGTATAGCGGCTTTTAAAGCCGTCAGAAAGCGTTTTTGCATACAAAGCCGTTTCCTGACTTACACAAAAAGGCTTGTTAAAACATTTATAATCCTCGCTTTTCAAGCCCGTCAAAACAAAAAGCGAAACGGCAGCCGCAATTGATATGAACAACAGCAAAACACCGACCAGCTCACCGTTTTTCATAACTATAACAGAATCGGAATTGCCGAATAAAATCGGAAAAGTCACCGATAAAATGCAAAGCATAACCCCAAAGCCAATCCTGAAACCGCTTTGCTTTTTGTGTGCGAAATATTTTTCAACGGTTGTTTTATCTATATTTTGTTCTCCCGCTTGATTGCCAGAACGGCTTATTCCAAGCTCGGCAAGCACCTCATCGGCATCACCAAAGCCCTCAATCACGATTTTTTCCGCTTCGGACGGGCTTTTTCCCTCCGCAATAAGGTCGTTGTATTTTTCCTGCATATTGCTTAAAAGCTGACTTTTTGCCATGAGAATTTCAGGTGTGTCCTCAATTCCGTAAAAAATCCTGTTTAAAAAGCTTAAAAATTGTCCCATAAAAACCCCTCACTCTCTTATAAATTTGCTTATAACGTCTTGCGTAACTTCCCATTCTTTACACTTTTCACGATAATATTCCATTCCGCTGTCCGTAATGCTGTAATAGGTTCGCCGTCCGCCCATGCTTGCTTCGCCCGAATATGACCGCACAAAGCCGTTTTTTTCAAGCCTGATAAAAGCGGAATAAAGCGTCGTTTCCTTGATTAAATAGCGCTCGTCTGAAATTTCGGCAATCCTTTTCGAAATGGCATAGCCGTATGAATCCCCCTCAATAAGCACCGCAAGAATCATCGTATCGTTATAGCCTCGGATTACATCACTGCTTATCAATTTGCACCTCCGCACATTGTCTGACGTAGTACGTCTGTCGTAGTAATATTGTAGCATGATTACTACGACAGGTCAAGTAATAATATCAACAAAATATTGCGTTTTTATCAGGGAAATTTCGTTAATAACCTACAAACATATTATCACCGCAAAAATTTTGTTGTGAAATTTTGTGTTTATATTCACAAATTCGCCGTTTTTGCGAAATAAAACTTGAAATACCCGCTGAATAATGCTATAATATCAAGGTGTATTATTAACTAAAGAAGGAAACTGCTGATGAAACTTGGAATGGTGGGGCTTCCCAACGTGGGGAAAAGCACCCTTTTTAACGCTTTGACAAATGCCGGCGCACAGTCGGCGAACTATCCCTTTTGCACGATAGAGCCGAATGTCGGCATCGTTTCTGTGCCGGACAAGCGGCTTGAGGTTTTATCGGAGCTGAACAACAGCCGCAAAATCGTTCCCGCAACTCTTGAATTTGTTGACATAGCGGGGCTTGTAAAGGGCGCATCAAAGGGCGAGGGCTTGGGAAACAAATTTTTGTCGAATATTCGTGAGGTTGATGCGATTGTCCATGTTGTGCGCTGCTTCGAGGACGACAATATCATTCACGTTGACGGCAAAATCGGCGCCGCAAGGGATATAGAAACAATTAATCTAGAGCTTGTTTTCGCTGATATAGAGCTTGTCGAGCGGCGAATCGACCGCACAAAAAAGGCGCTTAAGGGCGACAAAAGCCTCCAGAAGGAGGTTGACCTTTTCGAAGAGCTTCTCGAGCATCTTCAGGCAGGCAAGTCGGCAAGAGGCTTTTCCGTGACCGACGAGCAGGCGGAAATCATGAAAACAGTGCCCTTGCTTTCCGCAAAGCCTGTTATTTATGCCGCAAATATGAGCGACAAGGACTTTGCGGGCGGCGTCGAAAACAACGCCCAGTATAAGGCTGTGCTTGAGATTGCAAAATCGGAAAATGCCGAGGTCATGCCGATAAGTGCGCAGACAGAGGCGGAAATTTCTGACATGGACGATGAGGACAAAGGCTTGTTTCTTGCGGAAATGGGGCTTGAATATTCGGGGCTTAACCGCATAATCCAAAAGGGCTATCACCTGTTGGGGCTTATTTCCTACCTCACCTCCGGCGAGCCTGAAACCCGTGCATGGACAATCACCCGCGGAACAAAAGCACCGCAGGCGGCGGGAAAGATTCACACCGATTTCGAAAAGGGTTTTATACGTGCAGAAATCGTCGCCTATGACAAGCTTGTCGAGTGCGGCTCTATGGCGGCGGCAAAGGAAAAAGGGCTTGTCCGGCTTGAGGGCAAGGAATATGTCATGCAGGACGGCGACGTCGTTCTGTTCAGATTTAACGTGTAGACGACGGCGGAGGGCGGCGACGGCCAAATGAAAAAAATTCACAAGTACAAGAATATTAATTTCAAGAAAATAAGTCTGTACTTCGCATTGCAGGTTATCCTCGGGACAATGCCTGTTTTGCTTTTAATTATTTTCGTTTATTCAAAGCTTAACCAAACCCACAGCTTTATGTCCCTTATTTTCATAGGGGCAATACTTGCCTGCGGCATCGGAAATGTCATTGTCGCAAAGAAATATAACGTTTTGCTTTCGGGGCTTCACGGCGAAAAAAATTTGCTTAAAACAGTCAAAAAGCTGAACCTCGGCTATGACGTTTTCGTCAATGTGCCGATTCGGTATAAGCGAAACAAGTCAGAGCTTGACGTGCTTCTCGTCGGACAGAACGGCATTATTGCAATCGAGGCGAAAAACCATTCAGGAACGCTTTGCGGGCATTTTGACGACATGAGATGGGTTCAAAAAAAGGTTTATCGTGACGGCAAAACAACCGAGCTTGATATATACAACCCTTTGCGCCAGATGAAAAAGCAGAGGGAAATCCTTAAAAGTATTCTGCGGGCAAACGGGATTGACGCTTGGATTGAAAGCTTGCTTTATCTAAGCAGCCCGATGATTCGCACAAAGCTTGTTCTGCGTGAAAGCGACTATGTTTTTTCATCAGAGGAAGAGCTTGTCACATTTCTCAAGGAATATAAACCGAAAAAGCGCCTTTCCCGTGAGGAAACGGCAAAAATAATATCAATACTCAAGGAATTGCCCGCATGAAAACGGGCAAACCGGAAAAGGAGAACGACATGACTGTTGAAAAGCTTATAGAGCTTCTCGACCGCGATGCGGTTGATATATTCTCTAAGGAAGGGCTTATCGAAAGGCTTAAAGAGGGCAAGCCCCTCAAAATCAAGCTTGGCGCCGACCCGAGCCGTCCCGACCTTCATCTCGGACATTCGGTTGTTTTGAGAAAGCTCCGCCTTTTTCAAGAGCTTGGACATGAAATCGTGTTTATTATCGGCGATTTTACGGGAATGATCGGCGACCCGTCAGGCAAAAGCAAAACCCGCCAGCCCCTCACCTTCGAGCAAACAAGGAAAAACGGACAAACCTACCTAGAGCAGGTGACGAAAATTCTTGATCCCGAAAAAACAAGAATAACCTACAATTCAGAATGGCTTGGCAAGATGAACTTTTCCGACGTGCTTTCTCTTGCGGGAAAGTACACCGTCGCCCGCATAATGGAGCGTGATGATTTTGCAAAGCGTTTTGCGGAAAAACAGCCGATTGGTATGCACGAAATGTTTTACCCGCTTATGCAGGGCTATGACAGTGTTGCAATCGAGGCGGACGTTGAAGTCGGCGGAACAGACCAAACCTTTAATCTGCTTGTCGGCAGAGATTTGCAAAAGGATTATGGCCAGCGCCCTCAGGAGGTTATTACCTTTTCGCTTCTCCCCGGGCTTGACGGCGTAGAAAAGATGAGCAAATCGCTTGATAACTATATCGGACTTGACGAGCCTGCTGAAATTATGTTTGAAAAGTGCATGAAAGTCCCCGACACGCTTATAATGGATTATTTCAGGCTTACAACCGATTTAGACCTTAAAAAGGCGCAGGCACTTATAAACGAAAATGTCCGTGAGGCTCATTTTGTTTACGCAAGAGAAATCGTGCGTATGTATCACGGCGAAAATGCCGTTTCTCCCGCCGAAAAACGCTATCATGAGATTGCAAAGGGCGGAATCCCGAACAGCGTCGAAACCCTTGAAATAAGCGCTGAAAATGCGGGAATACTTGATGTTCTGGTTGCGGCGGGCTTTTGCTCGTCAAAGGGCGACGCACGCCGTACAATTCAAGGAAAAGGCGTAAAGCTTGACGGCGAGGTTTTGCTTGACGCAAACGCAGTTGTTGCAAGCGAAAGCGTTGTAAGCAAGGGGAAAAATAATTTTATTAAGATAAAAATTAAGTAGTATTTTACTAAAGAATAGTACGAAATAAGCCGAAGTGTAAAAGCTTCGGTTAATTTGTTGCGCAACAGTTGGATACATATTTTACTTAATTTAGCTTATGCAATATTTACATTAAGGTAATAAAATGTTTATAATTTGTTCATGATTAAACAAGCAATCATAATGTATAATAAAGTGTGGTATTGTAATATTTTTCTTTCATGGTATCTTCCCTTGCGATAAACCATTTACGGAACATATTGCTTTTAACTGATGATTAATATTACTGGAGGATATTTCATGCTTAAGAAAACTTGGGTTATTCGCTTAATTATTGTCGCAATCATATTTTTTGCGTTGGGAACATGGGGGCTTGTTGATTTTATAAGGCAGGCAGGAAATATCCCCGAGGTAAATTCGCTTTTGATGGACGAGTATAAGCCGGGAATGGTTGTTGACGCAAAGCTTGACAATCTTGTTATTTCAGGCGCACAGTCTACATACACCAAAAACGGAGTCGAGCAGAAAAACAAAAGAGAAACCTTTTATGTCACATGGATTGAAAAAGGCGGATATTATCTGGTTGTCGGCGTGCTAGGCACACAAAACGAAGCTAAAATGGATAAGCTTCTTGAGGCGACTTACAGCTCGGAAAGCGGATATGTTGACGTTGACCCGAATAATTATCTTGTTAAGGGCGAAGTCGTTTTGATGAATTCAGAGCTTAAGGATTATACTCTTGAAGTCTATGATGAATACATAGATGATTGGATTTCCTCATACATAAGCACATACGGCGAGGAGGACTTCCTGAATTATTACGGAATGTCCACTGCGGAATATTCTTCCGCTATAAAGCAGGATTTCCGTGATTCTCTTGTCCCTTACGTCGTCCTCGAGCACAGCAGAGGCAAAGGCCCTGCTTTCATGCTTATCGGCTATGGAATGTTTGCGATTTTAGGGCTTGTGGTTCTGATTGCGTTTTTAACAACAAGAAATAATGGCTTTAAGGCGGCGCCCGTCGTAAACAACGGACTTCCCACGCAAGCGGCGGGGCTTCCTCAGCCAACCGTCGTGCCAAGCTTTGAACAATGGTCGGAAAATAACGAGCCGATTCCCCCTGCGCCGCAGCAGCCCGTAAAAGAACCGGAAATGGAAAGCATAAGCGTGCCGCAAGACGAATTGCCGCAGTCAATCCCGCAGGCGCAAACGGCTGCTTCCGCCGAATCGACAGCTTCGCCCATGGACGAATACCGCCAAAGCCTGTACGAGCGCTCGTCGGAATTTGACACTTTTCCCGACAATGATAAAAAGGCTGATGAAGCGGCTCCGGCTGACAGCGACGATATAAATAAGTTTTTCATAAACGAATAAATAATTCCAAGCTGATGCGCACAACTTTTGTTGTGCGCATCATTTTTTGCATTCGCCGCAAAACACCTTTTGGTCAAGAATAAGTGTCATATTTTGCGCAACAGTATGTAAAAATTTTGCCGTCATGGCGATTTCCGCACAGCTTTTATCCTTTGACAAGGCGACCGCAAGCGTTGATGCCGCAACAGCAAGCTTTTCTGCGTCCATACAGCAATCCGGCATATAATCACCCCGTTTATTATATTCCCAAAGCAAGGCTTTTGACAGGAAAATGCTTTATGCTTTATAGTTCTTTGTTGATTTTCACTAAATTTATGCGTCTGATTTATAATATTTTAATGAATCCATTGACTAAAGCCAAAAATTTATTAATTTCCTCTTGACACAATGAAAATGTCATGTTATATTTGTTTAAACGCTTAAGCAATCTATTAATCAGCGCTTAACTGTTTAATCAAACATAATTATGAGGTGAAAAAATGAAATTTAAAAGAATTATAACGGCGGCTTTGTCCCTAATCATGATGGTTTCCGCATTTGCGGGCTGCCAAAGCAAGGAGGAAAGCGGCTCGGGCAATAGCGAAAGTGTTGTTGAAGCAAAAATTAAGGTTTCATATTTCGATTCTGACGGCACAACCGTGCTTAAAAGCGAGGAAATTGACAAGGGCGGAAAAGCGGCGGAATTTGCTCCTGAAAAAGACGGCTTTAATTTCACGGGCTGGTTTGCAACGCCGCAGCTTACCCGAAAATTCGATTTCACAGCGGCGCTTAACGAGGATACCTCAATTTTTGCGGGCTTCACCAAATTTCAAGAGGACACCCGTGAATTTGCAATTGTCGGAAGCGGCACAAGCCCGCTTTTGCTTGAATCAAACTGGGGCACAGTAATCACTGATAAGCACAAGCTTTCTAAGGCTGACGGCAAAAACGAATACACAATTACGCTTGACCTTTATGCGGGCGATGCGTTCCAGTTTGCGATTAACACAGAGTGGCACAATCAGCGTGGCTTTGGCTATCTTGAATCAATCGAGCAGGACGGCAAGGAATATTTTAAAAATGCCGGCTCTTTAGGCGACGCCTCTGCAAAACGCTCGAACATTGAGGTGGCGGTAACGGGAAATTATACCTTTACGCTTATCACCAATCCCGCCGAGGACGTTTACGAAACCGACAACACCAATTTCACCGAGGAAACCAAGGAAAAGTTTAACACAAACGCTTACGACAAAATTTTGTTTACCTATAACGGCGAAACCAAGGAAAAGGTCGCCGAAAGCAAAACGGATTATTACATCAAGGGAGCAAAAATTACAGGCTGGGAGGACGAATACAGCGACAAAACAAGGTTCACCGAGGAAAACGGCATTTATACCCTTGCCGTAACGCTTGAAAAAGACGACGAATTTATGTTCACCTCAATGGTAACCGTCGGCGACAGCACAACCGTCGGCACAGAATATCTGCGCTTTACAAATCTTGACGAAGCGTCGGCGGCACTGTTTACAGGGCTTGAAAACGGCAATATTGTCGTAAATGAAGGCGGCGATTACACCTTTACATACGACCCGAGCACCACGGTTTTAACAGCTTCAAAGCAATAAGCTAAAGACGAATATCCTCAAAATATTCTGTGGAAATGAAACGGGCGGGTTGCCTTCCGCAATCCGCCCGTCATTTTCAAACCAAAATGTCGTGATTTTCAATTTTTTCACGGCTTTCCGCAAGCCTTATGCAATCGAAAAGCTTTTGCGTTTTTTCGTCGGCAAATCCGCTTATAAAGCAGGAATTCAAGCCGTCAGGCGCAAGCTGTTCCAGTCCTTTTTCGGTGAAAAGCACATTTCCCGAAAGCCTTGAAAAATCCTCCCTTGACTTGATGAAAACAACATTTTCAAGCTTGCTTCCGATTATTTTTACAAGCTTAGGGTCGCTTATTTCAGTAAGCGCAAGGGTATATTTTTCATTGTTGAAAAACTTGTCGGCGGCAATTTTCACTTTATCAAAATCGGTATTAATCTGGAAAAAAAGCGGGTCGTCGATTCTCGAATCAACCGCAATAAGCGGAACAAAATTCGCATCGCCAAGCCTTTTAAACTCCTTTTCGCCCAAGCCAAAGCAAACAATCGCATCAACACCGCTTATTCTATCGGAAAAGCTTTCCGGCACAAAAACAGTGTTATAGCCATGCTTTGAAAAAAACTCTGCGGTCTGCGTAAGGATAAAGTGGTTTTGCGCCGCCTTAATCGGCGAATCCGCAGCGGAAAATCGCAAAGCAATATGACTGCTTTTGCTTGTGGCAAGAGCCTGTGCAGATTTATTCGGGATGTAGTTTAAAAGGTTTATTATGTGCAGAACACGCTTTCGTGTTTCGGGGCTTATTCTGTCGCTGTTTTTGTTGTTTAAAACATACGAAACCGTTGCGACGGAAACACCTGCCTCACGTGCGACATCTTTAATGGTAATTTTAGTTTTCATGCTTTAATTATAAGTGCTTTTTACAGCTTTGTCAATATACATAAAAAAAATTATACGGAGATAACTATGAACAAACAAGCAGTTTTACATATTCCCTGCTCGAATTATTCCTTTGCGAAAAGCGAAAAAGAGGTCGTGCTCAGAATCCGAACGGCAAGGGACGATAATATCAAAAAAATAAGCGTTGTTTACGGGTGTAAATATGAATTTACGGAAAAGCAGAGCGTAAAAGAGGTTGAAAAACGTTATTCCGACAAGCTTTTTGACTTTTACGAAACGGAAATTCTTCTTGACGACGTGCGGTTCGTGTATATTTTTTACATTGAGTCCGACGACGGGAATTTTTATTTTTCCGAGGACGGCTTCACCGCCGAATATAACTATTCTCTCGGCTTTTACAACTTTTTTCAGATACCGTATATAAATAAAGCTGATGTCCACGAGGTTGTTCCGTGGATGAGGGAAGCCGTGTTTTATCAGATTTTCGTTGACAGGTTCAGGCGGGGCGACTTTAAAAAGGATAACCGCTATATAAACCTGTCGTGGGGTGAAATTCCAAAGCAGGATAGCTTTACAGGCGGCGACTTAAAGGGAATCACCGAAAAGCTCGACTATATCAAGGGGCTGAACGCAAACGCAATTTATCTCACGCCGGTTTTCAAGTCAAAATCAAACCATAAATATGACATAAGCGATTATTTTGCGATTGACGAGCATTTCGGCTCGGAATCAGACTTTAGGACGCTTGTAAATTCTGCGCATGAAAAGGGAATGAGGATTGTGCTTGACGCTGTTTTCAACCACACAAGCGAGGATTTAAAGCAGTTTCAAGATGTTATCAAGCACGGCAAAAGCTCTGAATATTATGATTGGTTTATCATAGACGGCGATAAAATCGACAGGGAAAACGTCAATTATGAGGTTTTTGCGCATTGCTCGTATATGCCTAAATTTAACACTTCAAACCCCGCTGTCAGGGATTATCTTTTAAGTGTTGCGTGCTTCTGGACAAAAGAGTATAATATTGATGGCTGGCGGCTTGATGTTTCGGACGAAATTTCCCATGATTTTTGGAGAAGCTTTAGAAAAGCCGTCCGTGAAATCAATCCCGAATGCGTGATTATCGGCGAAAACTGGCACGATGCATACCCTTTTCTGATGGGCGACCAGTATGACGGGATTATGAATTATTCGTTTACCAAGGCTTGTCTGGATTATTTTGCGTTTAACGCCTTTGACAGCGCCGATTTTGCGGCAAGGCTCAACGAAATCCTCATGAGAAACACCGAAAACGTCAATTTCATGATGATGAACCTGCTTGATTCTCACGATACCCACCGCTTTTTCACGCAGATAAACAAGGACAAGGCAAAGCTTGTCGCCGCAATTGCGATTGAGGCTTGCTTTGTGGGTGCGCCTTGCGTGTATTACGGCACGGAAATTGCGCTTGAGGGCGGCTATGACCCTGATTGCCGCAGAGCCTTTGATTGGGACGAGCAAAGCTGGGATAATAGCTTAATGGAGAAAATCAAGCTTTTGCTCGGCTTGAAACGAAATATTGTTTTACAGCGGGGAAGTATCAGGATTTTGGCGAAAAACGGTTTGTTCATGCTTAAGAGAAGCTTTGAGGGGAAAAGTGTTGTTTTGATTTACAACCCATCGGCTGTTCCCGCAAAAACAGACGAAATCAAAAGCAAAATCGGTTTTACAGGCGGAAATATTCTGTTCGGAAATAATGCAGGCAACAATTTAATTGAGGAAAAAGGGCTTGTTATTTTTCAGTTTAAGGAGGATTGACATGAAGCTTTACAGGAGAATTTTATCGGCGGTGCTTTGCGGAACGGTTGCGTTATCGGCGGCAGCCTGCGGCGGCGATGAAAAATCGGGTTCGTCTGGCACGAATTCGTCGGGCAATGCCGCAAACGCTATTTTCAGCGGCGAGCTTGAGCGTGACGTCACAATCAACGTGCTTGAAAACGACACGGCGATTGACAGGGGCTATTTTGCGGAGCTTATCAAAGCGTTTAACGAGGCTTACAAGGATTATGGAATCGTTGCGGTTGACGCAAACATGGACCAGAGGCTTGACCTTGCAAACGACGGGCCGTACGGCTATGGGCCTGACGTGCTTTATCAGGCGAATGATATGCTTATGAAATACGTTGAGGGCAAGCATATTTACCCCTTGCCCGTGGAAAGGCTCGATTGCTATTCACAGGTTCCGCAGGCGGCGTGGCAGGCTTATAAGGCGGAGGTTGACAGCGGCGAATATATCTGCGGAGTTCCCGTAAATGTTCAGGCGCCCATGCTTTACTACCGCAAGGATTTGCTCCCCGCCGACTGGGAAACGACTTGGGACGATGATAAAAACGGTGTTCCCGACATGGTTGAAAATTGGAACGACCTTTACGCCTATTCGAAAACAATAAGGGAAAACGACAGCACAAAATACGGCTATATGCACTCTATCTATGAGGTTTATTTTTCTGCGGGATTTTTATTCAGCTATGGCGGCTATGTTTTCGGCGGCAACAACCGAAATGCCGCTGATATTGGATTTAATTCGGGCGATGCGTACAAGGGTGCGCTTGTGCTTAAACAGCTTGCGGGCATTATGAATGAGGAGTGCATTGACGACACTATCACCAGAAACGCTTACAGCAAGCTTGGAAACGGAACATATTTTGCCGTAACCTCAACCCCCGACAACTATACAACTTTTTTGAAGGAAATGGTTCAAAGCTATCAAACGGAGGGGCTTTCGAAGGACGAGGCGGAGAAAAAAGCGGAGGAAAATCTTGTCCTCACAGGTATGCCAAAGCTTCCGAAAAGCGGCGACCTGACAGAGGAAAGCCCCGAGCTTATCGACTTTAAGGCGATGGGCGGGATAAACGGCTATGCGATAAGCGCTTACACAAAAGCGCCGAATGCGTCGCTTGCTTTCGTTGATTTTGCGACAAGCTATGACATGATGATGCTCAGAAGTGAATATTTAGGCATTGCTCCCGCAAGAAATGACGCCGCCGAGGCAAGCGGCGGGCTTTCGGCAATATTATACGACAAGCTTGAAAATGGCAACATCGACATAATGCCCTCAATCCGTGCTGTGGCACAGATTTGGACTCCGACACAGACGTTTTTCACCGACCTTGCAAAGGACGCTTTCAGAAAAGGAAACGAGCAGAAATTCACGGACGAACAATCAGTGAAAGCGGGGCTTGAAACGATAAACAAACAGATAACCGATGCTGTGTACACTCTGGGCAATGACAATTCCGATTCACAGGCAGGGTGAAAAAATGAATGTGCAACCAAAAAAATTAAGCTCTCCCGCAATCGCCTCGGCAATACTAATGGGCTTAGGACAGCTCATGAACGGGCAGTTCGTCAAGGGAATACTTTATCTGATTGCGGAAATCGGCGCAATATACTGGTTTATAAGCTCGGGTGTGATGGCGCTTGAAAACCTTGTTACGCTTGGCACGCAAAAGGCAGACCCATGGCTTGGAACAACTGGCGACAACTCCGTGGTAATGCTTATTATGGGCATTTTCACGCTTATCGCAATATTGTTTTTCCTCATGCTTTATTCTAACTGTATAAAGGACGCTTGGGCAAACAATATCCGCCGTGAAAACGGCGGCAAGGTGCTTGGCTTTCGGCAAGAGCTTGCCGAGCTTTTCGACAGCAGGTTTTATAAAACGGTGCTGTTTTTGCCGATAATCGGAGTTTGCGTTTTCAACATAATCCCGATTATCTTCATGATATTTATTGCTTTCACAAACTATGGCGACAATATTGTTCCGCCGGAGCTTGTTGACTGGGCGGGGTTTGACAACTTTACAAGGCTTGTTTCGCTTTCACAGTTTTCATCTTCGTTTTTCAGAATTTTAGGCTGGAACCTAATCTGGGCGGTGCTTTCAACGGCGCTTAACTATTTTGCGGGGCTTGGGCTTGCGCTCCTGCTGAACAAAAGGTGCGTTCGGGCAAAGGCATTCTGGCGGGCATTTCCTGTTCTTGCCTATGCAATCCCCGGCTTTATCACGCTTCTTGCGTTTAAATTTATGTTTTCCTACGGCGGACCGATAAACCAGCTTATCACAGGCATGGGCGGCTCTGCAATCGGCTTTTTGGACATTGACGCAAAGTGGACGGCAAGGCTTATCGGGCTTTTGATAAACGCATGGATAAGCACTCCGACAATCATGCTTTTGGCAAGCGGGATTCTGGCAAACGCCGATAAAACGTTTATGAGGCATCAACAATCGACGGCGCCGGCAAATTCAAGCAGTTCACCAAAATAACGCTTCCGTTCGTGCTTTTTTCAACACTGCCTGTTCTTATCGGGCAGTTTATCGGCAACTTCAACAATTTCGGCATTTTTTATTTTTTGCGAGGCGGGCTTTATATGGACGGCTATTTCTTGGCAAGCGACACCGACCTGCTTATAAACTGGCTTTACAATCTTTCAATTGACAACAATTATTACAGTATCGGCGCGGCGATAAGCCTTGTGATTTTCATGATTACGTCGGCAATTTCGCTTGCGGTGTACATTAAATCGCCGTCGTACAAGCAGGAGGATATTTACAGATGAGTAAGACTAAATATTTTTCAGAGCAGGGCAGAAAAGCCGAAAAAATCGACACAATAATAACCTATGTTTTGCTCATAATCGTTGCGGTTATCTTCTTTTTTCCGTGCCTGTGGCTTATTATGGCTTCGTTTTCAAAATCGGGTTCGATTTATTCCTACAACGGCTTTTTCCCCTCCTCATACAGCCTCGACAGCTTTAAAACGCTGTTTACGGACACGTCGCTTTATAATTATCCGAAATGGTTTATGAATACGCTTTTTATTTCAACGGTAAACTGCGTGTTAAGCACGATTTTGGTTATTTCGACCGCCTATGCCATGTCACGCTTTAGGTTTAAGGGCAGAAAAGCCATCATGAAAACAACCCTTGTTCTCGGAATGTTTCCGTCATTTATGGGAATGATTGCGGTTTATATCCTCATGACACAGTTCAATCTCATAAACAGCCACTGGGGGCTTATTCTAATTTACAGCGCCGGTGCGCCCATGGGCTATCTCACGCAAAAGGGCTTTTTCGACACGATTCCAACGTCGATTGACGAGGCGGCGAGGATTGACGGAGCGACAAATTTTCAGGTTTTCTGGAAAATTAATATTCATCTTTCAAAGCCGATTATCGTCTACACCGCCCTAACGTCGTTTACATGGCCGTGGAGCGATTATATTCTCCCAAAGCTTTTGCTTAAGGAAAAGGATTTGTACACTGTTGCTGTCGGGCTTATGAACCTTGGTGAAACAGAGTTTTCGCGCTTTGCGGCTGGCTCTGTATTTATTGCCGTGCCGATTGTCGCGCTGTATTTTCTTTTGGTGAAGTTTATGGTCGACGGCTTGGTTTCGGGCGCGGTTAAAGGGTAGTGTTATTAAAGAAAAGTGTAATAGAAAAAGGGATAGTAAAAGCTATCCCTTTTTATTTATTACAGCCTTAGCCGAATTATACCGACCAGCCCAAGCTTTCCTGCTGAATCGAATAAAGCCTGTGATAAAGCCCGTTCTTTTCCATAAGCTCGTCATGCGTGCCTTGCTCGGCGACTTCACCCTTGTCAAGCACAATAATCTTGTCAGCGCCCGCAATCGTGCGAAGCCTGTGTGCAATAACAACAACGGTTTTGTTTTCGACAAGACGGGAAATTGCCTCTTGAATCTGCGCCTCATTTTCAGGGTCAAGAGAAGCCGTTGCCTCATCAAGAAGCACTATCGGCGCATTTTTAAGCAATGCACGGGCGATTGAAATGCGCTGGCGCTCGCCGCCTGAAAGCGTTTCGCCGTTTTCGCCGAGAACCGTGTCAAAGCCCTTGGGAAGCCTTTCGATAAAGTCGCATCTTGCCGCCTTTGCCGCGGCGAAAACCTGCTCGTCGGTTGCGCTCATGTCGCCTATTTTAATGTTGTTGAAAGCCGTGTCGTTAAACAGTACGACATCTTGAAAAACAAAGGACATATAGCTCATCAGATGCTCCGGGTCAACCGTTTTCACATCAACCCCGCCGACCGAAACCTTGCCGCCGTCCACGTCCCAAAACCTTGCGATAAGCCGTGAAACGGTGCTTTTGCCGCTTCCCGACGGGCCGACAAGGGCAGTTATGCTGTGGGCGGGAATTGTCGCCGTCATGTGCTTGATTGTTTCCTCGCCGCCTTGGTTATAGCTGAAATCGACGTTTTCAAGCTTGATTTCAAAGTCCTTGATTTCCTTTTCGTCGCCCTTCATAATTTCAATATCCATGAGCGCACGCATACGCTTTACGCCGATTTGCATATAGAAAAATTCGGGAAGAAGCGTAAGCTCTGTCACAAACGGGCCGTAAATCCGCACGACGATAATCAAAAACATTATAAACGGTATAAGCTCAAGCTGTGCGCCCGTAAGCAGATATGTGCCTAGAAATACGGTTAAACCAATTCCCGCTTGGAGAACAGCCTGCGCACCTGTGACGAAAACGCCGGTGCCGAACTCCATTTTTATGGCAAGCTTCATCATTTTTCTAAGCGCCTTTTCAAGTGCGCCGAACTTTTCGCCGTCCATATTGCAGGCACGGATAACCTTGATTCCGTCAATGTATTCCTGAACCTGTCCGGAGGCGGCAAGCTGTGCTTCGACGTGACGGCGGTTGAATTTGCCGTAAATAAGTCTGCCGAGAAAAATAATCCCGAAAGCAACAGGAACGCTTACAAACACAGCAAGCGACATTCTCCAGTCGAAAAACGCCATAGAAACGCAAATAATCACAATTGAAATTGCGTTTGCGATAATCTGCGGCGCAACATGGCTTAACACGTGCTCTGCCGTGCTTACGTCGCCCATCATGTGAGTCGTCATTTCCGATAAATCCTTGGAGTTAAATACGTGCATCGGAAGCTTTCGAATCTGCTCCGCAAGGTCTATTCTGGTTGTTTCGCTTGCAAGATAGGAGGTTACGTAGGTTTTTTTATAGTCGTTTTTGTTGCAGATGAAAACGATTATTGCGGCGACAATCGCCATTGCGTAAAGCCCCCAGAGCTTTCCCCAATCAAGCGGCTCGCCCTGAAGCGGCTTAATCAGCTCTACAATAAGCATAATCGACACGCCGAAAGGAAGCATCATAGACAAATTCGTAAGCGTACAGGCATAAATTGCTTTTTTAAGGTCTTTATAGCCCTTGTCCGAGAGCATGAAGAAATCCTGAAGCCTTGGCTTTTTTGTCTTAACCATTGGTTTGTACCGCCTTTCCGCTTTGCACACGGGCAATTTTCCAGCTTGCCGTCGCCTGATACACCTTCCACATATGCGCATATTTGCCGTTTTGAGCAAGAAGCTCTGCGTGGTTTCCCTCCTCGACAAGCCTGCCCTCGTCCATAACAACGATTTTGTCGGCGCTTTGAATTGTCGAAAGCCTGTGCGCAATCATTATAACCGTCTTGTTTTTCATCAAATGCTCGAAAGCCTTCTGGATTAAATGCTCGTTTTCGGGGTCTGAAAAGGCTGTCGCCTCGTCTAAGACAACCACAGGTGCGTCCTTGACAATCGCCCGAGCAATCGCTATACGCTGTTTTTCTCCGCCGGAAAGGTGGACTCCACGTGTGCCGATAACCGTGTCATAGCCCGCCGGAAGCTTCATAATAAAGTCGTGGCATTGCGCCGCCTTTGCCGCAGCGATAATCTGCTCGTCAGTCGCTGTTGGATTGCCAACGGAAATGTTGTCACGGACGCTTTGCTTAAACAAATACACGTCCTGAAAAACAAAGCTCACCTTATCCATAAGATAGTCGGTGCGCATTTCACGGACGTCAACTCCGCCAAGCGTGATTCTGCCGCCTGTTACGTCGAAAAAGCGGGGGATAAGGTGGGCAATCGTGCTTTTTCCGCCGCCCGACGGGCCGACGACGGCGGTTATTTCGCCTTGCTTTGCCGTAAACGAAACGTCGGTAAGAGCCTCGGTTTCGCCTTGGTCATAGGAAAAGCTTACGTTTTCGAAAGCAATGTCAAAAGTATTTACCTTTTTGGGAGCTTGCGGCTGGGGAAGCTCCGGTTCGTCAAGGATTTTATCCATCGCCTCAACTCCGTGCATAATCTGCATACTTGACGAGCTTACGTACATAACCTTCATCATTGTCCCCGAAACGGCGGGAACAAACACCATATAAAACAAAAACGCAGGCAAAAACGAGGTATAATCCGCCGTGTTAAGCGCAATTATAAAGCCCACGGGAACAACAAAAAGGTAAATATTATTTACAATCGTTACGAAGCCGGAGAAAGAATTTTCCCAGCTTAATGTGTAAGGGATTACCATGTCGGTATAAGCCTTGATTGTTTCGCTCAGCCGTTTAAACGAATAAACCGTTTGCTTGAAGGCCTTGACGACGGAAATTCCACGGACATATTCAACAGAAGCGTTGTTCATATCCTCAAGCGCCGACTGATATTTATCCATCATTGTTTTTGCGTTTTCGTTGCCGTAAAGCCTTACCTGCATATAAAACGCAAGGGCAATTCCGACAAGGGCGGCAAGTCCAAGCGCCCAATGAACAGACATCAGAATCGCAATCATCACAATCGGCGCAACGCAGGCGGCGACAATATCGGGAAGCTGGTGGGCGATAAAGCCTTCAATTTTTTCGATATTGCTGTCCATGATTTTGCGGAGCTTTCCGCTTCCGATTATGACGTGAAAGCCAAGCGGAAGCCTTGCGAGGTGGCTTGCGAAATCAACCTTAAGCTGATAAAGCGTGCCGAATGCCGCAAGATGAGAGAAAACAAGCGCACCGAAATAAAGCAGAATATTCGCAAGAACTCCGCCGAAGGCAAGCCAGCCAAAGCCGATAAGCCTTGAGGAATCGAGGCTGTTCATGTCAGGCAAGGCGGAAAGAATATCCCTGATTATCCAATAAATTGCTATAAACGGGATAAAGCTTGCTATGCTTGCAAGCGCAGAAAGAATTGTCGCCGGAATTATGAAATGCTTTTTCGTTCCGGCAAGCTCAAGCAGGCGTGCCATACCAGTTTTGCGCACCGCTTGAGGTTTTGTTTTTGCCATAAATACCTCCGTATGAATGTTTATATTAACGGTTGGTGTTAGGTAAGAATAACTTTCGTTAGCTTTACCTAACCCTTGCCCGCAAAAAAAGCAGTTCCCTGCTTTTAATCAAAATTATTTTGGATTTTGCAAATCCATTCCGAAAAGAGCGCCCCAGCCCGCCTTAAAAAACAAAGTAAGCTTTGCGACGTATTCGTCCGCCTCTGATTTTTCCATATTGTGGGCGACGGTTTCGAAAATTGCGCTGAAATAAGCGTTGCTTAAAATATGGATTAGATTTTCGGAAAGCGGGGCAAATTCAAAGCCCGCCGCTTTAAGCGTTTTCATGAAATTCATAGACGAAAGCGCCTCAATCCGGACAAGCTCGTCAATATAATTCTCATATTCCGTGCCCGCCGCCGAGCAGATTATAAGCCGAAAGCTGTCGAAAGAGCCGTAAATATAATCCAATAAAGCCTGAAGCGCTTCCGTTGAATTTTTGTACATTTGCTTGATTTGCTCGTCCTGTGTGAGGGCGGCGAAGTCGGCTTGCTCTTTTAAAAAGCGGTTTTTAAACTCGCCTGCGGCAGGCTCGACAAGGTCGATGAAAATGGCGTGCTTGTCGGGATAATAGCCGTAAATCGCCCCCGTCGTGACGCCTGCGTGTGCCGCAATCGTCCTGAGCGAAGCCTCGGCAAAGCCCTTTTGCATAAACTCAAGCTTGCTTGCCTCAAGAATTTTTGTTTTTGTATCTGACAATTTTCCACTCCAAATAACGCTGTTATATAACGTTGTTATTATATCATGTCAAGTCTTGCTTGTCAAGTAAAAAATAGATTTTGTTTCACAAGAAAGGTAAATATTATAAAAACAACGTTATTCTTTATTCCTCCAAAACGGCAAGCCCCGCATAAGCGCCGCCGGGAAGCGCCTTGACAAGCCCGTTAAGCTCAAGGTCGGTAAGCGTGAGGCAAAGGTCAATATAGCTTACACCGAGGCGGTCTGTGAGGACGTCCGCCTGCATTTCCCCGCCGCCAAGCGCCCTGAGAACGCTTATTTCCTCCGCCTTAAGCGTTGAGGCGGAAACAGTCGGGGCAGGCTTTGGCTCGTTTGTCGGCTTTTCCGTTGGCTTTTCGGCGGCTTTTGGGCTGAAAATTTCGGCAATGGTTGAATCTCTTTCGTCCTCAAGGCTCAGCCTGTGGTTTTCCGCCGCATAATATTCATAAACAATATCATGGTGACTGAACACAGGAACAGCGCCGTCCCGCAAATAACGCACAACCCCCGCAAAGCGCTTGTCCATGATGTCGTGCGGCGGAATGCAGAAAATTTCCCGCCCCTGCTCGACTGCGTGCTCTGCCGTCAGGATACAACCGCTTGACTCTGCCGCCTGAAGTATGAGAACGCCTCGGGCAAGCCCCGACATTATGCGGTTTCTCATTTTGAAATAGGCGGCATTTGCTTTTGTCGTCGGCAAAAGCTCGCTTATCACCGCTCCGCCGCAATCGATTATTTTTCGGCGGAGTCCAAGGTTCTGCTCGGGATAGCTGTCGAAAATTCCGCAGGCAAGCACAGCGACGGTCGCCGTGCCGTTATCTGTCGCCGCCCTGTGCGCAACCGTGTCAAGCCCCATTGCAAGCCCGCTTACGATGGTAAATCCGGACTTAGCAAGCCCCTCGCAAATGTACCGTCCCGCACGGATGCTGTATTCGCTTGCGTTGCGGCTTCCGACGGCGGCAATGGCGATTCCGCCGTCAAGCGCCGAAATGTCGCCGCCGACAAACAAAAGCAAAGGCGGATTATAAATTGATTTAAGCAGTGTCGGATATTGCGGGGAATTTATCGGCAGAATCAGAACCTTCTTTTTCTCACACTCAAAAACTATTTCCCTTGCCTTATCAAGCGAAATTCTGGAAAGCCTTGCCCTTTCGCCTGCGGAAAGGCTGTTATCGCCGTTTAAAAGCGCTTCGTAAACCGTCCTTGCGTCCTTGAATTTTGCGACAAGACGGATTGTTCCCGGATTGTGAGGGCCATAAGCCATTAAAAGCCAAACCCAATATTCAAGCTCCATGCTTCCTCCTTGACAACGATTTTTCGTATTAATCAATCGCTTAATTTGCTTTGAATAAAGCGCATCACTCCTTGCGGAAATAGGTTTCGGCAAGCCGCAAAAGCCATTTGCCTTGCTTTGCCGTGTACATTTTCGGACGAAGCCGCCAAACCCAGTTTCCGCCGAGGGTGGAGGGTGTGTTCATGCGCGCTTCCGCCCCAAGCCCCAAAATATCCTGCATGGGAATTACGACAAGGCTTGCGTGGCTTGCGTAAAGGGTTTTCACTGCCGCTTTGGAGGGCTTTTCAAATATGCTTGAATTGTTGGTATAGCGTTTTATCAAGGCTTTTGTTTTAAGCCCCTGCTCTTTATACCAGCCCATAAAGGTCTGGTTGTCGTGCGTGCCTGTGTAGGCGACGCAATTTCGGGGATAGCTGTGCGGCATATGCTCGTTGTCGCCGCAATCGTTGTAAAAGCCGAACTGGAAAACCCGCATTCCCGGATAGCCCGTCTGCCGGAGAAGCCTTCGCACGCCGTCGGTGATGTCGCCCAAGTCCTCGGCAATAATTTCAAGATTAGGGAGCTTTTGCGTTATCGCATTGAAAAACTCGATTCCCGGGCCGCTTTCCCATCTGCCGTTTTCGGCGGTCTGATGCTCGGCGGGAATGGAATAAAAGCTGTCAAAGGCACGGAAATGGTCAATGCGAACCATATCATAAAGCGCCTGCGACTTTTCAAGCCGCCTTGTCCACCACAAAAAGCCCTCCTTTTTGTGCGCCTCCCAATCATAAAGAGGGTTGCCCCAAAGCTGGCCTGTTTTCGAAAAATAATCCGGCGGAACGCCCGCAACGCTTCTCGGCTTGCAATCCGAATCAAGCAGGAAAAGCTCTGGGTTTTCCCATACATCCGCACTGTCTGGGGAAACGTAAATCGGGATATCGCCCATGATTTTTATTCCGTTTTTGTTGCAATAGCGGCGGAGCTTAAGCCACTCGGTGTAAAAAATATACTGAACAAACCGCCAGAAGTTTATTTCCTCACGAAGCTCCTCCCGCAGTTTGTCAAGGGTTTCGGGCTTTCTGAGCCTTATTTCCTTGTCCCATTTAAGCCAAGAGGCTTGCTCGTTTTTACCCTTAATCGCCATAAACAGCGCATAGCCGTCAAGCCAGTCCTCCTCCTCTTTGATAAAAGCAAGATAAGCGACGTCCTCCTGAAAGCTTTTGTGCGCCTGCCGCAAAAGCTTCATTTTCGTCCGATAAACCTTTTCAAAATCAACAAAATTAGGGTTCGCCCCATAATCCGCCGTTTCGCACTCTGCCTTTGTCAAAAGCCCGTTTGCGACAAGGTCGTCGAGGTCAATCATAAGCGGGTTGCCCGCAAAGGTCGAGAACGCCTGATACGGAGAGTCGCCAAAGCCCGTCGGCCCAAGCGGAAGCACCTGCCAGACGCTTTGCCCCGCCGCCTTAAGCCAATCGGCAAACTCCTCCGCCGCCTTGCCGAAGGTGCCGATTCCGTACGGTGAGGGCAGGCTTGTGATATGAAGAAGAATTCCGCAATTTCTCATGTTTTCTCCTTTCGCACCGCAATGCGGGCGTTAATTTAAAATTATAAAATCAGATTTACTAAACGAATAGATGACGCATTCGCCGACTTCAAGCCCAAGCATTTTTTCAAGCGCAAGCTTGTAAATAAAAAGCTGTTTGCCGTAAAGCGCCGCAAGGTCGGCAATATCCGAAACCCTGTCGGTTTTATAATCGATAAGAATTATTCGTCCGTTTTCCACGAAAAACAAGTCGGCAATTCCCTGCACAATCGGCTTTTCGTCTGTTGCCGGAAAGTCAGAATCGATGCCGATTTCGTCAAATGAAAGCTCGGCAAAAACAGGAAATTCCCGCTCGATCCTTTCCGCCGAAACAAGCCGCCTGCCGATTTCAGAGCCGAAAAATGCCGCAATATCCGCTTCTCTGATGATTTCACGTTCGGCTTGCGTAATCAAGCCGTTTTGCGCAAGCTTATCAAGCTCTGCGCCGACGTTCGCCGCAATTCCCGCATAAATCGGCAAAAGCTGCATCGCCTTGTGATAAGCGTCGCCTCGCTTTTTGCCGGTAACGGTTTTTTCGCCGATAAAGTCGGGTTTTCTCAGATAAATGCCGATTTCTTCGGTAAACCTTTCGTCACGGTTATCCTTTGCAAGGTCTGTCGCCGTGAATTTCTGCGGAATAAACGTTTCGGCAAGGTGAGGATATTTATAATCAATCGCCGCCCGAATACGCTCGACCGCCGCCATATCGGCGGGGGAAAGCGTTTCCTCCTCGTCGTCGGCGGTTGCTTCCTCAAGGCTTTCAAACCGCAGAGCAATCGGAAGCCCCCACACTCCTACGGGGTTTCCTTGCTCAAGCTTTGGCAGGTCGTCAGCCGGAATTCTCGGCGCAAGGCTTGCGCAAAGCCACTCAAGCCAGCTTTCGCCCTCTGATAAAA
>CAZYRV010000011.1:30500-37952 GCA_964649485.1 uncultured Oscillospiraceae bacterium | reverse complement strand
GATCAGAATACTTTTTCCCGCACCTGTTTCTCCCGTGAAAACATTAAGTCCGCTGCCAAAAGCAATCGTCGCCTTTTCGATTGTCGCAAGGTTTTCGATATAAAGCTCTCTAAGCAAAAAATCACCTCCGCTTTAGATTGCCGCCCAAACGGCTATTTCATGCCGTTTATAAGCTTTAAAAAATCCGCTGATTCCTTTTCCGAATGCAAAAGCACAAAAATCGTGTCGTCGCCCGAAATCGTTCCGACGACCTCGGGAAATTCCATGCTGTCCAAAGCGGCGCAAGCGGCATTCGCAAGCCCCGTGTGACATTTAATCACGACGATGTTGCCTGCGCTGTCAAGCTTTACGACCGCCTGACGAATGATTCCCTCAAACTTCGGCGAGCCCTTCTGCTCTGGCACGGCATAACAGTTAAGCCCGTTTTCAGAGTTGCCCTTGACAAGCCCAAGCTCGTTTATATCACGGGAAACAGTCGCCTGCGTGACGTTAAATCCCGACTCCTGCAAAAGCTGTTGAAGCCTGTCCTGCGTTTCGACCTCAAATTCTTTTATAAGTGAAAGAATTTTTTCCTGCCGCCTTTTCTTCAATTTCCCGCCTCCTGATGCTTATTTAAGCGGCTTCATAAGCTTGTTGTGGACGGCGCTGAAAAAGCTGTCGCCGTCTATATCAACAAGGTTGAGCCTATGCTTTGACTTCTTAAAAATAACCTCGTCGCCCTCGAAAAGCTCGATTCCCGCTTCGCCGTCAACGCTTAAAAAAACCTCGCTGTTTTCATAAGGCAAAAACGAAACAGAAAGTGCGCTGTCCGCCGAAAAAATCATAGGGCGGGCAAAAAGCGTATGGGCGCAAAGGGTTGTAAACTCTATACAATCCATTTCGGGCTGGATAATCGGGCCGCCCGCCGAAAGCGAATATGCCGTCGAGCCTGTGGGAGTGCTGAAAATCAAGCCGTCGGCACGAATATTCGAAACCTCCTGTCCCGAAACCGAAACCGCAAATTCGGGAAGCTTTGAATGCGTGCTTTTGTAAAGCACAACGTCGTTCAGCGCAAGCTCTGTGCGAATTTTTCCGTTCGCACGGATTTCAACGTCCATAAGCATACGGCGGCTTATTGAAAATTCGCCGCTTTTAAGGCGAAAAAGCTTGTCGATTTCGTCCTTTTCAAGAGTCGCCATAAAGCCGAGCCGCCCTGTGTTTATCCCCAAAAGCGGCTTGTCAAGAGCCGCCGCCTTTTTCCCCCAGCGGAGAATTGTTCCGTCGCCGCCGATTGTGAGAAAAAAATCAGCCTTTTTTTCAAGCTCTGAAACCGTTCCGCAGACAACACCCTCGCCCTCGGCATACAAAGCCGCTCCGCTTTCCAAAAGCGGGGTTATGCCGCTTTTTAAAAGCTCGGTACAAACCGCGCGTATCATCTGCGGGCTTTTCTCCTTGCCTGCATTCACGCAAATCAAAACATTCATAGACGCTCCAAAAGCATTAAAAATTCTATATTTCCCTCTCCGCCTTTAATCGGAGATTCGACGGCACCGCCGCATTTAAAGCCGATTCCCTCGGCAAAGACACATATTTTTTCAACCGCCGCCCGCCTTGCTTTTTCGTCACGGACGACGCCGCTTTTTCCGACGAATTTTTTGCCGACCTCAAACTGAGGCTTTATCAAGGTGACAATTTTCCCCTGCTCTGAAAGAAACCGCATTGCCGGCGGCAAAACAAGCTCAAGCGAAATAAACGACACGTCAATAACGGCAATATCGCATTTGTCGGGGATTATTTCCTCTGTCGCCGTCCTTATGTCGCATTTTTCAAGCGACACAACCCGCCTGTCGCCCAAAAGCTCCTGCGCAAGCTGGCTTGTACCGACATCAACCGCAAATACCCGCCGTGCGCCCCTCTGCAAAAGGCAATCAGTAAAGCCGCCTGTTGATGCGCCTATATCAAGGCAGATTTTGCCCGTTACGTCAACACTGAATTTGTCAAGCGCAAATTCAAGCTTAACCCCGCCCCGTCCGACAAATTTAGGCTTTTCGGCAAGGGCGACCTCCTCGGCGAGAACGTTATACGACGGCTTTGTACAGGGCTTTCCCCCAACCAAAACCTTGCCCTCTTTGATAAGCGACTGTGCAAGGCTTCTGCTTTTCACCATGCCCGATTCGGCAAGAAATATGTCAAGTCTGGACATAGCTTTTATCCTTGAAAACAGTGCTTTTCATGCCGTCAAAATCCAAGCCATAGCGTGCAAGCTGCTGCTCGACTGTTCCCATTTTCACAAATTCGCCGTCAACCGCCGAAACGGTTATTTCTCCTTTGAAGCCGATGCCGCAAAGGGCTGTGCAAAGCCTTTCGCCGACACCTCCGTGCTTAAGCGCTTCTTCAAAAACAAATATTTTTTCATGCTCGGTGCAAAGCCTGAAAACCTCATCATCAAGCGGCGAAAGCTTAATAAGCCTAAGCAGATTCAAGCCGTTTTCGCCGCAAAGCCTTTCGGCAAAAGCTGAAATTCTGCCATAGGTTATCACAAGAGTTGTGCTTTTATTATCGGTAAAGCGATAATCGGGCAGCTTTTCTTCTGTTCCCCCCGCAAAAAGCTCTCCCCCTCGGGGATAGCGCACCGCAACAACTCCCTTTTCCTCATAAAGCGCCCTCGGCAAAGCAAGCTCAAGCTCGGCATAGTTTGCGGGCGAAAAAACCGTCACATTCGGCACGGCGGAAAGCATTGACACGTCAAACATTCCCTGATGAGTTTCGCCGTCCTCTCCGACAAAGCCCGCCCTGTCAACCCCCAAAACAACATGAAGCCCGCTTATTGCCAAATCATGGATAAGCTGGTCATAGCCACGCTGCATAAAGGTGGAATAAACCGCATAAACAGGAAGCATTCCTTGGCTTGCAAGCCCTCCCGCAAAGGTAAAGCCATGCTGTTCGGCGATTCCGACGTCGAAAAATCTGTTTTCATCAAGGTGGGCGAAATGCTGTAAGCCTGTTGCATATTTCATGGCGGCGGTTATTGCGCAAATACGCTTGTCCTGTCCGCCAAGCTCTGCAAGCTTTCTGCCGAAAACCTCGGAAAAGGTATCAACAGGCTTTGCCGCCGATTTTTTCGACACGCTGTGAAATTCGCCCGGATTCTCCTCCGCAGGGCAATATCCCTTCCCCTTTTTGCTGTAAACGTGGATTACGCAAGACTTCTCGATGAATTTCGCAAGCTCCATCGCCTTGATTAAATCCTCTATATTATGCCCGTCAACAGGGCCGATATATTGAAAGCCTAAATCCTCGAAAATATTGCTGTGGTAAATTGCGCCCTTAAGCATTCCCTTTGTGCGGCTTATAAAGCTGTCAAGCGGCTTGCCGATAACAGGCGTTTTTTCAAGCGCTGTTTTGACGTTCTTTTTCGCCTTGTAATAGCCCCTCGTCGAGCGGATTTGCGCAAGGTGCATAGGCAAAGCGCCTGTATTTTTAGAAATCGACATACCGTTATCGTTTAAAACAACAATTACCTTCGCCTTGCTTTTCCCTGCATTATTAAAGCCCTCATAGGCTTCGCCGCCGGTAAAAGCGCCGTCGCCGATTACGGCGATTACGTCGCCCGCTTCGCCCTTAATTTTTTTTGCTTGTGCAATCCCAAGCGCCGCCGAAACAGAAATAGAGCTATGCCCTGCGATAAACGCATCATGCTCTGACTCGGACGGCTTTGGAAAGCCCGAAATCCCGCCCTCTTTCCTAAGCGTGGAAAAGCCCTCTGCCCGTCCTGTTAAAATTTTATGTGTATATGCCTGATGTCCGACGTCCCAGATTATTTTGTCCCGAGGCGACTCAAAAACGCTGTGCAAGGCAACCGAAAGCTCGACCGTGCCAAGATTTGCCGACAAATGTCCTCCTGTTTTCTGGACGGAGGAAACCAAAAATTTTCTTATTTCAAGGCAGAGTGCCTTTTTTTCGCTTATGGTCATTGCTTTAAGCAATGAGGGGCTGAAACCCTCTAAAGACAAAAAATCACCTGCTTTTTGTGTAGTTAATGCCGTAAAGCTCATAACCTTGCCGCAATTGCCGCAGACAAAAACGGCGCTTGCACAAATCATGGATTATCAGCTTGATTTTACGGCGGTTTTATGACAAACCGCTTATCCCGCAAAAATTCCCCGTCAATGCGGAATCGGATAAGCCATTGCAATCAATATTCCCAAAAGCGCACCGCCCAAAACCTCAAAAGGCGTGTGCCCCAAAAACTCTTTTAAGTCCTTGGTTTTCTCGATTTCGCCGTTTTCGCCCTCATCTTCATCGGCTTCATCGCCATAATGTTCTTCTAAAATTTTCCTGATACGGTTAAGCTCCTTTGCATGAAGCCCCGCCGCCCTGCGTACGCCCATTGCGTCGTACATAACGACCATTGCGAGAATTAATGCGAGGGCAAATTCTGTGCTTGCGATTCCGTCCACACGTGAAACAGCAATAGTAAGCGCACAAACAGTCGCCGAATGACACGACGGCATTCCGCCCGCCCCCGTAAGCCTTTCAAGCACAAGGCGCTTGGTTTTAATCCAATAAAGTATTGTTTTCGCAACCTGCGCCGCAAACCAGCTTATAATTGCTATGCTAAGCACGTCGTTTAAATGTAAAAGCCCCATTAATTCCGCTTCCCTTCCTTAATTAAGCCGCTTTGCCTAGCTTGTTCTTTCAAGCAAATGCTCTGTAAGCTCCTTTAAAAATGCGGTGTCAGCAAATATGTCAAGCGCTGAAATCGCTTTTTCAGTATATTTCTGCGCAAGCCGTCCCGCCTCTTCAATCCCGAATTTCGCCGCATAAGTGTTTTTATCGTTTTTGCTGTCGCTTCCGACGGGCTTTCCAAGCTCGTCCTCGTCGCCGACAATGTCTAAAATATCGTCAACAAGCTGAAACGCAAGCCCTAAGCTTTCGCCGTAAAGCCCCGCCGCCTCGATTTTTTCCTCATCAGCGCCCGCCGCAATACAGCCCATTCTGCAAGCCGCTTTTAACAGCGCACAGGTTTTAAGGCGGTACATATCCAGAATTTCCGCCTCTGTTTCAAGCTCAAGCTCTGTGTCCAAAACCTGCCCGCCAATCATTCCAAGAGCACCCGCAGACGCAGCAAGCTCTCCCGCCGCCCTTGCGGAATATTGCGGCTCAAGCCCGAATTTTGCCACTGCCTCGGAAATAATCTGAAACGGCAGAATCGCAAGCATATCGCCCGCAAGAAGCGCCGTTCCCTCACCGAATGCCTTGTGACAGCTTGGCTTTCCCCGCCGCATATCATCGTTGTCCATTGACGGCAAATCGTCGTGGATAAGCGAAAAGGTGTGCAAAAGCTCAACCGCACAGGCGGCAGGCAGAACCTTTTCAATATCGCCGCCGCAAAGCCGCCCGAATTCAAGCGCAAGCACGGGGCGAATCCTTTTCCCGCCCGCAAAAACGCTGTGCCTTGCCGCTTTTACAAGCCTGTCCTGCAAGGTTTCCTCAAAATCAAGATAAACCTCAAGCGCATCGTCTATAATTGCGGAATAAACCGCAAGCTGTTCTCTCATATCAGCCCTCTGCGCCAAGCTTTTCAACCGTAAGCCTTGCGCCTTCTATATATTCCCGACATTTCGCAATAAGCCCAACCGCCTCTTTATATAAGGAAAGCGACGTATCTAAAGCTAAATCGGGCTTTGCCATCTCCGCAGAAATTTCGTCAATTCTCATCATTGCTTCTTCAAAGCTCATCATTTTTCTCCTCTTGAAAAACAGCGGTTACCTCAGCCTTTACAAAGCCCTTTCCAAGCATAATGTCAACGCTGTCGCCGACAAATAAGCTTTTTGCATCACTCACCGGCTTACCGTTTTTATACGTCGCAGAATAGCCGCGGGAAAGAACCTCAAGCGGATTAAGCGCCGCAACAACCCCCGCCGCCGCCGAAAGTCTTGCCGCCTTGCGTGAAATCACGTTTTCTATAAATCCCGCCGACCGCTGTTCAAAAGCGTTTACCTTTTGCTCTGCCGAAGCAAGCCTTGCAACAGGCGAAAACGCTTTTACAGAAAGCTCTCTCTGTTGTATAAGATTAAGCCGCTTGTCAAGCTCGCTTTCGATATGGCGGCGAAACGCAAGCTTCATATCGCCCAAATAAGCGTAAACCTCGGCTATGTCAGGGACGGCAAGCTCTGCCGCCGCCGATGGAGTCGGCGCACGCAAATCCGCCGCATAATCGCAAAGCGTTGTGTCCGTTTCGTGGCCTACGCCGGAAATAGTCGGAATTTTGCTTGCGAAAACCGCCCGCACAACCTCCTCGGTATTAAATGCGGACAAATCCTCGGCAGAGCCGCCGCCCCGTGCGATTATAATCAAGTCAGAATCTGTTTTCTGCGCCGCCGCAATCGCTTTTGCGACCGACCTCGGCGCACTTTCACCCTGAACAAGCGCCGGAATAAGCACAATTTTCACCACGGGATAGCGCCTTGTGAAAATATTAAGCATATCCTGAAGCGCCGCACCTGTTTCCGCAGTGACAAGGCAGATTTTTTCCGGCTTTGCGGGAAGCGCACGCTTTTGCGAAAAAACACCCTCCGCAAGAAGCCTTTCTTTAAGCTGTTCGAGGGCAAGCTGTGCCTCGCCGATTCCCTCGGGGACAATCTCGGCGGCATAAAGCTGATAAATCCCGCCCTGCTCGTAAACCTGTACAGAGCCTCTCACAATGACGGAAAGCCCGTCATAAAGCTCATACCTAAGCCCCTTGGCATTGCCCGCAAACATAACCGCCTTGATTGCGGATATGTTATCCTTGAGGGAAAAATACAGATGCCCCGACTTATAATGGTTCGTGAAATTGGAAATTTCGCCCTTTACGTAAACGTCGGCAAGCCTTTGCTCGTTTTTAAAAAGCATGGCGGCAAGCCTGTTCACCTGCGAAACCGTCACAACGGGCTTGCCTTGGCTATTCACCTGTTCCGCCCGCCGAAATGTCGGCAAGAACTGCGTCAAGGACACCGTTTATAAATGCGGAATCCTTTTCGCCCGAATATTTTTTCGCAAGCTCTATCGCCTCGTTTATCGCAACCTTTTCAGGCACGCGGGAATCATAAAGCATCTCATAAACCGCAATCCGTATGATTATCAGATTAATTTTTGCAATTCTGTTTACAACCCTTTTCGGGCTGTGCTTTGCGATGCGCTCGTCAAGCTCTTCCCGCTTTGAAAAGACCTCGTTCGCCGTCTTTTCCATGTCAGGATGAACCAAAAGCTCGAATTCTTCTTCATTATCCGCAATAATTTCCGCTGCGGTGCTTCCCGAAATCTCCATCTGATAGAGAATGAGGAAAACCGCTTCTCTTATGTCGTGCCGTGTGGCGTTATCTGCCTTGTTTACCATGTTTTAACTCCCACAGTTAAGCGCCCGCCTACTGCTCTTCTTTATTAAATTTTATCCCCGCAACAACAACGTTTACCTTCGAAACGGCAAT
>CAZYRV010000011.1:26570-30490 GCA_964649485.1 uncultured Oscillospiraceae bacterium | reverse complement strand
TCATGCTTTGCACAGCGGATTTCACGCTTTTCTGGACTGCCTGTGCGACATTAACCGCATTATAGCCCTGCACAATAACAATGCTTACGGTTATTTCAGCCGTGTCAGAGGTAAGGTATGCCTTTATCGGCGGCAGCAGCTTTTGCGGAATCGGAAGCAGGGAATCAGCCGTCAAAAGCTTTTGTCCCTCCGCCGCAACACCCGATATTTCGGTTGCGGCAATTTCTGTTATTTTCGCAATAACGTCCTCGGAAACCTTAAAGCTTCCCTGCGACTGGACTGGTTTTTCGTGTGTATAGCTCATGTCATGCCCTCCCGTACAGTTTTGATTTCATTGCCAAGCCTGTTTCCCGCTTGTTTGCGGCGAAACATATAAACCGTCACATTATATTATAACACATTTCATTTCAAGACACAACTGAATTTTATAGTTTTTTTCATTGTTTGTTTCAAAGCTTATGACATACCTTAAAAACGCATTTTTTCGTCAACATCTACAAAATTCCGCTTAAAAATTGTACACCTCTTATTAAAAATGTAGGTTTTTCCCCTTGAAATGACTCTTGAAATATAGTATAATATATTCTAGGGTTGTCAAAAGCTAATCCAAAAATAAAATAGGGGGACCATAGAATGAAAAGCTATACCTGTAAAGATATTCGCAATGTCGTTTTGACCGGACACAGCGGAAGCGGTAAAACCACTCTCGCCGAGGCTTTGCTGTTTAAAAGCAAGGCAATCGAGCGTATCGGCAAGATAACCGACGGGAATACCACCTGCGACTATGATCCGGAGGAAATAAAGAGGCACATCACCCTCAATACAGCTCTGGCATATACCGAGTGGAATGGTGCAAAAATAAATATTTTGGACACCCCCGGTCAGTTTGACTTTGCGGCGGGGCTTCACGAAGGAATCAGAGGCGCAGAAACCGTCATTATCACCGTCACGGCGAAGGACGGACTTGAGGTCGGCGCTGTCAAGGCTTATAAAGAAGCCGTCAAGGCGCACAAGGCGACAATGTTTGTCGTCACAAAAATGGAAGAAGAGCATTCAGATTTTTATAAGGTTCTGACAGAGCTTAAAACAAAGTTCGGCCCGTCAATCTGCCCGATTGTCGTTCCTTTTGACAAATACGGAACAGTCGAAAGCTATATCAATCTTATAGAAATGAAAGCCTATACATACGATAAAAGCGGAAATCCCACGGAAGTCACTATGCCCGCCTCCGAAAACAGAATTGCGGGACTTCGTGCGGCAATGGCAGAGGCAGTCGCCGAAACGGACGAAGCTCTCATGGATAAGTTTTTCGAGGGCGAGGACTTCACCCACGAAGAGCTTTTAAGCGGGCTTAAAAAAGGCGTTGACGAGGGAACAATCACACCTGTGCTTTGCTGCTCGAACGACACGCTTTCAAGCGTCGATATGCTTCTTGACGCAATCGTCACCATGCTCCCCTCACCTGATAAGCGTGCGCTTGAGCAGGCGGGCGAAACCCACTATCCCTATGACGAAACAAAGCCGCTTAAGGCTTTCGTATTTAAGACAATTGCCGACCCGTTCGTCGGAAAAATGAGCTTTGTAAAGGTTGTACAAGGCAAGCTTACCGCCAAGTCAGAGCCTGTAAACGCAACAACAGGCGAAACAGAGCGCCCCGGCAAGCTTTTGTTCATCAAGGGCAAAAAGCAGGAGGACGCAGCGGAGGTGTATGCGGGCGATATTGCCGCTGTGACAAAGCTTGCGGCGAACACGTCGGATACGCTTTGCGATGCGGCGGAGGTTGTCGCCCTCGATAAGATTGAGTTCCCTGTGCCTTGCTATTTCATGGCGGTCAGGACAAAGGGCAAGGGCGATGAAAGCAAAATTTCCTCTGGAATCCAAAGGCTTCTTGAGGAGGATTTAACCCTTTCGTTCACCCACAATGCCGAAACACGAGAGCAGATTCTCGGCGGTCTGGGCGAACAGCACCTTGACGTTGCGCTTTCCAAGCTTAAAAGCAAATTCGGCGTCGAGGTCGAGCTTGCGCCCCCGACAATTGCATACCGTGAAGCAATCCGCAAAAAAGTGTCCGTTGAGGGCAAGCATAAGAAGCAATCAGGCGGCCACGGTCAATACGGCCACGTCAAGATGGAGTTTGAGCCGCATGACGGCGACGAGCTTATTTTTGAAGAACGTGTATTCGGCGGCTCTGTGCCGAAAAACTATTTCCCCGCCGTTGAAAAAGGGCTTCAGGAAAGCGTTCTGCACGGTGTGATTGCGGGTTATCCTGTCGTCCGGCTTAAGGCGACGCTTTACGACGGCTCGTACCACCCTGTTGACAGCTCGGAAATGGCGTTCAAGCTTGCGGCAAGCATAGCCTTTAAAGAGGGCATGAAGCAAGCCTCCCCCTGCCTGCTCGAACCGATTTTCACCTATAAAATTCTTGTTGAGGAAAAGAACACAGGCGACGTAATCGGCATAGTCAACAAGCGCCGTGGAAGCGTCCTCGGAATGAACCCCGCCGGCGACGGAATGACTGAAATAGTCGCTGATATTCCCGCAAGAGAAACAACGGATTTTGCTTTGCTTATCCGTCAGATTTCCGCAGGAATGGGAAGCTTTACGTCCGAATTTGCCCGATATGAGCAATTGCCGTCCAACCTTGAAGATGAGGTTATTGCGGCGGCGCCTAAGTACGGCGAATAAATATCAATTAAATATAACAATCAACACCGCCGTTATTTCGGCGGTGTTGCTTATATCTGTAATATTGACTAACCTAATCAAATCTCTTTCGCAAACTCTCTTGCGGTTGCACGGATATTTTCGATTTCCTCGTCGCTCGGACGGAAAACAATGCGGATTGGCTCTGGATACACCTTTAAGCCAAGCCCCGTCGCCCTTTCCATAAGCATTTTCGCCGCCTCGCCGCTCCAGCCGTAAGAGCCGAAAATAAGCGCAGGCTTGCCCTTGTTAGACACGGCGTCAACGCTTGCCATCAAGTCCCAGACAGGTCTTAGGGCATCACGGTTTATCGTCGGCGAGCCGAACAAAATCGCACGGCTTCCGTGCATTGCCTCCATAAGCTCGGGAAGCTCATGCTCGATTATGTCAAAGCTTTTGACGGAAACGCCCTGCTTTTCAAGCTCGTCCTGTAAAATTTCTGCAATTTTCCTTGTATAGCCATATGCGGAAACGTACAAAATCGCCGCCGACCTGCCATAGTCGGGGGTTGCGCTCCATTCACGGTATTTCGCCTTTGCCTCGTCGATTCTGTGGATTAAGACAGGGCCGTGGCTGTTGCAGACAAGGTCAACATCAAGCTTGTCCATGGTGTCAAGAGCATTGTTTACAAACTTTTTAAACGGCGACATGATTGCGTCATAATACTCACGGAATGCCTTCCAATAATACTTTTCATAGCTTAAAAAGTCGTCGGTTATTGTCGGCTCGCAATAGTGACAGCCGAGAAAATCGCAGGTGAAAAGCGTTTTTTTGGCAGGATAATAGGTGAAAATCGTGTCAGGCCAATGCACATTCGGCACAGCAAAAAACTCAAGCTTTTCACCGCCGCCAAGGTCAAGGCTGTCGCCTGTTTTGACGACGTTTCCGTTAAAATCACGGTTTATAATCTTCTTGATATTCTTCATCGCCGCCGCCGAGCCGAAAACCTGAATATTCGGGTTAAGCTCGACAATGGGCTTTACACTTCCCGAATGGTCTGGCTCTGTGTGGTTCATGACAAGATAATCGATTTCCTCAATCGGCATGATTTCCTTTAGGGTTTCGAGATAAAACGAAAAATATTTTTCATGAACCGTGTCGATAAGCACGGTTTTTTCCGGCCCTTTGATGAGATAGGCGTTATACGACGTGCCGAACTCTGTCCTCATAATAATGTCGAAAACACGGAGGTTCGGGTTCATTGCGCCGACATAATA
>CAZYRV010000011.1:0-26560 GCA_964649485.1 uncultured Oscillospiraceae bacterium | reverse complement strand
AACTTTCATTTTTCCTCCAAAAAACAAATTTGTTTATATAAAGCACAAGGCAATTTTTTTCACAATAAAAGTTTGTTATTAATTTATCAATCAAAATCAGCAAGGCTTTACACAGGGAGAACAATCCCCCCTGTGTAATCCTGAACTTTTGTTTATACGGGTGTAAACTCTGACTTAGGAAGTCCGCAGACGGGGCAAACCCAATCGTCCGGAATATCCTCAAATGCTGTTCCGGGGGCAATTCCACCGTCGGGGTCGCCGACCTCGGGATCATAAACATAGCCGCATACACATTCGTAAGACTGCATAATTAACCACCTTTCAAAATGTTTGTTTTCTGTTTTTATACTGAATCTCGGCTTGAAACGGGTTCAATCAGAAATTAGTATTGACCGTTTTACGGTACTTATATTTTAGCACATTAAATATGCACCTGTCAAATATACTTTTCACTTTTTTCAATAAAATTTGCGATTTTGCCGCTGAATTTCATGCAAATTAAGAATGGCTTACTGTGCATTATAACTAAAAGTGATAATTGTTACTGTTTATCTGAATTTTAATCGGTTTTAACAGTATTTTCTTGTTCCTCATATAGTATTACAAAAACCGTGATTATGGGGAGGAAATTATGATTTCGATAAGCCTGTGCATGATAGTAAAAAATGAGGAGGAAACGCTTGCCCGCTGTTTGGAATCCGTGGGAGAAGCAGTTGATGAAATCATCATTGCGGACACCGGTTCGACTGATGCGACAAAGGAAATTGCCTCGAAATATACCGATAAAATTTATGATTTCAAGTGGATTGACGATTTTTCAGCCGCAAGAAATTTTGCCTTTTCAAAGGCGACAAAGGACTATATTTTCTGGCTTGATGCCGACGATATACTAAAACCTGAGGACAAGGCAAAGCTTCTCAAGCTTAAGCAAAATCTCGACGGCGACATTGACGTTGTTATGATGAAATACAACACCGCCTTTGATGAAAAGGGGCGGCCGACCTTTTCCTTTTTCCGAGAACGTCTTTCCCGCCGTTCGCTCGGCTTTAAATGGCACGAGCCTGTGCACGAATACCTTGCCTATTACGGCAAAAGCATTAATTCCGACATAGCCGTCACGCACGCAAAAGACCACTCAAAGCCGAAAAGCGGCGAAAACCGCAACCTGCGGATTTACGAAGCCGTGATTTCATCGGGAAAAGCGCTTTCGCCAAGAGGAATGTATTATTACGCACGTGAGCTTAAGGACAACGGCAGATTTGCCGAAGCCGCCGCCATGTTTGAGAAATTTCTGGAAAGCAGGGCGGGCTGGGTTGAGGACAACATAACCGCCTGCGGCGAGCTTTCACGCTGTTATACCGTGCTTAAGCAGGGCGACAAGGCGCTTGCCGCGCTTTTCAAAAGCTTTTCCTATGATTTGCCTCGTGCAGAGCTTTGCTGTGATATTGGTTATTATTTCAAAAACAGAGGCGACTTTCAAAAGGCGGCATTTTGGTTTGAGCTTGTGCTCGGGCTTCAAAAGCCCGAAAACTCCCTCGGCTTTATCCGCCCCGACTGCTGGGGCTATATTCCCAGTCTTGAATGCGCCGTCTGTCATGATGCGCTTGGCAATCTCCGCCTTGCCGAAAGCTATAACGAAATGGCGGCGGCTTTTAAGCCCGATTCAAAAGCCGTTGCGTTTAACCGTGATTATTTCAGGAGAAAGCTGAAATAGCTTTTGACAAAACAAGGCTTGTGCTGTCGCTTTACTGCCTTATGGCAGATTGTTTTTTTCAAATGGCGGCTTGCCGCCATTTGTTTAAGGCATCAACGCACAAAAACTAGAAACTTCCCTGACGGCACGCTTGCTTGTTCTTTTCGCTGATTTTAATTGGAACATCAAACAATTTTTAGTTCATATACAATCAATAATTGGTAAAAACGCTGAATACGACCAAAACACTGTTAAGATTTCTTAACAATCCACACAAGAGAAAAAAAGTATGATATACTAAAAGCATCACCCCAAAGACCAGAAATTTCCTTGACGGCGAAGCCTTAACGCAAGCGTTTATTATGTTCTTAAACCAGCGGCTCGCCGACGGCTTTTGGTGGGCGGTTTCATTTCATCGACATTTATTCTTACATTTTAAAGGAGTTCAATATGCGTAAAAAGTATCTTTTGAAAGCAACAGCCGCAATGCTTACAGCAATGCTTGCGCTCACCGCCTGCAATAACACAAATGAGCAATCGGCAAGCGAAACAAGCGCTTCCGGCGGAACAAAAGCCGCCATAACCACTCCCGCCGCAACAACCGCAAGCACCGAGAAAAAAACAACGATTAATCTTTATGGAATTATCTTTTCGTATGCGGACAAAACTGATTCCTTAAACAAACAGACACAGGCTGAGGTTGACGAGGTTTCGGCGGAAAGCATAAGCAAGGCGCTTTCCGAATGGATTGGACTCGACTTTTTCATCAACGGCGCTGTTATTGACGGCGACACCATAACCGTTGACTGGAGTGCTGATTCAACCCTTGTTAAAGGGCTTGACGATAGTGAACAAAAAGATGAATTTCATACATACGATGTTGTTGGCACGAACGAACTTATGCTTGACAGCATGGCGGAAACCCTTAAAGCAAATCTGCCCGTTTCCTATGTCTGCTATTCCTATGACGGCGGCAAAGAGCTTTTGCTTTACCTCGACACAGAGCAAGTCCCGCTTGGCACAGACGTCCCTTATTTAGGAAGCGACAACATGAAGGGCATAGGCTCGCCCTCGGACATGATAAGCTATACCGATCCTCTTTACGGATTTACCGTCACTTATCCCGACACATTTTCCGATATACCGGAAGATAACTATTACGGCGGCGTTTTCTTTAATTCGGTTGACGGCGGAACAGTCCGTGTGTTTTTCACAATTGTTTCAAGCAAAGGGTCAATCAACAACGAGATGGAAATGTTTGACGACGTGGTATATCTTGACGATACAAGCGCTGTTGGCTATCTTGAGTCGATGAACCAAGAAACAGGCGAATACAGCTATGGCGCATATTATACAACGGTGTTTGACGGCTATACCGCTTTTGCGGCATTTGTAAGCGAAAGTGACCAAGCGGCGCTTGATATGTTTGACAAAGTCAAAAACGGTGCGCTTTACATTACACACCCCGACATGATTGTCGTTGAATTTGAAAGCAACGCAGATGCTCTTGAAATTCTGACAAACGCACTGGGCGACGATGTTCTTTCGGGAAAATCGCTTGAGGCAGAGGAGGATATGGAAATAAACGGCGAGCACGCATTTGTTTTTTCGCTTGTATATAATGATGAAAACGGGCTTAGTGTCTATGATTCAACCTTTGCCGTCGGCGACAGCGGAAGCATCTACGTATACTCAAAAGAAACAGAATCATTTATAGAGCGTACGGAGGGATAGTTTTATCCTTGTGCGCTTGGAAAATTCATTTGAGATAAACAAAAACGAGCTTGTCGTCAAGCTCGTTTTATTTGCATTCAAAGCCGCCTTGCCTTGGCTATTTCTCAATCGCACCGAACCTCAGCCTTATTTCAGGCATTTTCTCAATCGTGCAATAATAGTTATAAAGCCAGTCCTCGCCCTGTGCGGGGTCGTTTTCGCCGCTTGCGGGAGGAGCAAAAAGCTTAAGCGTTAAATTCGCCGCACCGTCAAGCGGCTTTTCATAAAAAGCCGGCATAAGGTCGATTGTTTTCGCTTTCGGCGACTTGTAAAACCACTTACCGTTTATTTCCATGATGAGATTGAGCGGCTCGTCAAAGCTTACCTCGCAAAACGTGGGATTTTCCGAAAATTCAAGCGGAATTTCAAGCCCCTCGGCATCTTCAAAGCCGCCCCAGCGCAGGGTTATAGGCAATGCCGCCCCGCCGTCAGGCTTAATCTCGGGATAGAAAAATTCGTCGTGAATAATTTCCTTATATGTGCGCAAAACAGGCTGTTCAAAGCCGTTTTCGGGGTTGCTTGGGTCTTCGATTTCAAGCCCCAGCCGTCCACGGTCACGGAACTGATAAAAAGTAAAGCCCGAAAACCACCTGTCCTTGTCCGCCTTAAGCATATCGCAGAATTCACGAACCATTTCCGCCTGCTCATAAGGTCCTGTCACGTCGCCGTCGGCGTTGAATTCGCTCATAACCATGGGCTTTTCCGCACCGCCGTTTATCTGCTTATACCGATTAAAGCTCATTTTGGTGAGCTTGTAAATATCCTCAACACGATAACGTTTGTGGCTGTTTCCGCCTGTTTCGGCGACGTCATAAGGCCAGCCCCAGTGAAGCGCCATATACTTATCAACCGACCAAATATCAGTTTCACGCACAGCCTCGGAAAACTCCTTTTCCATAATGATTTCGGTTGCGTCTAAGTCCTCGATTCCGCCAATGCAAAGTATTGTCGAAACATTCGGCGCTTCCTTTTTTATAATACGGTGAAAACGCACGTAAAAATCAGCGATTTCCTGATACGTCGCCCGCTTTGTAAACGAAAACCAATCGCCCGTAGCCTCGTGGTTAATGCGGAGCTGCATTCTGCCGAAAGGACGTAAGTCCTTGGCAATCTGCACAAGCTGTTCGTCGCTTACGTTCGGGTCAACCGTGAGTGTCAGAATCACGTCCTGCCCATGGCGGCGGACATCACGCATACAATTAAACGGCTCGCCGTCGGTGTCGCCCTCAAGCCCGCCCTTATATGTAAAATAATCGTCATAAGGATAGTCCCACTGGAAGGAAACCTCCTTATCCTTAAGCGCCTCGCTTATCCTCTGCGGAAACTCCTTGTCAAGCGGATAATAGCAGTACATCAGGCTTATCGCCCTGTGAGGCCTGCCCATTTTGTTTAAGATATAATCCTGATTGACATATTCGCCCCTTTCGCTTCCGTCGCCGAGGTCAACAGCGCATTTTGCGGGGAGAAGCCGAATTTTGTTAAGCTTGAGATTCTCGTTCATGAAGTTCCTCCGGAATATTTGATAATGGCTATTTGATTAACGCAAGCAAATATTGTTAGCCAAAATAACCTTAGAATACCTTAATTTTAGTATAGCATAAACAAATGATAATTTCAATAGTTAATGTAAACGTTTTTAATAAATTTGTTTTTATTACCTAACGGCGGTATAATCGTAAATTTTTAAACCTCGCTTTTACAAAAACTCTCTTGAAATCGATTATAATAAGTGATATAATAAAATCTAAACAACAATCAGAGAGGTGCATTATGGCTGAATTAAGATGGAATCCGCTTATAAACGACTGGACAATGATTGCCTCACACAGGCAGGGCAGACCGCAAATGCCGAAGGATTTCTGCCCGTTTTGTCCGAAATTCGGAAAAGTTCCCGAATATGAGGTTTACGAATACGACAACGATTTCCCCGCCCTTTCCCAGACTCCGCCCCCTGTTGACGACGTGGAAACTGACTATTTCAAGGCTTTGCCCGCATACGGAAAATGCGAAGTCATTCTCTATTCGCCCGAGCATACCAAGACAATGAAAGAGCTTTCACTCACGCATTTGAAAAAGCTTGTTGATTTATGGACAGAGCGCTATGGCGAAATCAAAAAAGACCCTAAAATCAAATATATAATGATTTTTGAAAACCGAGGTGAGGTCGTCGGCGTAACAATGCCCCACCCGCACGGACAAATCTACGGTTACAGCGTGATGCCGAAAAAGCTTGAGGTCGAGCTGCCGAGCTTCAGGAATGTTTACAAGCAAAAGGGAATAAGCTTAATTGCCGAGCTTTTGGAAAACGAGCGTGCCGACGGACGGAGAATTATTTTCGAAAACGACCACTTCACCGTGTTTGTGCCGTTTTTCGGCGACTATCCCTATGGTGTATATGTCGCAAGCCGCCGCCATGTCCAAAGCCTTGAGGAAATGACGGAGGAGGAAAAAACAGCCCTTGCCGAAACCCTCAAAAACACTGCGGGAATGTACGACAGCCTTTTCGACAACAATTTTCCCTACATGATGTGTATGTACAACGCACCCTGCAACGCTGATGAGGATACCTCTTATTTCCACTTTCACATTATTTTCTACCCGCCTATGAGAAGTGCCGACAAGCAGAAATTCAACGCTTCAAGCGAAACAGGCGCATGGGCTTGCTGTAACACGGTTGCGCCCGAGGACGCAGCGGAAGAGCTTCGTGCCGCATATCGCAAATTTACCGACAAAAAGGAGTAAATCATGAGCTTTAAAGAATTTGATATTGAGAAAATCGAGTTTAACCCATTCACAAAAATTTCCAACGATTGGTTTTTGCTCTCTGCGGGAAACAAAGACGGCTTTAACATGATGACTGCATCATGGGGGACAATGGGGCATATCTGGAATAAAAACCTGTTTCAGACCGTCGTCCGCCCCCAGCGCTTTACAAGAGAATTTGTTGAGAAAAACGACGTTTTCGCAATAAGCTTTTTCGGTGAGGAAAGCAGAAAAGCCCTTGCCCTGTGCGGAAGCAAAAGCGGCAGAGATATTGACAAAGCAAAAGAAACAGGGCTTATTCCTGTTTTCACTGACGGAACAGTCACCTTCGAGCAGGCGGAAATGGTTTTCATCTGCAAAAAGCTGTACGTTCAGCAAATGGAAAAAGCTGATTTTGTTGATAAATCGCTTCTTGACAATTATGCAAACAACGATTTCCACTATGCCTTTTACGGCGAAATAATCAAAGCATATAAGAAAGATTAGCCCCCTATATAATAAGGAGAAAAAATGAAAAAAATCGCCAGCTTTATGGTTGACCACACAAAGCTTGACATAGGAATGTATATTTCACGGATTGACGGCGACATTGTTACCTATGACATAAGAATGGTTGTGCCGAACGGCGGACACTATCTCGAAACCGCCTCAATGCACACGATAGAGCACCTTTTCGCCACCTTTGCCCGTGATAAATATGAGGAAAATATTGTATACGTCGGGCCTATGGGCTGTCGGACCGGTTTTTATCTGCTTACAAGAGGGCTTACGCATGAGCAGGCTTGGAATCTCGTGATTGAGGCTTATTCCTTTGTAAGCAATTTTGAGGGCGAAATTCCGGGGGCGACAGAGGTTGAATGCGGCAACTTCCGAGAGCACGATTTGGTTTCGGCACGAAAAGATGTTTTGCCTGTATTGAACAAACTTAAGAGCCATTCCGAATTTGATGTAAAATTAATGCAATATAATGCATAAAAATTCACTATAATATTAGCTGTTTTTGTGCATAGTCACGAAATTTATTAAAAAACGGTTACAAAAGTGTAACAAGTATTGCAATTCGTTGACGAACTGTCTATAATGAGAGAAGTCAAAGGGCTTGCACTATGTATATTTTGTATAAACAAGTGCGGCAAGCCGACAAGGTGTTGCTTGTTAATCAAGGCGTACATATTCAATTGACATTGTATGCCGACTTTCAGGGAGGTAACCGGTGAATAACAGTCATGACGACGGCCGCGACCTTAAAAGGCAGACCAGACAGAACAATATCGAGCTTTTACTTAAATATAAAGAGATTGCCGCAGAGAGCATTTCCGCCCTCGGCAAAAACGTCAGCGACTCCCTTGTGCTTGCGGCAAAGCAGGCGGGGGCAGGCGCTGTAAGACTGGCAAAATCAGCGTGGGAGGCTTCGGCTTTCCTCAGGGCAAAAACTGTTGTTTTTGCAAAGGCGGCGGGAAGATTTTTGACAGCACCCGCAAGACGTGCATACCGCTATTGTGCGAGAATGGTTCGTGAAGTCAAGGCGGCAAAGCACTCCGGCGGAACACGTGCAGGCGCAAAGGCACTTGGCTTTTACAGCGGAAAGCTTTTTTTCGGCAAAAACGGCATTGCCGTCACAGCCTTTAACTATGCTTTGCCGGTTGTAAGCATTGCGTTTCTGTTTAACATAGTCGCCTATGCGACAAGCATTCAGTACGGCACAAAGCTTTATGTAAACGGGCAGCTTTACGGCTATGTACAGGACGAAACTGTTTTTGCGGAAGCAGAACAGCTTGTACAGGACAGAATTACCTATCTTTCAGGAAACGACCACCTCGAATTTACGGAAAGCTATGAATCCGACACCTATGACGGACAGGAAACCCTCACAAAGCAGGAAATTGCCGACAGAATGCTGGCGACAATCGACGCTGACGTTGAGGAAGGCTATGCCTTGTATGTCGGTGAAGAGCTTTACGGAATTGTTAAAGATAAGACAAGAATTGAAAATACCCTCGAAAGCCTTCTTGATAAATACCGCACAGGTGTTGACGGCGAAAGGGTTGAGTTTGTAAAAAGCATACGCTTTGACGACGGACTTTACCTCACGGATTCAATCACAGACGACAGCGGAATTATCTCACGGCTGACCGAAATGAAAAGTGTTGATGCGTATTATACGGTTGTTGACGGCGATTCGCCCAGCCTCATCGCAGATAAGCTTGACATTTCAATGACAGAGCTTTATCAGCTTAATCCTTGGCTGGAAGCGGGCTATGTTTACACGGGCGATCAGGTGCTGAGCCATAGGGCAGAGCCTTTCCTTACAGTAAGAATCACCCGTACAGAGGTTTACGAGCAGGAAACCCCTTACGAAACCGAATATGTTGACGACTCAAGCCGCTATGAGGGCGGACAGTACACCTACATTGAGGGCGTCCCCGGAACAGAGCAGGTTACGGCTGATGTTTCGTACATAAACGGCTATGAAACGTCAAGAAACGTTCTTTCCACAATAAAGCTTACCGACCCAGAAAACGAAGTTATCTACGTCGGAACAAAGCAAAGACCAAACGGACTTACTTCAAGAGAAGCAGGAACACCGGGCAAGTTTATCTGGCCTGTCGGCGGAAACGGCGGTTCAATCTACGAGCCGATGTACGGCTATGGCGGATATTATGGCCATAAGGGAATTGATATTTCGTACTGCGATTGGGGTACGCCGATTTGGGCGGCAGACAGCGGAACAGTTGTTAAGGTTGGCTGGGACCCATACGGCTATGGTAACTATGTAATAATCGAGCACGCAAGCGGTTGGCGCACACTTTACGCCCATATGTCCGACATTCATGTAAGCACATGGCAGGAAGTTACGCAGGGCGACTGGATTGGCGACATGGGAAGCACAGGCAGAAGTACGGGAACTCATCTCCATTTTGAGGTTATTACCCCCGACGGCTATAACGTGAACCCGCCTGATTATCTTCCTTACCATTAAAACAAGTGAAATTCTAAAAGACGCATTGCGCAGGCGAAAGCCGTAAAAAAGCTGTTGTCAGATTTCATGTCATAACGGGAGAAGCTTCTGAAAAGGGGCTTCTTCTAATTTTATCAGATAGAAAAATCAGAGCCAAAATTTATTTTGGCTTTATAATAACAGTTAAATAAGCATATAAAACAACCCCCTCCGCTGTTCCGCACAACGAAGGGGGTTAAAATATTACAAAATCAAAGCCTTGACTTAAAATCCTCAAAGCCGAATTCACGAATCTTTTCAAGCTCGCCGCCGGACTTTGCAAGATAAATCGAGGGCAGAGGAATGCCGTTAAACGTGTTCGTTTTCACCATGGAATAATGCGCCATGTCAGTGAAAACAAGCTTGTCGCCAACCTCAAGCGGCTTGTCGAAAGAATAGCTTCCCGCAACGTCGCCCGCAAGGCAGGATATGCCGCCGATGCGATAGCCATAAGCTTTTTTGCCAAGCTTTCCAGCACCGACAATTTCGGGCTGATATGGCATTTCGATTACGTCGGGCATATGGCAAGGAACGGCAGTGTCTAAAATTGCGATTCTCATGGCATTTTCGGTTATGTCAAGGACGGTCGAAACAAGCCAGCCCGCATTAAGTGCAACAGCCTCGCCCGGCTCGAGATAAATTTCCAAGCCATATTTATCCTTGATAAACTTAATCGACTTGACAAGCAAATCAATGTCATAATCTGCCTTAGTTATATGCTGACCGCCGCCGAAATTAATCCATTTAACCTTTTTAAGATACTGCCCGAACTCCTCGTCAAGGATTTCAAGCGTTCTCCAAAGGGTATCCGCACCCTGCTCGCACATGGTATGGAAGTGGATTCCGTCAATGCCGTCCCAATCAAGAATTTCAAGCTGTTCACGCACGGCGCCAAGCCTTGAAAACTTTGCGCAGGGGTCATAAAGCTCGTGCTCAAGCTCTGAATATTCGGGATTAATGCGGATTCCACAGCCGATTTCCTTAGGATTAGCCTTAACTCTCGGCTTGAATTTTGCCCATTGCGTCGGGCTGTTGAACACGATATGGTCGGAAAAACGCATAACATCTTCAAATTCGCTGTCACTGAAGGCAGGCGCAAAGGTATGAACCTCCTTGCCCATTTCCTCAAAGCCGAGCCTTGCCTCAAACAAGCCGCTTGCCGCAACACCGTCAAGATATTCGCCGATAAGCGGATAAAGGCTGTACATAGAAAAAGCCTTTTGCGCAAGCAAAATTTTACAGCCTGTCATTTCACGTACGTACTTCAAAACCTCAAGGTTTTTCGCAATCAGCTTTTCGTCAACGACGAAAGCAGGGGTCGAAACCTTGTTTACATCAAAGCCAATGTTAATTTCATTCTTATTTTCAATATTCATCATTCTACAAGCTCCGGATTAAAAGATTCTTTCCACGGCAGGCCCCATTTGTTCAAGCCCTCCATGAACGGATCCGGATCAAACTCCTCTACATTATAGACTCCGGGCTTTTTCCATTTTCCTTGAAGCAAAAGCATTGCCCCAATCATAGCAGGAACGCCCGTGGTGTACGAAATTGCCTGAGAGCCAACCTCACGATAGCACTCTTGATGGTCGCAAACGTTGTAAACATAATAGTTTACGGGCTTGCCGCCCTTTTCGCCGCTTATGATACAGCCGATATTTGTCTTGCCCTTGGTGCGAGGGCCGAGAGAGGCAGGGTCGGGAAGCACAGCCTTCAAAAACTGAAGCGGAACAATCTTTTTGCCCTCAAAATCAATCGGCTCGATTGAGGTCATACCGACGTTTTCAAGGCATTTGAGGTGAGTAAGATAGTTCTGGGAAAACGTCATGAAAAAGCGTATGCGCTTTACACCCTTAATATTAATCGCAAGCGACTCAAGCTCTTCATGGTGAAGAAGATACATATCCTTTTCGCCGATTTCCGGAAAATTATAGACACGTTTAATCTCCATCGGCTCTGTTTCGATCCACTTGCCGCCCTCGATATAGCTTCCCTTTGCCGTCACCTCACGGATATTGATTTCGGGGTTAAAGTTTGTCGCAAAAGCATAACCGTGGTCGCCGGCGTTTGCGTCAAGAATGTCAATATAATCAATCTTGTCAAAGTGATGCTTCTGGGCATAGGCTGAAAAAACTCCCGTTACGCCGGGGTCAAAGCCACAGCCGAGAATTGCCGTTATGCCCGCCTTTTCAAAGCGCTCACGGTATGCCCACTGCCAGCTGTACTCAAACTTTGCCGTATCAACCGGCTCATAATTTGCGGTATCGAGATAGTGAGTTTTTGTCGCAAGGCAAGCGTCCATGATTGTAAGGTCCTGATATGGAAGGGCGACGTTTATTACGATATCGGGTTTAAAGCTTTCGATAAGCGCCACAAGCTCGTCAACCTTGTCAGCGTCAACCTTTGCGGTAGAAATTTTTGTTTTTCCGCCGTCAAGCTTCGCCTTAATGGCTTCGCATTTGGAAACGGTGCGGCTTGCGATACAGATTTCCTCAAAAACCTCGGGATTTTGCACACACTTGTGAATCACGACGCTCGCAACGCCGCCGCAACCGATTATAAGCGCTTTTCCCATTTTACTCCTCCTTAGTTGTTCTATACTCAAAGCCAAGCCGGTTTTGTTCATAAGCAGGCAAGGATAATCCCTGCCAAAGCTTTTACGGCGGCTTTTGCCGTGTAAAAATGTAAATATCTGTGTGTTTAATTGCTTGTCCGATTTGTCGCCGTCACCAAGCATATATTTATTATACCTTATTTATTCCCCATAGTCAATATTTTATCAAGAATTTTAGGCGCAACCCGCAAAGAATACGCAGTTGCTTTGCTTACCCCCCTGCATATGGAAAAACGATTTATAAAAACAACTCTACCGTTGGTTTACAGGCATAAATTCTACTGTTTGGCGGTTGTTTTTTCATTTTTTTGTGATATAATTAAAGCATCACCGCACAAAGACCTGAAGCTTCCTTGACGGTGAAACATTAAGAAAAACGTCGGGAAAGGCAAACGGGTTCTTATATGACAAACGAGAAGATTGGCACATTTATTGCCGAGCGCAGAAAATCAAAGGGGCTTACGCAGAAAGAGCTTGCAGAGTCGGTAAACGTCACTGACAAGGCAGTTTCTAAATGGGAAAGGGGCTTAAGCTGTCCCGACATTTCAATATTGACGGCGCTTTCGGACGTGCTTGGAATTTCTGTCGCCGAGCTTTTAAACGGCGAAAAAAATTCGGCAGAGCAAATTGCCGAAGCGGATTCTGCCGTTCATTCGTCGTTGCAATATGCAGAGCAGTCAATAAAAACAAGGCTCGGCAAAATCAGAGCAATCACAGGCACAACGGTTTCACTGCTTTTTATCACCGCAATTATCACCTGTTTAATATGCAATCTTGCGATTTCAGGCGGCATAACATGGGCATGGTTTCCGATAAGCTCGGTCATTTTCGTCTGGCTGGCGGCTTTGCCGATTATGCTTTTGGGAAGGCGGGGAATTGCGCTTTCGCTTGCCGTGTTGAGCCTGCTTACCATTCCGTATCTTTATGCGCTTGAAAAAATAATCGGCGTGCCAGGCCTGATTATGCCCATCGGCATAAAATCAGCCATTGTTGCGATTGTATATATTTGGGTTGTGTTCGCACTGCTTTCCGCCAAAAAAATAAAAAAGTATGCGGCGCTTGCCGTTTCTGTTTTGCTTGGCATTCCGGTTTCGGTGATAATCAACGCCATTGTTGACGGAATCGTCGGAAATTCCAGCTTTGACGTTTGGGACGTTTTTTCAAACGTGATTATCGGCGCAGTTGCGGCTGCGGTGTTTGCATGGGGCTATTCAAACAAGGTTCGCACGGGGAAATAAAACTTTTACGGCAGACACAGGCGGGTCTTTCCGTATTGTCACAGCGCAAGCCCTATCTCGGGCACGGGGCGCACCGCAGGCTTTCGGCTCCGCCGAAAGCCCCCATGTTTGGCGCTTTGCGCCAAGCATGGCTTTTGCCCGCTTTGGCGGGCAAAAGTGCGGTGCGCCCATGCTGCGGCTGTTTGCGCTGTTTGTTTTGCGCTCTGTGCCATAATCCGAGGCTAGCCAAAGCCCCCGCTTACTGCGGGAGCTTGTTCAAATATTTCAAGGAAGTAAAACCGCCGCTATGCCCCTACCTCTTTCTGTTCCGATAATTTTTATGCGATTTTCTTGCCGATTTCGTTGTATACATTTCTTCGTCGGCAATCTTTATAAACTCGTCAATATCGTCAAGCATTTTCGGTCTGCCCGCATGAAAACCACAGCTTGCGCTTACCATATAAGGCTTGTCGGATTCAATATTATACGTGTCGATAAGCATCTGAAAATGCTCGGTAAAACGCTTTGCCTCAAGCTCGCCGCAGCCGACTCCAAGCACGATAAACTCGTCGCCGCCAAACCGTGCGGAAATATAATTGTCGCCCATAGAAAGTATAGACGTAGAAACAATCGTGATTGCGACGTCGCCCTGTGCGTGTCCGAAAAGGTCGTTTATCGGCTTTAAATCGTCAAGGTCGATTGAAATAACCATAACCTCAGCCCCATCCTCAACGCATTTCGGCAAAATTGCGCTCACTTTTTTGTAAAAGCCGCGGCGGTTATACAGACCCGTAAGCGAATCGGTTATATAAAGCCGCTGATATTTAAGCGCAAGGTTCGAGATTTCCTGCTCTCGCCGCAAATTTTCAAGGTTGGTGCTTATATTCATAAGCCATGAGTGCATGAAATAAAAATTCAAGTCAAGCGGGCGATAGTCCATCGCCAAATAGCCGATTGTCCTGTCACGAAAATGAAGCGGGAAAAACATCATATTCGGAAATTCCTCATGATTTTTCTCACGCTCGGGAAACAGCTCGGCGACGTCGAGCGTTTCGGGGTCGGTCCGAACCCTCTTTCTTTCACGCATACTCAAAAAAAGGTTCATATTCTTTGAATAGCCCTCTTTAAGATAATTCTGGTCGCCGTAAATTTCATCAAGATTATGTGAGGTCTTGATAAAATCGTCAATAATATAAATCCAAAGGCGCTGACACCAAGCGTGCCTTGCGCTTCTCTCGAGAAAATCCGCCGCCTGCTCAAGCGACTTTGCCCCCGTCATAAGCTCGTTCAGCCGTATCATCTGCGAATAAAAAATATTGTTGCCGTTATGGTTAATGTAAAAATCATATTTAGTAAGCTTTGGTCTGGTAAAGCTTATTTCGTTGCACCCGCAGGATTTTCAATAACCCGCACAGCCTCAATCCCTATGCTGTCAACGGCAGAGCTTGCCGTCGTAATTGGCACGTCATGGTTAAGCGCAATTTCAAGCCCGTCAAAGCCCGAAACGCAAACGTCGTCGGGAATTTTAAAGCCAAGCTCTGAAAGACGGATTGCCGCCGCAACCGCCATGGCGTCATTCGCAAAAACAATTGCCTCGGGCGGCTCGGCAAGCTGCATAAGCTCTTGCGCCGCATTCTGGGCAGGGATATGCCAAAACATACCATATTTAATATATTCCTCACGAACAGGAATGTTATTTTCGAGAAGAACCTTTTTGTAAATTTCTATTCTGCGCTCTGACACGTCGTTGTCGGGTATGCCCGAAACTATTGCAACACGGCTGAATTTATGAAACTCGACAAAATGTCTCACAATTTTTTCAAAACCCGACGAATTAGAAAGAACAAAGTTATAACAGCCATCGACACGCCCGTCAACCGTCACAACGGGAATATCTCTGAGCCTTGCCTCTCTTACAAGCTTGTCAACCGTGGGCTTATGCGAAATTGTTTCGGTCAGGATAACAAGCCCCGCAAGCAAATCAAAATTAATCAGATTGAAAATATTGATTTCGCCCTTGTCGTGGGCATTCCCTTTTACATATCGTCCCAAGGAATTGAAGATAAAAACACGAAAGCCAAGCTTTTGAGCTTCGTTACACACACTGTTTAGAATTATGTGCTGATATTCGGGGTTTATCCCCGAAAAGCAAAATCCGATTACCCTCTTGTCCTTCATACAATCACCCTTTAATTTTAAATACCTGCTGTTGAAATTTCGCCAGATCTTGAATTGAATACTTGCGTTTGAATAATTGATAAAATTTAGCTTAATTTACCTAAAAGCAAAATTCCCTTGCTCGACTCTGATCTCTTGTTTAAACCGTTTCAAACTAAGTTCGATTATTAAGTAAATACAGTATATCATATAAGCAGGACAATTTCAACAATTTTTTTGTTTTATTTGCAATAAGAATAATACAAAACGTAGAATTTATCAGGTTGTTGAAGTTATTACTTAATAATACAGGCAAAAAATGCCATCCCGCCAAAACCCGTAAAAACATTGTACGGTTTTGGCTTTGGACGGCTGTTTTTTTATATTATTGACTATGTTCTTGCAGGCGGATTTCTAAAGCTGATTATATACTCTTATTTTTTAACATAACATTTTGTCAAAGCAAGAACTTTTTCCAAAAAACACACTGTGGTTTTTGACAATTATTTTCTATTATTTGGCAAGAAAATGCCCCATAAGCTCGTGTCCCTTTTCCACGAAAACACCAGTCGCCGCCGCACTTTCCTCGCTCAGGCAATCAACGCCCTTTTGCACCTTCGTGCTGTCGTAAATAAGATACGGAACAGGTGCGTTTGTATGGGTCCGGAGTGAAAGCGGGGTCGGGTGGTCAGGGGCGATAAGGATACGGATCGCCTCTCCCTCAAATGCCTTGAGAATCGGCCCGAGAACCTTTTCATCGATGATTTCAATTGATTTGACCTTGTTTTCGATTTCAAAGCGGTGTCCGCACTCATCGGGCGCTTCAATGTGCAAATAGACGAAATCCTTGCCGCCCTTAAGCGCATCAATCGCCGCCTGCGCCTTGCCTGTGAAGTTTGTGTCAAGATAGCCTGTCGCCCCGGGAACGTTAATTACGTCCATATCGGTGAATTTGCCGATGCCTTTAAGCAAATCGACGGCGGAAATCATTGCCCCTGACAAGCCGTATTTTTCCTTGAACGGCGTCAAATCCTTGCGGACTCCCTCGCCCCAGAGCCAGATGCTGTTTGCGGGGCGGTGGCCGTTCTCGATACGCTTTTTGTTGATAGGGTGGTCTTTAAGCAAGTCATAGCTTCGAATCATCATGTCAATAAGCTCTTTTGCGTTCGGCGAATCGGAGAGATATTCGGTGATTTTTCTGCCGGTTATGTCGTGCGGCGGTGTCATTTTGCCCAAATCGGTCGTGCCGTGGTCCCAGATAAGGCAGTGGCGATAGCTTACGCCGTTATAGAATTTAAACTTTTCGTTGCCGAAATGCTCTTGCACATAGGCGATAAGCACGGCGGCTTCTTCGGAAGATATATCGTCCGAGCAATAGTCAACCATTGTTTTCTGACGATAGTCGGCTTCGTCCGAAAGCGTAACCAAATTACAGCGCAGCGAAACGTCCGTCGGCTTCATGTCAATCCCTATGCTTCCCGCCTCAAGCGGCGAGCGCCCCGAATAGTAAACATCAGGGTCATAGCCGATTACGGAAAGGTTTGCGACGTCGCTTCCGGGCTTAAGATGGTCGGCGACGGTCTTTACAAGCCCAACCTCCGAAACCTTCGCAAGCTTGTCCATATTGGGCTTGAATGCTTTTCCCATGGGGGTTTTTCCGCCGAGCTGTTCAAGCGGCAGGTCGGCCATTCCGTCGCAGAGCAAGACTAAATATTTCATAAATTTTCCTTTCTGTTGTATCTTTCAGGCAAGGCAACGAGTTTTAAAGGGTTAAAATTGCCCAACCTTAGTACACGAAAATTATATCACTTTTCGTCGGCTTTTTCAAGCGTTTTTGCAATATCAATGCCGAATTTTTTCAAAAACCACGGTTCGCCTGCGACAAAGCTTTTGCCGTCAAGATAGCTTAAAATTCCGCTGTCGGAGTTAAAATCAAAGCCAAGCTTATATGCGCAAAGCGCCTGCTTTTTAAGCCCAAAACGGCGGTTTTGCGCATTGTTGCCGTATTTGCTGTCGCCGAGAACAGGACAGCCAATCCACGACATGGTCGCCCGTATCTGATGTGTTCGCCCCGTAATCAGATTTATTTCCGCAAGCGTAAAATCGTCGAAATATTCAAGCACACGATACTCCGTAACAGCGGTAAGAGCGCCGTTTTTCTCCTGTTCGTGTACAAAAACACGGTTTTGTGCGCCGTCCTTTTCAAGCCAAAGCGAGAGCTTGTCCGACTTTTTCGGCGGTCTGCCCGCAAGCAGGCAAAGATAACGCTTTTCAAGCTCTCGTCCACGGATTTTTTCGTTTAAAATTCTAAGCGACTCGGCATTTTTCGCCGCAACGACAATGCCGCAGGTGTTTCTGTCAAGGCGGTTGCATAAAGCGGGCGCAAAGCTTTGCTCGTTTTCGCTGTTGTATTCGCCTTTTTCCGTAAGATAAGCCGTAATCCTGTTTATAAGCGTATCTACGGAATTTTCGCTGTCCTCATGGACGACAAGCCCCGCCGGCTTATCCACAAGGATAATATTTTCGTCCTCATACACGACCTCAATTTCAGCGGAAAAAGTTGTTTTCGCCGTATTTTCCCTTGCCAAAAGCTCGTCGCTTAGGTAAAGCTTGAGTCTGTCGCCGAAAGCAAGCATATCACGGCAATCGCACCTTGCGTCATTGCGCTTGATTCGTTTTTTCCTCACAAGCTTTTGGACAAGCACTTGATTAAGGCGCGGATAAGCCTTGGAAAGGAAGCGGTCAAGCCGCTGGCCTGCATCGTTTTTGCCGATTTCTATCTCAATCATGGTTTACCTCCGCTTAAAGCGTAGTATCGGTGCCCGCCGCCCCGCCGCCCGCCCGCAAAGCCTTCGGCTTTGCCCTCCGCCATGGGCGGAGGTGCCGAAAATCCCCGAGGGGATTTTCGGCGGGCGGGCGGCGGGGCGGCGAGCGGCTGTTGTGCAGTCTGAACCAAAGCCCTGCGCAAATTTTATGGAATGCTTATTCAAGCAACAAAGCCCTGTGCAAATATCGCCAAGCGCTGTTTCAGGCAACAAAGCCCTGCTATTTTTTCATATTAAGCCGCTGAATGCCCTTATCCCAGTTTTCCCTGACTCTGAGCTGACCTCTCTCGACCGCAAGAGCGTTGTCGGGGACGTCCTTTGTGATTGTAGAGCCTGCCGCCGTGGTTGCGTTGTCGCCGACCCTGACAGGGGCGATAAGGTTTGTGTTACAGCCGAGAAAAGCGTTGTCGCCGATGACTGTGCGGTGCTTGTTTATTCCGTCATAATTCGCCGTCACAACCCCGCAGCCGAAATTTACACGGCTTCCTACGTCGCTGTCGCCGACATAGGTAAGGTGTGCAATCGACGTTTTCTCGCCGATAACGGAATTTTTGACTTCAACAAAATCGCCGATTTTAACACCGCTTTTGATGGTTGAATTCGGGCGGATATGGACGAAAGGTCCGACCCTTGCTCCGCTTTCAACCGTGCTTTCAGCCGCCTGAACGTTGTTTAAAACAACATTATCGCCGATTGTGCAATTGTCAATCATGCTGTTTGCGCCAATTGTACAGCCTCTGCCAATCGTGGTGTCGCCCTTTATGATAGTGTTCGGCAAAATTTTGGTATCAGCGCCGATTGCGACGTTTTTGCCAACGATAATGCCGTCGCAGAGCGGAATTTCAACCCCGCCGTCAAGAAGCCTGTCAACAACCCTGTCACGGGCGACACGGTTAAGCTCCATAAGCCCCTTGCGGGTGTTCGCTCCGAGGGCGACGCTGTTGTCGGCGGAGTAAAAGCGGCTTACTGCGCCGCCGTTTTCAAGGCAGATTTGCACGGTATCGGTTAGGTAAAACTCACCGTTTGCGTTGTTGTTTTCAACTTGTTTCAAAAGCTCACAAAGCTTTGCCGATTTAAACCAGTAAATGCCGCTGTTGATTTCGGTGATTTTACGCTGTTCGTCGGTGCAGTCCTTTTCCTCGACGATGCCGACAAAACGTCCGTTTCCGTCGTGAAAAATCCTCCCATAGCCCGTGGGATTATCCACGCCCGACGAAATAACGGTGATGTCATTGCCCTCGCTTTTGTGATAATCAAAGGCTTTTCTGATTATCTCCGCCGTAACAAACGGCGCATCGCCGCAAAGCACAAGCGTAAAGTCGTCGTCCTTAAAGAACTCCTCCGCCTGCATGACGGCATGAGCCGTGCCGAGGCGCTGTTCCTGCAAAAACGTGGAATATTCGCCCCTTGCCGCAAGGTAAGCGCCGACCTTATCAGCGCCGCTTCCTGTCACGACGCCGATTTTTCTAATTCCCGAGCTTTCCGCCGCATCTAAAACCCAGCCGAGCATAGGCTCGAACAGAACCTCGCAAAGAACCTTCGGCAAGCTTGATTTCATGCGCTTTCCATCGCCCGCCGCAAGAACCACACACGATAATTTATCCATAAGGCTTCTCCTTAGAATTCAGACTTCGCCGCACAAGGATTACGGTGTGATTAAGCAGGAATTTGCAGACGATTTCAGGAAAAATCCGCAGAAACACTTACGCATTTCAGGGGATTTTGACGCCAAAAACGGCAAAAGCTCCGGCAAGCACATCGCCAAGAAAAATTCTGGCTTTTATGCGGTGATGCCTTTATATTTACCCCTTTTATAAGGGCTTTATTTTCTAGTTTATGCTTTATTTTCAGGATTTAACCCATTCTTCCCAAACCTCGGGGCAATACCCGACGGTTGCTTTTTGCCCGTTTCTAACAATCGGAGTTTTAAACAGGGCGGGATTTTCAAGCAAGGCTGTTTCGATTGCCTCAGTTGTCGCCAGATGAGCGATAAAAAGCGTTTCGTAGAGCTTGCTTTTTTGGTCAATAAGGCTTTCAAGCCCGCCCACTGCACGCTTTACCGACTCGTACTCCTTTTTGCTCATGCCATAGCGTGGCAAGTCGATTGACTGAACCTTAATTTTTCGCTCTTTAAAAAAGCGCTCTGCCTTTTTCGTATCAAAGCACTTAGCTTTCCCAAAAATTTGAATACCCATAACCCCTCCAAGCGCGTGGCGCTTGACCCATTATCCGCCGCACCCACTTTTAAACTGTCAGCATTTCCCTTTTACGGCGGGCTTTACTTTCTGCCTAAACCCAACTCATGCGCATAGCGATTGACAATATCCGCCATTTATAAAACCTTAAAATACAAAAGCCGGGAAATTAATCCCGGCATAAAATCATACTATATCACCGCATAATCACTCGGTCTGCGAGGATTTTAAGCTCGGATTCAATAAGATTCATCAATCCGCTGAATAAGGAATAAGTGCAAGGTGTCTTGCCCTCTTTATTGCAACAGTAAGCTCTCTCTGGTGATAAGCGCACGTACCCGTAACTCTGCGGGGCAGAATTTTCGAGCGCTCTGTCATGCACTTTTTAATTTTATTGATGTCCTTATAATCAATAAACTCGGCACGGTCAGCACAAAATTGGCAAACCTTTTTCTTGCCGCGCTTTACATAAGGTCTATCGCTTCTTTCAGCCATTGTTTTTCTCCTTTCAAAGAATAGGTATTCGGTTGTTGATGCTATCAGAACGGATAATCGTCGTCATTATCGGTTTCGACGAAATCGCCGGCATTCCCCGAAGCCATTGTCGTGCCTGCGTTTGCAGTTTCGGCGGGGTGGGGTGCCTGTGAATAAGCGCCCTTATAATCAGCGCCGGAGCTTCCGCTTTTTTCGCCTGTAAAATGCGCAGAATCTGCGATTATTTCAGTGATATAGCGGGTATTCCCGTCCTTATCCACATAGCTTCTGTTCTGAATTTCACCCTGAACGCATATACATTTGCCCTTGGTGAAGAATTTCGAAATAAAATCAGCGGTCTGGCGCCATGCAACAATATTGAAAAAGTCGGTTTTACGCTCTTCTCCCTTGCCCGAAAACCGTCTGTCAACGGCAATAGAAAAAGTGCAGACATTAACCCCCGTGTTCGTCGTGCGAAGCTCCGGGTCTTTTGTCAGACGTCCCATCAATATAACTCTGTTAAGCATAAAATCACCTCATCACAGCTGTTTTACTTGCGAAGAACAACGAGCGAACGCAAAATTCCGTCGGTAATGCCGACAACACGCTCGAACTCCTTAGGGAAATCGGGCTTTGAATCAAAATTATACAAAACATAAAAGCCGTCTGTTTCATAATTGATTTCATAAGCAAGCTTACGCTTTCCCCACTGGTTTACGTCAACCAAAGTACCGTTTTCCTTGATAAGGTCGGAAAACTTGTTTACAAGGGTCTCAACTGCTTCCTCACCGTTTTTAAGTGAAAAAACAACAATTGCCTCATACTGTTCAACAATTTTTGCCATTTGTGCACCTCCTTTTGGATTTCGCCTGCGATTTTGACGCAAGCAAGGATAGTCAGAAACTAATCTAACTGGTTTAGTATATCAGATAAAAAAAGGCTTGTCAAGGGTTTTGACGGCAAACCGCTTAAAAAATAAACAATTTTTAAAATATACTTGCTTTTTGCGATAAAAACGGGTATAATATATGATAGTGAATTGTGTACAGGACAAAATAAAGGCATAACCGCCTTATATTAAGCGCAAAAAAGCTTTCCTTGGCGGAATATTGCCATTGGGCTTTTTACAAGCAGAACACATTGACATTTTTATGAAATAACACTTACAAACGGAGGAATTTATGCAGTTTTCGGATTTTGCAAAACTTATGGTGACAGGAGCAGAACAGGACCCAATGGGAAGCATCATTTATATGGTTGTCCTCATCGGCGTAATGATTCTTTTTGCTTATTTTATGATTTTCAGACCCGAGAAAAAGCGTGCAAAGGCAATGAAGGAAATGCTTGACAATATGCAGGTTGCTGACGAAGTCGTCACAACAGGCGGCATAATCGGGCGTGTTTTAAGCATTAAAGAAGACACCGTCCTCATCGAAACAGGAAGCGACCGCACCAAAATCCGTGTGCTTAGGTCTGCCATTGCCAAAAATAATACTGTTCACGAGGACGCACAGTCATAATTTTGCAAAGCAATTCGGCGGCTGTGGCGTAAATATTTTCTGTTTTTATCTTCTGAAAGTATAACGCAAGGCTTTTACGCATAAGTATTACAGAGGTGATGCTTATGCCCAGAAGAAAAGCTTTAAGCTTAAACAACCGTGCTTTTAAACCGTATATCAAAGCGGCGGCTGTAGGGCTTGCCGTAATTGCGGTTGTGCTTGGCATTTCCGCTTTTATCATGTCAAAAATAGAGCTTTCGCAGGGGGTTGAGGACACATTTTCCGTTCTTGCCCTTGGCTTGGGCTGTTTATCGTCGGGCTTTGTCGCAGGGAAGATTCTGCGCTCGGGCGGACTGATAAACGGCGGCAAATGCGGCTTGCTTATTTTTATAATAATTCTGATTTTTTCGCTTTTCTCAGGAAGCTTTACTGGTACACTTTTCCTTACAAAGCTTATTATTTGCCTTGTTTCGGGGGCAATCGGCGGAGTCATAGGCGTAAACAGCAGAATTCGTATTTAGATTAAATTTGGAGGAATATCAAAATGAAACACATCAAAACACTTAACAAGGCAAACCTTAAAAAGACCGCTGAAAAGGGCGGCTGCGGCAAGTGCCAGACCTCTTGCCAGTCGGCTTGCAAAACCTCTTGCACGGTTGCAAACCAAAGCTGCGAAGCGGTTAGATAATATTTTTACATATTTAAGGCAGCGAGGGTGGGCAGTTTGTCCGCCCTTGGTTTTTATTTTGCTCGGGCAAAGCGCCGACAAAAATTTACACAATTAATACAAATACAAAAATGGAGTATAATAAAATGATACACAAATACAGGCAGGGCGGAAACAATATCGTCCTCGACGTAAACAGCGGCGGCGTACATATCGTTGACGACCTCACCTATGACTTGCTTGACTATGCAAAGCCGCCCTTCGCCGAAAAATGTCCCGCCGAAATCACGGACAAGCTTTCAAAATATCGCCCAGAGGACGTCGAAGAATGCTATGCCGAGCTTGGCGAGCTTTATAAAGAGGAAATGCTTTTCACCGAGGACGACTATGAAAAGTTTGCGAAAATGCTCACGAAAGCGCCGACAAAGGCAATGTGCCTGCACGTTTCGCACGACTGTAACCTGCGCTGTCAATATTGCTTTGCGGGAACAGGCAATTTCGGCGGCAGACGAATGAATATGCCGCCCGAAACAGGCAAAAAAGCAATTGATTTCCTGATCGAACAATCAAAAGGCAGAATCAACCTAGAGCTTGATTTTTTCGGCGGCGAACCGCTTATGGCATGGAAAACCGTCGTCGAAACCGTAAACTATGCACGTTCGATAGAGAAAAAGCATAATAAAAATTTCCGCTTTACAATCACAACAAACGGAATGCTTCTTGACGACGAAAAAATCGACTTCATAAACCGTGAAATGAGCAACGTCGTCCTTTCCCTTGACGGGCGCAGGGAAGTCACGGACAATATCCGCAAGACCGTAAAGGGCGGCGGCTGTTATGACATTATCGCACCGAAATTCAAAAAGCTTGTCGAGCGCCGAAACGGCAAATTCAAGGAATATTACGTCCGAGGCACTTTCACGAAATACAATCTTGATTTTGCAAATGACATTCTCCATATGAACGCCGTCGGCTTTGACCAGCTTTCCGTCGAGCCTGTTGTGACAGACCCGAAAATGCCCTATGCAATAACAGAGGACGATTTGCCGAGGGTTTTTGATGAGTATGACAAGCTTGCCGATATAATCATGGCGCAGGACGACGAGGGCAAAAGGGATTTTAACTTTTTCCACTTTATGATTGACCTAAACCAAGGCCCTTGCGCAATCAAGCGGCTTAGAGGCTGCGGCTGCGGAAACGAATATGTCGCAATCACTCCCGACGGCGATATTTTCCCGTGCCACCAGTTTGTCGGGCTTGACGAATGGAAGATGGGAAGCATTTTTGACGGAACCTTTGACCAAGACAAAAAGGATTATTTCGCAACAACTCATATTTATAACAAGCCCGCCTGCCGTGACTGCTGGGCAAGGTTTTATTGCAGCGGCGGCTGTAACGCAAACAGCTATATCTATGAGGGCGACGTCATGAAACAGCACAAAATTGCCTGCGAGATGCAGAAAAAACGGCTTGAATGCGCAATCGCAATACAGGCGCACAAGCTTTCGCAAAGCGAAAAAGTGCAGGAGGTGCTTTAGTTGAACCGATTTGAGGAAAAAACCTTTTACCATATTTATCCTTTAGGTTTTCTCGGCTGTCCCGATAAAAACGACGGTGTTTCCGCACCCGAAAGCAGAATTTTAAGGCTTATCGACAATATCCCGCACATAAAAAAGCTTGGCTTTACGGCGGTGTATCTAGGTCCTGTTTTTGAATCGGCGGCGCACGGCTATGACACAAGCGATTATTTCAAAATCGACCGCCGCCTTGGCACGAACGAAGATTTCAAGCGGGTTTGCGCCGCTTTTCACGAAAACGGAATAAGCGTTGTTCTAGACGGAGTGTTTAACCATGTCGGCAGGAGCTTCTGGGCATTCAATGAGCTTAGACAAAACCGCCTGTCCTCGGACAAGCGTGGTTGGTTTTACGCACGTGAGGGCGACTCGAATTATAACGACGGCTTTTTTTATGAGGGCTGGGAGGGGCATTTCGAGCTTGTAAAGCTTAACCTCCAAAATCCCGCAGTAAAAGAGCATATTTTCGCCGCTATTTCAATGTGGATTGACGAATTTAGCATTGACGGGCTTCGGCTTGACGTTGCATATTCACTTGATTTGGGCTTTTTAAAGGAGCTTCACAGCTTTTGCAAGAGCAAAAAAGCCGACTTCTGGCTCATGGGCGAAACTCTCCACGGCGATTACAACCGCTGGCTCAACCCCGAAATGCTTGACAGCGTGACGAATTATGAATGCTATAAGGGGCTTTACTCAAGCTTTAACGATATGAATCTTTTTGAGATTGCCCATTCGCTCAACCGCCAATTCGGAAGCGAAAGCTGGTGTCTTTACCGTGGAAAAAACCTATATTCATTCGCCGACAACCACGACGTAAGCCGCATTGCATCTATCCTCAAGAACAAGGCGCACCTGCCGCTTGTTTACACGCTTTTGTACACTATGCCGGGGATACCGTCGGTTTATTACGGGGGCGAATTTGGTGCTTTAGGCGACAAAAACCAAGGTGACAAGGCGCTTCGCCCCGAATTTAACACAGGCGAAATGCTTGAAAACGGCATTGCGGATTTGAGGGAGCTGCTTACAAAGCTCAACAAGCTTAGAAACAGCTCTGAAGCGCTTGCCTATGGAGATTACACCAAGCTGTTCCTCACAAACAGACAGCTTGCGATAAGCCGCAAATTTGAAGATAAAGAGATAATCGCCGTCATAAACGCCGATGAAAACGCTTTCACGTTCAACCTTGGCGGCGGCAAAAAAACAGATGTGTTACAAGGAAAGGAAGCGGAGCTTTCGGCGCTTTCACTGCCGCCATATTCCGCAATGGTGCTTGATGAAATTTAAGGGAATAATTTTCGACATGGACGGAACTGTTCTGGACACAGAGCCGATGTCGTTTGTCGCATGGTCAACGGTGCTTAAGGAAAAGGGCTATGCCGTCAAGAAAGAGCTTTTGCACGCTCATATCGGCATGAATCAGGAATCAACCGCAAAGCTTATGCGGGCGGAGTTCGGCGACGATTTCGACTATTATGCAATCCGTGATATTGTGACGGCTTTCAGGCTTGATTATATCGAAAAAAACGGCTTGGTTATCAAAAAAGGCTATGCCGAGCTTATGAATTTCATCAAGGCGAACAGCCTTAAGGCTGTGATTGCGACCTCGACACCGCATGAGGAGGCAATTTCTCACCTCAAAAGGGCTGGGATTTACGGCGATTTTAACGCTCTTATCGGCGGCGACCAGATTCAAAACGGCAAGCCTGCCCCCGACATTTTCCTCAAAGCGGCAGAGCTTATCGGGCTTCCGCCCGCCGACTGCCTCGTGATTGAGGACAGCGAAAACGGCTTAAAAGCAGCATTTGCCGCAGGAATATCGGCTGTGCTTGTGCCTGATATGAAAATGCCGTCGGACGAGGTGAGGGGAAGGGTTTTTGCGGAGGTTGAGAGTCTTGATAGGGTGATCGAGATTTTGAAATGAGCAAAGAGGTGTTGTCCTCTTTGGAATACCCTTTCAGAGGTCAGAGGTTAGAGGACAGAGGACAGAAAAATTTTCTGTCCTCTTTTTTGGGGGTTTTCTGGGTTTGTTGGGTTTGTTGGGTTTGTTGGGTTTCTTGGTTTTTTGGGTTTTTGCAAGACTGGTGTCTTGCGGGTTTCCTCAAAGAGGGGAC
>CAZYRV010000010.1:36792-37971 GCA_964649485.1 uncultured Oscillospiraceae bacterium | reverse complement strand
GGAAAGGCTGAAGCAAACAGGATTATTCACAAAAAAAGGCTTGCCGTTTTGCCCAAAGCCAAGCCGCAAATCGCCGCAAACCGCACGGGAAATCAAAAGCCTTGCCATGACCGAAAGGCTTTGCTTTAAAGGGGTTTTGGCGGTTATCCCCGCAAGAAGCTCGTCAGGAACGGCGCTTTTTACCTTATCCAAAAAATCAGCGTGGTTTTCGGGAACAAGCATAGTATAAATTATCGCATTATTCATCAAAAACCCCCTTTTATAATTTTACCACGAAATATTTATATGTCAATAGAATTTCAATAATGTAATAAAATTGTTACTATCTTTAAAACAACATTTTCCGCAAGCATACGCAAAAAAATTTTATTCTTTGTTCACTGATGCCTTATACTGAATCTCGGTTAATAATGCTCAAAAAAATCTGGTAAAAGCTTGGGTTTGTGGGTTTTGCAAAGATTTTTTGGTAAGCATTTCAATCACTCTTGCAAGCCCTTTTACATATTATAAATTATGGATAACAAAACAATACAGGGAGGTACTAATGGACAAAAACTTTTTACTCATCGGGGGAGATTTACGGCTTTTCTATGCGGCGAAAAAGCTCGCTGGTTTATATAAAACGGGCACGGACACAGGAGAAATTGCCGCTTTCGGCTTTGACAGCGAAAGAAAAGCGGACGGTATAACAATGCTTGAAAGGCTTGGCGGCAAGCGGTTTGACAGGATAATACTTCCCCTGCCCGCAAGCACCGACGGTGAATACATAACCGCCCCCTACCACGAGGGCAAAATTCACTATTCTGTGCTTGAGGACGTTGCCGCCGAGGGAGCAACGGTTTTCGTCGGACGTCGGTTTGATAAGCTCGAGCAGCTTTGCGAAAGGCTGAATCTCAAGCTTGTAGATTATTTTGAGCGTGAAGAGCTTGTCGTCATGAACGCAATGGTCACCGCAGAGGGCGCAATTCAGATTGCCTTGGAAGAAAGCGCAATCACCCTTTACGGGGCGAAAATTCTCCTTACAGGCTTTGGCAGGATCACGAAAGCTCTTGTACGCCAGCTTTTAGGCTTTGGAGCGGACATAACCGTTACGGCGAGAAGCTTTTCCGACCTTGCATGGGCGAGAATCATGGGCGCAAGGGCAATCCACCTGCCCGCCGTCAACAGCATTTTACCGAC
>CAZYRV010000010.1:35609-36744 GCA_964649485.1 uncultured Oscillospiraceae bacterium | reverse complement strand
TGCTTGTTTATCGACCTTGCCTCCAAAAAAGGAGTCGAGGATTTCGAGCTTGCGAAAAACCTCGGAATCAGAACAATCTGGGCGCTTTCACTTCCGGGAAAGGTCGCCCCTGTGACAGCGGGCGGAATAATCGCCGACACAATCCACAACATTTTAAGTGAGGAGGCAGAAAATGCCAATCATTGATGAACTGACTCTTCAAGAGGGCTTAAAGGGCGTTCGGATAGGGGCGGCGCTTTGCGGCTCGTATTGCACGTTTTCGGAGGTTTTCCCCGTGCTCGAACAGCTTGCCGCATACGGCGCAGAGCTTTTCCCGATTATGTCCGCAAACGCATATTCGACAGACACAAAATTCGGAACGGCGGAAAGTCACCGCAGGCGGCTCTCCGCAATAAGCGGGCGGGAAATAATCCACACCATAGTCGAGGCAGAGCCAATCGGCCCGTCAAAGCTTTTTGACATATTGCTTGTCGCACCCTGCACAAGCAACACTCTTGCAAAAATCGCCCTCGGGATAAACGACACGCCGGTGACAATGGCGGTTAAATCCCACCTGCGAAACGGCAAGCCTGTTGTGCTTGCGGTTGCGACAAACGATGCGCTTGGCGGCTCGGCGAAAAATCTCGGCTATGTGATGAATTACAAAAACATTTTCATTACCCCCATGCATCAGGACGACAGCGTTAAAAAGCCCAGCTCTATGCTTGCCCATTTCGAGCAAATTCCGGAGGTATTGCTTTTGGCGCTTGTCGGCGAGCAGATTCAGCCGATTTACTAATACCGAATCTCAACTAGAGGTGCTTCAAAAAACGAGTAAAAGTCTGAATTTATGGCTTCTGCGAATATTTTGGTACGCAATTCGATTGAAGATCAGTATAGGCACATACGCAGAATCTCCCCCGTGAAAAGCGGGGGAGATTTTTTTGAAGCTGATTATTCAACAATCGTGACGTCAGAGCCGAACCATTTTGTTGAGATTTCGCCGAGCTTGCCGTCCTTCTTCATTTCGGAAAGAGCGTTCTCAACCGCAACCTTAAGCGCTTCGTCGCCCTTGCGGAAGCCTACGGCATATTCTTCCTCAACAAGTGAGCCGTCAAGAATGCGATACGGCTTGTTGTTTGCCGTCATGTAATAT
>CAZYRV010000010.1:5158-35599 GCA_964649485.1 uncultured Oscillospiraceae bacterium | reverse complement strand
CGGCGTAAACGCTGTCAATGCAGATTACGTCAATTCCCTTGCCGTCAAGGTCCATAAAGCCGGTAACATTTTCGCTGAAACCGACGATTTCGCCTGCCGCCTTGCCCTCATCGGAGGCTTCAAGCGCCGTCTGAGCGGTCGAGCCGTTCTGTACGCCGATTTTCTTGCCCGCCATATCGGCAATCGTCTTGATTTCAGATTCGTCAAGCACAACATAAACCATCTTATTTTTAAGATAAGGCTTTGAAAGGTTCATGATTTCAGCACGCTCCGGATCAATGGAAAGCCCGTTCCAGATACAGTCAATCGTCCCCGAATTAAGCTCGCTTTCCTTTGTTTCCCAGACGACGGGCTGAAGCTCAAGGGTTACGCCAAGCCTGCTTGCAACCTCCGTCGCAACGTCAATGTCAAAGCCGACGATATTTCCGCTGTCGTCACGAAAGCCCATGGGAAGAAAGCTGTCGTCAAGCCCGAGGATAAGCTTGCCCTTTTCCTTTACCTTGTCAAGCGACTTATCCGCACCGCTTTCGTCGTTGTTCCCTGCGCAAGCCGTCATAGAAAAAGCTGTTGCCAAAGCCATCATTGCGGCTGTAATTCTTTTAAGTTTCATTTCATTTCTCCTTAAGTTTTCATTGTGCTATCATGATAACACATTAACACGATAAAGTAAAGCCCTTTTATGCAATTTTATAGGATTGCACAAAAACAAACCATGCCCGCCGCAATAATTTGTTGCAAGTCGGCAGAAATTAGATTTCGGCGGTGTAATTTACTGGATTTTACAAAAATACTTTTGAAATTTATTAAAAAAGCTTGCCTTTATGCAGGATTTGTAGTAGAATAATTGCATAAACTACGATAAGGGCAAGCCATAACCCCAAATCGTACCGCTTATACGTTTCTGCCAAACCCCCGTGTTTAATACTTTTGCCCGCATTTAAAAGCATTGCGGGCATAAAAAGCTGTCCGCAAATGAGGGAAGAATAAACTGCGGGTTGACAGAACGGCACTTAAAATGAAAGAGGTATGAATATGACCGACGATTTACTTACCGCCATAGCCAAAGGTATGCACGAATTTTCAAAAAGCCAGAAGCTTATCGGCGAATTTATCTTGAACCAATATGATAAGGCGGCGTTTATGACGGCGCAAAAGCTTGGAAATGCCGTAAACGTAAGCGAATCAACCGTCGTCCGCTTTGCAAACGAAATGGGCTTTGCGGGCTATCCCGAAATGCAGCGTTCGCTTCAGTCGCTTATTAAAAACCGCCTTACAAGCCTCCAGCGCATGGAAATTGCAAGCGCCAGAATGGGCGAAACAGGCATTTTAAACGCTGTTCTCACGCAGGATATTGACAAAATCCGCCGCACGCTTGAAGAAACCTCGGAGGAAGCGTTTAACGCCGCTGTTGACAAAATCACAGGTGCTGGCAAAATCTACATTCTCGGCGCAATGAGCAGCAGCGCCCTTGCACGCTTTCTTGATTATTATCTAAAGCTTATGTTCGACAACGTTGTTTTTGTTGAAGCGGTAAGCACAAGCGGAATTTACCAGCAAATTATCCGCATAAACAGCAACGACACGTTTATTGCGCTTTCGTTCCCTCGCTATTCGCTTACGACGGTGAAGGCGGCGCAGTATGCGAAAAAGCAGGGCGCAAACATTGTCGCAATCACAGACAGCGTGAAATCGCCGCTTTCCGAATATGCAGACCAGCTTCTTTCGGCAAGAAGCGACATGGTTTCCTTTGCAGACAGCCTTGTCGCCCCGCTCAGCCTGATAAATGCGCTTATTGTCGCCCTCGGAATCAAAAATAAGGACAAGCTTTCAGCAACCTTTGAAAAGCTTGAGCCGCTTTGGGAAGAGCATGGGGTATACCAAAAAGATGTATGACGCAATCATAATCGGTGCGGGTGCGGCGGGCATGATGGCGGCAATCTCCGCTTCTCGGCATGGCAAAAGCGTGCTTGTTCTCGAAAAAAACAGCCGTGTCGGACGCAAAATATTAATCACTGGCAAAGGCCGCTGTAACGTCACAAACAACTGTGACAACGATGAATTTTTGCGGAGCATTCCCAAAAACCCCCGCTTTTTATTCAGCGCAATAAGCGCCTTTTCCTGTGCCGACACAATGGATTTTTTTGAAACAGCAAGAGTTCCTCTCGTGACCGAACGTGGAAAGCGTGTTTTTCCGCAATCGGAAAAGGCGGCGGACATTGCCCGCGCTCTCGAACGTGAAACAAAAGCTCTCTGCGATATTAAAACCGCCGACGTACTTGAAATAACAGCCGAAAACGGCTTAGTAAGCGGTGTCCGCACAAGCATAGGCGATTTCGCCGCAAAAAGCGTTATCCTTGCGACAGGCGGACTTTCATACCCGAAAACAGGCTCTGACGGTGCCGGCTTTCGCATGGCAAAAGCGCTTGGGCATAAAATAACGCCGCTTTCGCCCTCACTTATTCCGATTGTTACGGAAGAAAGCTTTGCGGCAGAGCTTATGGGGCTTTCTCTCAAAAACGTCAGGCTTGACGTTTTCGCCGAGGGAACAAAAAAGCCCGTGTTCAGCGAACAGGGTGAGCTTCTTTTTACGCATTTCGGGCTTTCCGGCCCGCTTGTGCTGAGTGCGAGCGCTCATATGCGTGAAATGGGCAAAAAACGCTATGAAATGTTTATCGACCTCAAGCCGGCATTATCCGAAAAACAGCTTGACAGCCGCATTCTGCGGGATTGGGCAGAGCTTTCGAATAAAGACTTTGCAAACAGCCTCGGCGGGCTTCTCCCGTCAAAGCTTATACCTGTTGTCGTGCGGCTTTCGCAAATTCCGCCGCAGAAAAAGGTGAACGAAATAACCCGTGCCGAAAGGCTTGCGCTTATTTCCGTTTTAAAGGGGCTTAAGCTTACGGCAAAGGCTTTCCGTCCGATTGACGAAGCGATAATCACAAGCGGCGGAGTTGACGTACGGGAAATAAACCCGAAAACAATGGAGTCAAAGCTTGTCGGCGGTCTGTTTTTCGCCGGGGAAATAATCGACTGTGACGGCTATACAGGCGGCTTTAACCTGCAAATTGCGTTTTCAACAGGCTGGCTTGCGGGCTTGTCGTGCTGATTATTCTCTCTGACCGAAAAATCGAAGAAATGACAAAGCTTATGGGCGGCGGCGGCTCAACTAAATAAATATCCGCATAAAAATCCCCCCTGCCACGGCAGGAGGAATTTTACATTCTGCTCAGCTCATTCATAAACCAAATAAACCGTCACCGCCGTCGGCTCAAGCGAGCCTTTGGAATAATAAATCGAATCCAGATTGCCAAGCCCCAAGCTGTCTGTATAGGTGAAAATATCCTGCTTGTTTACAAACTTATTTATCACGTCCGACGAAACACCGGATTTCGTGTAAACAACAACCTTTTCCGTTTTTGCCGCCATTGCCTCCTTGATTTTAAGCTTAAGCTCGGCAATCGCCGAATCGGCATTGTCATGAACGATAATGTTATTATAAGCTATGTAGCTGTATTTCGTGCCGTTCGCCTGCGGGATTTTTATGCTGTTAAAGCTTCCGCTATTAAAGCGTTCGGCATAATACGGGCTTATTGTATGGTCTTGCAGGATTTTCTCATCAGTAATCAAAAAATAATTATAGGAAATATTGTTTTCGTCCGCACCCGTCGGGTCGTCAAACGTTAAATCAATATGATACCACTCACCGTCAAGCAAAATCATGTTCCACGCATGAAGCTCCCCCACTTCTCCCGAAACAATCAGGCACTGATAGCCAAGTCGGTGCATCACATACTGAAAAGCCCTTGCATAGCCCTCGCAAAGCGCATAGCCGTCATAAAGCGCTCCGTAAGGAAGCCGTACATAATCCTCGGTAAGGCTGTACTCTGTGCTTAAGATTATTCGGTCGTGTACAGTTTTTATTACCTGATAGTGGTCGGCATTCGGCGGTATTTCCGCAATATCTGCCGCCGCCGCAACCGCCGCCGATTCCGTCTTAAAGCTCTGCGGTGTGGAATAATATTCAAAGCCCCCAAGGCTTGTCACTATGTCGTTTTGCATATAACGAGTAAAAGAGCCCGTAGTAATCGGTATGTCCGAGTTTTCATTTCTGACGACGAAAAACACCCTTGAAGCAAGTGCGGAATCAAGGTTCAAGTCAGACGTATCAACCGCCGTTTCAAAATTTACAAAAGCGTTATACAAGCGTGCATAAAGCTTTTTCTGATTGGCATCAAGCGATAAATAGCCCGCCTTCTGCTCATAAGAAAGCCCTTTTACTATCGAATATGAGGCGGAGGACGCCTTGCTTTTTGCAAAACCGTTTACATAAGCAACCGCTTTTATCTGTGTTGATTTCGAAACAGTTATCGCCGATGTATATCGCTTGGACGACGAGGTCGGCGCCGTTCCGTCCGTGGTATAATAAATTTTCGCACCGCTCTGCGCCGTAATAGTGATTGTTTGCGCAGAATTATACGTTCCCGCTTCGACACTGAACACAGGGGAGCTTGCGCTGATTTTATATTTCTTAGTAACAACACTGCTTCTTTTTCCGTCCTTGAAGGCGGCATATTTAAGGGTAGTGTTTTTGCTGATTTTAATCGGCGATTTATAAAGCTTTGACTTTGCGGTCGGAGTTGTTCCGTCCGTGGTAAAGCGAATCTGCACGCCGCTTTTCGCCGTAAGCTTTACGCTTATCGCCTTGTCATATGTACCCGCAGCGTAAGAAGCCTTTGGCTTTGCGGGCTTTTTGGCGGCTGCGGCGGAAACGGAAACTGTAAACAGATTGGGAGAGCCCTGCGCAAATATCGGCGAAGCAATTGCCAAAGCAAGGGCGAGGGAGAAGGCAAGCAATAATTTTTTCATGTCAAATCTCCTCTGCTGTAAATGATGACTGCTATGTTGTTACAAATATTATAGCACTTTTGCTTAAAAATTGCAACCACTTTTTCGCCATATTGTGCATTTTTTCTATGCGCAGACAATCTTTCCGTCGCTCATACGGATTATGCGGCTTCCCACAGTCGCCGCCGACTCATCATGAGTAATAAGCACAACCGTGTTCCCCTTGCGGTTAAGCTCCCTTAAAATTTCCATTACGTCATGCCCCGAACGGCTGTCTAAATTGCCGCAAGGCTCGTCCGCAAGAATAATCGACGGCGAGCCGACAATCGCCCGAGCAATCGCAACCCTTTGCTGTTGCCCGCCCGACATCTCCATCGGTCGGTGGTGCATCCGCTTTTCCAGCTCCACCATGGCCAGGCATTCGCGCACGCGCTCGTCACGCTGCTTTAAATAAGCTCTCTGCGCTTTGATTTCGAAACCTTTCGATAGTTAAGCACAAGCTCGATATTTTCATAAGCAGTCAGGCTTGGAATAAGATTAAACCCTTGAAAAACAAAGCCGATTTTGCTGTTTCGGATTTCGCTGAGCCGTCTGTCGCAAAGCCCCGAAACGTCCTCCCCGTCAAGAACATAGCTTCCCTGCGTCGGCGTGTCAAGACAGCCCATTATGTTCATAAGCGTGGATTTTCCAGAGCCTGACGTGCCGACGACGGAAAGAAATTCGCCCTGCATAAGCTCAAGGTTAATCCCGTTAAGCGCACGCACCTCAACCTTACCCATTGAATAAATTTTATTGACCGAAGAAAGCTTCATAAGCATTTCCAAGCTCTCCTTTATATAATATTATACTGAATCTCGATTATAAGCGCTCCAAAAAATCAAGTTAAAGCAATTGCAAAGATTTTCAGCGGGCGTTTCTATCAGAGATTAATATTAGATACTTCTAATATTAGCATAATTTTTCATTTTATTTATGCAACAAAAAGTTATTATCCTCACACTTGATTGCAAACAACGGCAAGCATTAATTAAGGAGGAAATTATGCAAAAGCTGTCATCAACCATATTGCTTATAATTGCGGCAATAATAACATTTATCACAGGCAACAGCACAGAATCGGCGGAAAAACCAACAGGCGAAATCCTTGCGGCGACAGTTTTGTCAAACTTAGGCAATGAATATAAAGAGGTTACAATAAGCTTTCAAAGCGGACAATACACGGACAAAACCTATTTATACTTGAAAAATGTACCGATAACCGACGAAAACGGCTCTACCGTCGCATATGAGGACGTTGTTGCGGGCGCAACGCTTGATATTCATTTCAGCGGATATTTTCTCGAAACCTACCCTGTGCAGATTGACGGTGTCACAGGCGTCGTCATAACAAAATTCGGCACACCGTCGCTTGAATTTACCGACTTTTCTTATAAAACAAGCGAATATGAGGACGCATTTAGTTTTCCATATCAGCTTATTTCAAGCGAAAAAGAGCTTGTGCGCAAATTTGGCAATGCACGGGCCAAACTCAGAGCTTGACAAGCTTATAAATAAATATGAAGGTCTTGCCGAGCTTAAGAAAAAAATAAAAGCCGACGGCGGCTTTTCAGACGATTTTGTTTATATTCTGGGCGGCATAACAGAGCCGTCAGGCACAGCGAAAAACTGGGTTGAAGCCGTTTATACAGACGAAAACAAGCTTGCGCTTAACATCGAAAGCAACATTTATTTTGAGGGTACAGACGACATGGCAAGATGGTATATTGCCGTAAAAATCCCCAAAGCAGAGCTTGAAAACGTTGATTTAAGCGAAATAAAAATCGTATAAAACAAAAAGCGGCTGATTAAACCGAATCTTAAACAAAGATTCGTACAAGCCGCTTTTATATTTTTATTGTTCTAAAAATTACCTCTAATAAAATCGAAGAATGCAGAAATAATACTATTACAAAGGCAATTGTCTTTGTAGTATCAAAAAGCATTAAATTTAATGCGAAAAGAAGGAGATTTAAAATGGCTAAGAATAAGCAGGCTCTCAACAGCATTAAGATGCAGGCTGCAAACGAAGTTGGCGTTCCTCTTAAGGACGGCGCTTACAACGGCGATCTCACATCAAGACAGGCTGGATCAATCGGCGGTCAGATGGTAAAGAAAATGATCGAAAGCTATCAGGGCAAATAACGATAGCATTCCTGAGCATTAACCTAAGACAGCAAAGTAAATAACTTTCCTTGAATAAAGCTGTCCCTTCGGATAGCGAACCGCTTAACTGCGGAATAGCAAACGGGCGTTATCCGAAAGGGCAATGCCCTTTTTGCTTGTCATTCCTGAAGGTCTTTTCCCATATATCTTGCGATTGCCGCAACGTCCTTGTCGCCTCGTCCGCTTAAATTAATAACCATGATTTTATCCTTAGGAAGCGTTTTTGCATACTGCATAGCATAGGCGATGGCATGAGAGGATTCGATTGCGGGAATAATTCCCTCAACCCTTGACAAATACTGAAAAGCCTCAACCGCTTCATCATCAGTAATAGCAACATATCTTGCCTTGCCCTCATCATGGAAATAGCTGTGTTCAGGCCCTACGCCGGGATAATCAAGCCCTGCCGAAATGGAATATACGGGGGCAATATTTCCGCATTCGTCCTGACAAAAATACGACTTCATACCGTGGAAAATTCCTTTTCTTCCCGTGGTAATCGTTGCCGCCGTTTCGTAGGTGTCAACACCCTTTCCCGCCGCCTCAACACCGATTTTCTCGATATTTTCGTCGTCGATAAATTCGCTGAAGGCGCCGATTGCGTTGCTTCCGCCGCCGCAGCAGGCGACGACAACATCAGGGTCACGTCCCTCCTTCTGCCGCATTTGCTCGCGGATTTCCTTGCCTATTACGCTCTGGAAAAACTTCACAATTTCGGGATAGGGGTGAGGGCCGACAGCAGAGCCGATTACATACAGGGTGTCCTCGGAGGTTGTCGCCCAGTTTTTAAGCGCCTCGTTTACGGCATCTTTAAGCGTTCTTGTTCCGCTCATGACGGGGACGACCTTTGCGCCCAAAAGCTCCATGCGGAAAACATTAAGCGCTTGGCGCTTCATATCCTCTTCGCCCATGTAAATTTCACATTCAAAGCCCATCAAAGCCGCAATCGTCGCCGTCGCAACGCCGTGCTGACCTGCACCTGTTTCGGCGATAAGCCGCTTTTTGCCAAGCCGCTTTGCAATAAGCGCCTGCCCGATTGCATTGTTGATTTTGTGCGAACCCGTATGGTTTAAATCCTCACGCTTGAGATAAATCTTACAGCCGCCGAGATCCTTCGTCATTTTTTCAGCATAATAAAGCATGGACGGACGACCCGTATAGTCCTTGCAAAGCCTGTGAAATTCATCAATAAAAGCCTTATCTTTTTTGCATTCCTCGAAATTTTTCTCAAGGTCATCAATCGCCTGCATAAGAATTTCCGCACAGTAAGTGCCGCCGTGTTCGCCGTATTTTCCCTTTTCCATAAAAAACTCCTTTCGATTAAGCCTGATAATTCTGCGAAATTCGGCTTAACCGAAACGCCGCAATCACCAGTAAATACTTCCGATAACTGTTCCGGCAAGAATCACAAGCGCCATCAAAAACGCACCGATTCTAAGCCAGATTTTCATTTTGTCCCTTGTTTTGTTAGTAATTTTCATCAAATTCACCTCACAAGCTTATTTGTCAAGTGAATTATAGCATAAAATTAAGCCGTGTGCAAGCAAAACCTGCTTATTACTGCCAAAACAGCACCTCTGAAAAACAAAAAAACCCTGACAAGCAATATGCTTATCAAGGACAGAAACTCTGCGGTGCCACCTTGTTTGGGAAAAACCCCACTCGTAGGATACGAACATATCCCCGTGCAATAACGAGCACAGCCGTCGCAGCATTTAACTGCGCCCTCTGGGGGCCATATTAACCACATTCGATTGCCGCTTTTCCAGCAACGGCGGCTCTCTGCGAATCGAAAACGTGTTTTTTCTCCCCATCAACGGTTTAAAATATTCTATATTATTATAATAGCACACATTTATTTTTTTGTCAATAGTATTTTTTGTTTTAGAAAATTTTTTTAGGGCTTCACCGCCAAGGAAATTTCTGGTCTTTGTGCGGCGGTGCCTTAGAATTTTTTCAAAAAGCCCGATATTCTCTTATAAATCGGCGCAATCAGAATTGCGCTTGCAAGCCCCTTTAAAAAGGTAAACGGCAGGTTGAAGATGACAAGTGCGCCGAAAAGGCTGTTTACAGAGGAAAGCTTGCTTTGATATGCGCCTAAAATCTGCGCCTCCGTCATCTGCATAATCACGTTTATGTACATGGGATATATTAAGTAATAATTTGACACAACGCTTACGGCACCCATTACAAACGAGCCTATAACAGAAGCGATAAGAGCGCCCTTTGCGGTTCTTTTATGCTTATAAATCATTCCCGCTGTGAAAACAAAGCTTGCGCCCAGAATAAAATTGCTAAGCTCGCCGACGCCCATTGACGATGAAAAAGCAAGATTTATGATGTTTTTGAAAAAGCAGACAAGCACACCTGAAAGCGGGCCAAGCGCAAACGACGCCAAAAGTGCGGGAAGCTCGGAAAAATCCATCTTGATAAATCCGGGCATGAGGGGGACGTTAAAGCTGAAGAACATAAGGATTGCGGACACTGCGGAAAGGGTTCCGACGAGGGCGATTCTGCGAACGTTTACGGTGCGGCTTTGGGTTGTTGTAGACATATTTTCCTTTCTTTCGGGGTGAGAGTGCCGCATATAAAAAAGCCCTTATCATAAGATAAGGGCGCAAAAATGCAAAGCATCTCTGATTCTTTCATCCGGACTATACCGTTGGTATCGGAGTTTCACCGATTCGGCCCATAAGGGTTCGCGGACTTTACCGCCAGTGGAGAATTTCACTCCGCCCTGAAACAGATTAAATTTTTTACTGCATTTATATTATAGCACTTTTTATGAAGGCTGTCAATACCTTTTTACATTTTTTTGCCTTCAAATTCGACCCTGCGCTTAATGTCCTTCATAAGCTCGTCAAACTGCGCCGGATTAAGCGATTGTGCGCCGTCGCTCCATGCCTTTTCGGGGTTATTGTGCGTTTCAATCATAAGCGCATCAGCTCCCGCCGCAATTGCCGCCCTTGAAAGCGGCGCAACAAGCCATTTTATCCCTGCCGCATGGCTTGGGTCAATAACGACAGGCAGGTGAGTAAGCTTTTTAAGAAGCGGAACAGCAGTTATATCAAGGGTATTTCTCGTCATGGTTTCGAAGGTGCGGATTCCACGCTCGCAAAGAATAACCTTATTGTTGCCGCCCGCCATTATATATTCGGCGCTCATCAGAAATTCCTCAATCGTGTTCGCAAGCCCTCTTTTAAGCAAAATCGGCTTATCGCAATGCCCAAGCTCTTTAAGCAGCTCAAAATTCTGCATATTGCGTGCGCCGACTTGAATAACGTCAACCTCGCCGAACAAATCAATGTGCGAAGCGCTCATAATCTCGGTTACAATCGGAAGTCCGGTTGCTTTTTTTGCCTCAAGAAGAAGCCGTATTCCCTCGGCATGAAGCCCCTGAAACGAATACGGCGAGGTTCTCGGCTTGAATGCGCCGCCGCGGAGAAGCTTTGCGCCGCTTGCCTTAACCGCCTGCGCAACCTCGATAATCTGCTCTTCACACTCGACCGAGCACGGCCCTGAAATAACGCTGAAAAAGCCCTCCCCGATTTTAATCCCGTTTACGTCAACAATCGTATCCTCCGGGTGCATTTTGCGGTTTGCCGCCTTATAAGGCTCTGAAATTCGCTTTGCCGACTCAACAATATCAATTTTTGCTCTTATTTCGTCAATGTCAAGGCTTGTCGTGTCGCCGATAAGCCCCATAATCGTGTGCGCCGTACCTTGGCTTAAGTGAATGGCAAAGCCTTTTTCCCTAAGCTCGTTTGCCAAAGCCTCAATTTTTTCCTCGCTTGCGCCTTCTTTAAGCACTAAAATCATGTCAATCTCCTCCGCAGAAGCTTTTCGACTATAAGCTTCTTTTTCTATTTAAAGGTTTAAAGCTTTTATGCTTTCAATGGATAAAGTATAACATTATGTGGCGCTAATGTCAAGCATGAAATCAAAAATTCGTGTAAACCCAAAACTTTTTCACATTTAAGCAACAATTTCTTATAAAAAACACACAAACATTCATGAAAACAAGCTTTCAAATGGGAGAAAGCGCACCGGACGGATTGGTGCGCTTTCCATATGGAAGACATGGGCAAAAAAGCCCTTGACGTAAGCATTGTTGACAAAGCCGAAAAAGCCTTGTATAATCAGAACAACAGCTATTCATCAGAATCGTCTATATTTTTTCACGAAAATCATCGCTCCTATAAGAAGCAAAACCGACCCTCCTACGAGAATAATCTCAACAATTAAATTTTGGTTTTGTGCGGTTTGGGAATTCCCGCTGTTTTCGCCGCCGAAATTTCCGCCAAAGCCGCCATTTGTGTTATTTTCGCCGTCTCCCCTGCTTGGGCGGTTGCCCTGCCCATTTTGACCACCCGACTGCGAATTTGAATTATCCGCCTGCGGCTGGTTTTGCTCTGCTTGGGTTTCGCCGCTTTCGGTGTTTTCGCCGTCAGTTTTATCAGTGTTGTTTTCGCCGTCCGTATTCATTCCTGACGGCGGCGTCATTCCATCAGGCATTTCGCCGTCCGGAAAATCGGGCATTTCGCCGTCAGCGGGCGGTGTTCTGCCGCCAAAATCGGGCTGGACTTGACCGCTTTCAGCGCTATTCCCCGACGCAAGCGGAGCATATTCGGCGACCTTATCCGCCGTGCTGTCCGAGTCATCGCTGTTCGGCGGGGTAAAACCGCTTCCGCTGTCGGAATCGCTGTTATTCCACGGCATAAAGCCTTCAATATCATCGGCGCTGAAGTCACCCTTGCCGCCGCCAAAGCCGTTTCCGCCCATTCCGCCTCCCATTGTTCCAATCGCTGAAATAGTGATTGAAGAAGCGTCAATGAGGCTTTCGCTGTCGGCGGACTGTCCCTCGGTTGTTGCGGGAATATTTCCGTCAAGCTGACCCCTTATGCTTTCGGCGCGAAGCAGGCAAAACTCCTTAAGCGTTTGCGCACCCGCAACAAATTCATCATAGGTGAAAAACGCATTCGCATCATTTTGCACATAGCTTGAAATCAAGCCTACAACCCTGTCGAACTCCGCCTCAAACCTGCCGCTTTCAAAATATCCCGAAATAAAATCGTCAAAATATTCATGATAAAGCGCAAGGTATTCATCATTCGTCAAAAGCTGGTTTAAAAGCGGTCTGTCCTCCATGCTCGCCCCCGAAACAGGCGTATCAATCGGATAGTTTACATAGGTTGTTGCGCTGTTTGATGAGGTCGTTTTTCCGCCGCCCATACCGCCGAACGAACCGAAAGCAAGGTTATAATCCCACGGAATCATCGAAATAAGCCCGTCGCTTTCGTATAAATAATAGTTATGAAGCATATTTCCCGTATAGCTGTCAAAATTAACCGTATAGTTATGGACGACAAAATATTTAAGAACCGATTCTATATCAACCGCCGTTTCCAGATCCTCGCCTGTTGAAAGCGTCTTGAGTGCGGAAACAAGCCTTTCTTTATCAGAATCGCTTGCGTCAAAGATTGCGCCGTTCCAGATTGTGTTATAGTCGTCTATGTCGTCGGTGGTATATTTAAGGCTTGCGCTGTTGTCGTTGCTTTTGCCGCCGCTTGCGTTATCGCCTCCGCCCATCTGCATATTGTCGGGCTTGTAGAGGTTGCCGTTTGCTGTGCCGTAATTGCGCTCGACAAGGCTTTCCTCCACACCCTCAACGGCAAGATAAAAGCCGAAAGCTTCGCCGTTTACCTTTATGTCCGCAAAGCTCGAAAGCGGTGCGGCAATGCCCATTTCGTTCATCATATGATAGGAAAGATAGTCCTTGAGATAGGTGCTGTCCTGAAAAATATTGTTGAGAGAAAGCTTGTCAAGCCCGTAATAGCTCTTGCCGCTTTCATAATGGTCAAACTCGATTTTAAAGCTGTATCTGTCCGAATCCATGCTTGCCACGGACGAAAGCGAGGTGTTCCCCTTTGCACGAATAGCGACATTTTTATATGCTTCTCCGTCGATGACGACGCTGCAGGAAATATACTCCTTATCCGTTGCGTTTTCAAGCAAGCCGCTCCAGTCGTCCTCATCAACAACTATATCGATGGTATGAACCTTTGTATCGTCGAAAATTTTGGCTTCATAAGGCATAGAGGCGCTTGCCGCCTCGATTCCAAGTGATGTGCCGTTCATGAAAAGAGTGGTTATAATCACGGCAAACACGACTATTCCTATACAAATTCTGTCAATATATTTATGCCTAATCAAGACAATACCTCCTTATCCGGCATAGTCGCCGTTATAGCCGACAAGAACGGCGTTTGTGACGCCGCCAAGCTCGGCGACTCTGTGGATAAAGCCCGTATCGCCGCTTTTGTTAAGGCGGATTTCCATAGTAAGCTCGACCCCGCTTTTTGAAACGCCCGTGCTTTTGACGATGTTTTTGCCTGTGTTTTGGGCAATAAGCTCTCTTGCCGCCTTTTCGGCTTCTTCATTTTCACAGTTTACAATAACAATATAAGGCGAATCAGAATGCTTTTTGTTGACGAAAACAACGAGAATAATCCCGATTAAAACGCTTCCGAAAACCGCAAGCGGAATAAGCCCCGCCGCAAGAACAATGCCGACGGCAATTGACCAGAAAAGAAAGACAATATCCAATGGGTCTTTAATCGCCGTTCTAAAACGAACGATTGACAAAGCACCGACCATACCGAGGGAAAGCACGATATTGCTTGTGACGGCAAGAATTACGACGGTGGTAATCATGGTGAGGGCGATAAGCGAAACTCCAAAGCCCGACGAATACATTATTCCTGTGAAAGTGCGCTTGTAGACGAAAAAGATGAAAAGACCGATTGCGAATGCCAGAACGATTGCGATTGCCATATCCAAAAGCGAAACCGCAGTCACGTTCTCTAAAAAGCTTGATTTAAAAATATCACTGAAACTCATAAATTCCTCCTGTTTTTAACCGTAAATTCTGCATGCCGCATATTTTGAAAATGCTCCCGCACGGCGATTAAGCTGTAAAAGCTGTGCAACAGCCTCCGGAATGAATTCGTCGTATTTAACCTCCAAAAGCGCCGCATCAACGGATTTTACAAGCGGCGGATTCCCGAAAAAATCCGTTGAGAAAATGCCTGTTTTTATGTCGCTGTCAAAGGTAACACGGACGTTTCCCGCATTGTAAACATAGGCTTCTCTGGTATATTCGACAATGGTTTTCGCCCTGAGCCCCTCGGTCTGCATTTTCCTGTAAAGCTCTGCCGCAAGCGGCTTTTGGATAAGCCGTATCTGCGGAAAATCAAGACTCATAAGCGCAAGCGCCTCCGCCTTTGTGATGATGTCGCTTTCCTTGCTGTTAAGTCCGTTTTGCTTGCTCTTTTTTTCAAGACGGATAAAGCCCTCGTCGCCGTTGTACATACGGATTCGAAACTTTTCCCGCTTTGAAACGCCGTCAAGCTTTTCTCTTAAAGCCTTATCCTCCGGATTATCAAAATAAAGGCTTATTATGATATAGGTGCCATTTTCGCCTGCATTCGGGTCTGCCTGCATAAGGAATTTAATCCTGCTTCTAAGCAGATAATAATCGGCAATATGCACGGCATATTTAAGCTCGTGACGAAACTTCATTTTTCTCTCCTTTGTAACGTTTCTGTAAAACTTATGTTAATTTAAATCGCTTAAAAAAGCCTTAAACGTTTGAGAAAGTTTTGTGAAAAGAGAAAATCGGCTTTCTCACGCAGCTTTCAGGCTTTCTCCGCAAACAAACAATAGTTAAGCTGTATTTAAGACAATGATATTAATATTAAAGAAAAGGCGGTGATTTTATGAGAATGCTTATAATAGAGGACGAAAAAGGCTTGCGCAAACGCTTGCCGATTTATTAAGCCAAAGCAACTATATCTGTGACATTTCCCACGACGGCGAAAGCGGGCTTGACAATGCCCAAAGCGGGATTTACGACGCAATAATTCTTGACATAATGCTCCCGAAAAAGGACGGCTTTACGCTTCTGCGTGAGCTTCGCAAAAGCGGAAGCACAACACCCGTGCTTATTTTAAGCGCACGTTCAGAGCTTGAGGACAGGGTTGAGGGGCTTGACACAGGCTCTGATTATTACCTTACAAAGCCGTTTGAATCGGCAGAGCTTCTTGCCTGCCTGCGGTCAATTCTGCGGCGGAAAAGCGACATTCGCCCGCAAGAGCTTGAATTCGGCGACATAAGGCTGAACGTTGAAAGCGCCGTTGTTTCCTCGGGTACAAGGTCAATAAGCCTCAGGGCAAAGGAGTTTGAGCTTTTGCGCATTTTGATTGAAAACCGTGACAAGCTTATCCCAAAGGAAACGCTTTTTCTCAAGGTCTGGGGCTATGACACGGAGGCGGAGGGAAATGTCGTCGAGGTTTACATGACTTTTCTGCGGAAAAAGCTTGCCCATATAAAATCAAGGGTTAGAATCACGTCGGTGAGAATGCTTGGCTATCGTTTGGAGGAAGCTGATGATTAAGGCGCTCAGGCGGAAATTTACCGCAATAATGATGAGCATGGTCGCACTCATTCTGCTCGGTATTTTCATGACAATGCTTTACACAACGAAAAACAATCTCGAAAAAAACAGTGTTGAAATGCTCGAGCAGGCTGTTTCGGACAGAAAAATGCCCGCCGAACCGAAAAAAGGCTTTGACAATCAGCCGAGGGGAATGCGGCTTGCCGTAATGGTTATAGAGCTTGACGGCGGCGGCTATTCCGTAATAACCAATCAGTCAACGCTTGCAAGCGACGACGACCTGCCTGAAATCGTAGAAATCCTTGCCCAAAGGAAGGAAGACACAGGCATTATTTCCGAATACAGCCTGCGTTATTTAAAGCGGGAAATCGGCGGGAAAACAAGGGTTGCGCTTTCTGACACAAGCATGGAATCGGGAATAATCAGAAACCTTGTGATAAACTCACTTCTAATCGGTGCAGGAGCGCTTTTGCTGTTTTTTATACTAAGCGTGCTTCTGGCTCGCTGGGCGGTTCGCCCCGTAGAGGCGGCATGGCTCAGGCAAAAGCAGTTTGTCGCCGATGCCTCTCACGAGCTTAAAACTCCGCTTACCGTCATATTGTCAAATGCCGAAATGCTTGATGAAACGACACAGCCCGACAAGCTTAAACAGCGTGTCGAAAACATTCATGCCGAGGGAATCAGAATGAAGCGGCTCATTGAGGATTTGCTTTCGCTTGCTCGGTCGGACTATTCGCCAAAACAGCAAAGCAAGGAAAAATGCTGTTTAAGCGATATTGTTACCGAAAGCGTTTTGCTTTACGAATCAACTATTTTCGACGAGGGAAAGGCACTGAACTATGTAATAGCAGAAAGCGTTTATGTTATGGGCTTTCCCGCAAGGCTTCGCCAGCTTGCCGACATTCTTATCGACAACGCAAAAAAATACACCGACAGAGGCGGCATAATCACAATTTCGCTTTCGGTCGGCGCAAAGAAAAACGCTTTGCTTACCGTTGAAAACACAGGAAACCCCATTCCGCAGGACGAGCTTGAAAACATTTTCCGCCGCTTTTACCGTGTCGATAAATCACGTGAGAACCACGGCGGCTTTGGGCTTGGGCTTTCGATTGCGGAAAGCATTGCCGCCGAGCATAAGGCAAGGCTCTGGGCGGAAAGCGACGGCGGGAAAAACGTGTTCAAGCTTTTGATAGCAACGGTTTAACATAGAAATCACTTGCAAAATAACAAAAGCCCTCCTGATATAAGGGAGGGCTTTATTGTTAAACCACAATTTATTCGGCGATTTTCTGCTTTTTAAGCTTTGACACAATCACAGAAGCCGCAATTCCGCAAAGCATGACGGCGATAATCGGAAGCCACTGATAAAACTCCGCCGTCGTCAGAAGAGTAATATCGAAAGGTGTTTCCTCGTTGCCCATCATTTGGAACAAAAACACCGAAGAAATCGCCACCGCAACGCAAACCGGCAAAGCGGCATAAATTCCTCTTGAAAGCTCTCCCGTTGCGGGAATGCGCTTGATTTGTTCGCCGTCAAGAACGAATATTTTGCCAGCAAAGTATGCGCCGACGACAGTGAGAATTGTTTCGGGAAGCATATAGGAAAGGTTGTAGAGGATTGAATAAAGCCAAGCGTCGTTTGCGGGAATGGAAATATCTCTCCACACGACATAGCCGGAAATAACGTGCACGGCATAGCGCAGAACGCAGGCAAGAAGCGCCCCCGCCGCCAGAGAAAGGCCCTTGTTTTTGATGACATTTCTGAATACGCCGCCAAGACCAAGTACGATAAACGCAAATATGTAGTCGAGGAAAGCAACCGCCATCACAGAGCCGAAGCCGGCGACATAAGAAAAGCTTTTAAGCCCCAAAAGCATCTGCATAAGCGAATAAACAAAGCCTGTGAGAAGCCCCCAGCTTGTTCCGTGGCGGTAAGCGATGATGATGATCGGAAGCATACTCAGGATTGTGACGCTCCCCCCAAACGGCATTTCTACAAAGGTGGCGATGGACAGAATGGTTGAAAGCGCAATCATAATGGCACTTTCGGTGATTTTGAGCGATAGAGATTTGTTCATAGTTTTATCCTTTCCACAGGGAAAAAATAAAGCTCCTCTCAAGAAGAAAGGAGCATATGAGTTGTCGATGACAAAATCTATTCCCTCCGCCGGCATTATCCGGATCAGGTTATAGGTCGAAACGTCGATTCGTTTCCTCTCAGCCGATTTATCAGCTCCCTGTACCGTTATTATATCACAGAAATTTTCTTTTGTCAACACATTAATTCAGCAGCTCAAACTCAACCAGAGCCTTGAACATATCGCCGTCAATTTTGACGCTGAATTGCCCGCCGCAAATTTCAGTAAAGGTTTTCGCAATCGAAAGCCCAAGCCCGCTTCCCTCTGTCGTGCGTGAGGTGTCGCCCCTTGAAAATCTTTCAACAACCTCCGTTTCGCTGAAGTCCATTTCATAAGAAGCGGTGTTGATGATTTCCGCCGTCGCCTTGCCGTCCGCACAATTAAGCTTTACAAAAATCCGTGTTCCGTCAAGCGAATATTTAAGCGCATTGTCAATAATGTTTTGAAAAACACGGTAAAGCCGCTTTCCGTCCGCCAATATAAAAGCGTTTTCGGGGACAAGCTGTTCCTTTATAGTTTTTCCGCTTGCCGCAACACGGTCGCCCATGTCGCCGAGAGTCTGCTCGATAAGCCGCTTTAAATCAAGCCGCTCGATATTTACGTCAATATTTCCGCTTGCTCCTTTTGAAAGCTCGAATAAATCGGAAATAATGTTTTTAAGCCCCTCCGATTTTGTCTTTAGTACATTAACATAATCCCTTGATTCGGGCGAAAGGCTTTCGTCCTCCGACAAAAGCTCGATATAGCTGATTATCGACGTAAGCGGGGTTTTGAGGTCGTGCGAAACGTTCGTGATAAGCTCGGTTTTCATCTTTTCGGATATTGTCGCCGTTTTAAGCGCCGCCTGCAAGCCCTCGCCGATATGGTTTATGTCGTCGGCGGCAGCATTAAGCTCCCCGTTTTTGTTCGGCGGCATTTTAAAGCTTAAATTTCCGCTGCGGATTTCTCTTATCGCCTGCTTTATTTCATCAAAATCAGCAAATTTTCTGAATACAAAAACAGTGTATGCGGCGACAAGTCCGCCCATCGTGAATAAGCCCCACAAAAGCGCAACTCCCGCTCCTTTATTGCTTGCGGAAATAAGCACTGTGACAAACACATTCAAAAGCACAGCAGCAAGAAAAGCAACGGTTGATATGATTACGTCACGCTTGAGATTTTTGTTAAAAATAATTTTAAACGGATAAGTGACAATTTTTTTTATAAGAAGATACACATTATATATAAAAGTATGCTTAAAGAACATACCCGCCTTTGCCCATTTCGCCATTGTGGTGAAATACCAAAAGCTTAATCCCGAAAATCCAACCGCAAGCAGAATAGTCAATACCTTAAGAAAATTATCGCTGAACGGCGTATCACCAAAGCTTGACCATATAACTCCCCAGATAGTTCCATAAAACCATACTGCAAAACCGCACAAAATCCCATAAGCAACGGTAAAAATATCATTATATATATGGTCAAAAAAGTCTATTGAAAGCTCTCCGCCTCGTTCTTTTCTGCCTGCGACCGCACACGAAACCACTATTCCCGCAAGAAAAATTATAAATCCGAAAAGAAAAGTATAAAAGCTTATTGTTCCGCTTTTAATCGGCTTGTCAATATCCGCAAATATTGTTGCCGTCGCTTTTTCCGTAAACCCTATATAAAAATTCGCAGAGGAGGACTCGTTAAATTTATAAGCTCCTCCCTCGGTATAAATATAGCGGTCAGGGTGCTTTTCAGAGCTGAAATAATCCGTAAAATCATCATAATTTTTTATGCCCAGAGAAGAAGCGTTTGTAAATCGAACATCTTCGCCTTTATAATCGCCATATACATAATAATAAATCCCCTGCTCGGCATATTTATCAAGCTCAATTTGCCCCTTTTTTTCTCCCTCCCTAAGCTCGGCGGCAAGGGCAGCAGCCTTTTCATTGCTCTCCACGTCCTCAAGAAACTCGTCGCTGAAATGGACGCGGTTTATGTTGTAATAAAGCTTGTACCTTACCTCCTCGCTCAGCGTTTGCCTGGCATATTTCTCGCCGCCAAGGAAAAATATCACATCATCAAACTTCGCCATCTGCAGCAAGGCGACAGCCAAAGCCGCCGTCATCACAACAAAAACAATAAGCTTTACGCTCCAGTGATATATGCTGAATTTTCTCGATTCAGCCCTCAATTTTGTATCCAATACCCCACACCACCTTTAAATATTTAGGCTCTTTCGGATTGATTTCGATTTTTTCACGGATTCTGCGGATATGCACCATGACGGTGTTTTCGACGGCAAAGCTTTCCTCTTTCCAAACCTTTGTATAGATTTCCTCGGCGGAAAAAACACGGTTTTTATTCTCCATAAGCAAGCGTAGAATTTTATATTCCGTCGCCGTGAGATGAACCGCCTCGCCGTCTACATAAATGTTTTTTTCGTCCTTATTAAGCGACAAGCCGCCGATTGAAACAACCCTGTCGCTTTTCGGCGCATTGCTTCCCAGAACCTTAAATCGGCGAAGCTGAGAGCGAACCCGTGCGACAAGCTCCTGCGGGTTAAACGGCTTTGTGACATAGTCGTCAGCGCCGATTTGAAGCCCTAAAATTTTGTCGCTGTCCTCACTTTTCGCCGAAAGAATAATTATGGGAATATTCTGTTTTTCACGAATTTTTATTGTCGCCGAAATCCCGTCAAGCTTTGGCATCATCACGTCCATGACGATTAAATCAATTTTCTGCGACGTAAGCATTTCCATTGCTTCAATGCCGTTATAAGCGCAAACAGCGTCAAAGCCCTCATTTTTCAAAAGCTTTTGAATTGCAAACGCAATTTCCCTGTCGTCGTCAACCACCAAAACCGTGCTTTTTTCCACTGTCAAACCCCTTTCAAAGCCTATGGCTATATTATAAATGCAGAATCTTACATAAAAGCTAGGGCAAATCTTACAAAAATCTTAATGTGCCTGCTTTATTGTAACACATTTAATCAAACACAGCAATGTTTTTTCAGAAAAATGCCCCGTCACGCATTCAGATGAAGATTAACGCCTGTCATAAGCAAATGTTCATGCAAATTTTTTCCGCTTTTTTTAAAAAAACTCTTGCATTCCTTATAAATGTGTGATATAATATAGACAGATTGGACTTGAAAGACTGGGCTTGCCTCAGTCTTTCAGCTTGTATATGGCGCAAAATGCGGGTTATCCGCACATTTTTGCCGGAAAGGAAAGACTATGAATTTGCCGAAACCCTCGCAGATAGAAACCGCTGTGCGAGAGCTTGCAGAGCCGATTGCCGCACGTGAAAGCCTTATATTATGGGACGTGCGTTTTGAAAAGGAGGGCGCCTCCTATTATCTCAGAATTTATATTGACAAAAACGGCGACGGCATAAGCCTCGACGACTGCGAAGCGGTCAACCGTGAAATAAACCCCCTGCTTGACAAGCAGGATTTTATCGATAAAATCGACATTGTGTCCGTCGGCTCGCCCGGACTCGAGCGCCCGCTCAGGACGGAAAAGCACTTTCTCGCAAGCATAGGAAAGCCCGTCACAATCAAGCTTTACAAGGCGGCGGACGGACTTAAAGAGCATAAAGGGATACTCAAAAGTTACGAAAACCAAACCTTTACAATAACAGCAGAGGGCGTCGAAAAAGCCTTTTCCCTTCCCGACGTCGCAAAAATTAACTTAAACGATTTGGAGGACTAGCCCAAAATGAACAACACCGAATTCTTTGAAACACTTAAAATGCTTTCAAGCGAAAAAGGAATCGACCCCAAGGTACTTACGGAAAAAATTCAGACAGCGCTTACCATTGCCGTAAAAAAAGACTTTCCCGGCGCCGAAAATATCGGCTTTGACATGGACCCGCAGTCGGGCAAGTTTGACGTCATAATAAGAAAGCTTATCGTCGAGGAAGTCGAGGACGAGGGAAATGAAATCACCCTTGACGAAGCGCTTTCATATTCAAAGGGCTATAAGCTTGGCGATATGTGCGAAATCCGAATCGACACAAAGCATTTTCGCAGAAATGCCGCCCACAACGCAAAACAGGTTATGAAGCAGGGCTTTAAGGAAATTGAGCGTGGGCAGATGGAAAAGCAGTGGGGCGGACTTGCCGGCGAAGCGGCGACAGCACAGGTTTTAAAGGTAGAGCCACGCACAGGAAACGCAACAATCCTTGTCAACAAAAACGAGCTTCACTTCCACAGAAACGACCAGATTCCCGGCGAGGTTTTGACGGAGGGGCAAATGATAAAGGTTTTGATATGCCCGTTTTCCCCGCAAGACAAGCGCCATATGGTCCGCATTTCCAGAACGCACCGTGACTTGGTTAAACGTCTGTTCGAGCTTGAGGTGCCCGAAATTTACGAGGGCATTGTTGAAGTCAAAGCAGTAAGCCGAGAGCCGGGCTTTCGCTCGAAAATTGCGGTTATAAGCAACGACCCGAATATTGACGCCGTCGGCGCCTGCATAGGCCCGCAAAGAAGCAGAATAAGCAAAATCTGCGAAGAGCTGAACGGCGAAAAAATAGACGTAGTATTATACAGCGACGACCCGGCGGAATTTATCGCACAGGCGCTTAAGCCCGCAAGCGTCGTTAGGGTTGAGCTTGAGGAGGGCGAAGCAAGGGCTTGCAGAGCGATTGTTCCCGACCACCAGACTTCGCTTGCAATCGGAAACAAGGGTCAAAACGCAAAGCTTGCCGCAAAGCTTACGGGATATAAAATCGATATTAAGCCCGAAAGCGGATATTTCTCCGTTCCCGACGAAACGGAAGAATAAGGCGACATTTTCAAGCAATAAGGGGGAATTAAGCATGAAGCCCAAAAAAATACCGCTTCGTAAGTGCATAGGCTGCGGTGAAATGGCAGGAAAGCGCGGTCTTATAAGGGTCGTTCGCTCGAAAGAGGGAGAGGTTGCCGTTGATGTGACGGGAAAGCTTCCGGGACGGGGCGCCTATCTCTGCCTTGACAAAGCCTGCGTTGAAAAAGCAAAAAAATCACGGGCTGTCGAGCGTGCCTTGAAATGCCCGATTCCCGAAGAGATATATAAAGAGATGGAAAGGATAGCTGTGCAGAATGAATAAGATCCTTGGCACGATAGGGCTGTGCCGCCGCGCAGGAAATCTTGTCACGGGCTTTGATGCGGTGTGCGAGGAAATAAGCCGCCCTAAGGGTAAAGCCGCGGGAATTTTGCTTGCGGGCGATATTTCGCCGAAAACCGAAAAAGAGGTACGCTTCTTTGCGGAGAAAAGCAAAAAGCTCGTAATAAAGCTTCCGATTGGGCTTGACGAAATCGCCGAGGTGCTTGGCAGGAAAACAGGCGTCCTTGCCGTGCTTGACGAGGGACTTTTCAAAACCCTTGAAAAATTGTCGAACGAACAAATCCGCTTGTAAGCGCTTGAATCGATAGGAGGATATACATTTAATGAATCAAAAATACCGTGTACACGAGGTTGCAAAGGATTTAAACGTCCAAAGCAGCGAAGTAATAGAAGTGGTCAATGAATATTTCGGAACAACGAAAAAGGCTCAGACAGCGCTTTCCGCTGAAGAGCTTGACGTGGTTTTCGAAAAATTCAGTCAGCAAAATCAGGTGAAATCCTTTGCCCCTTATTTTGCTTCAAAAAACGCTCCTAAAAAGGAAGAAAAGCCTGCCGAGCCGGCTGAAAAAGCTCCCGAAAGCAAGCCGAAAGAAACACCTGTTCCGGCGGAAACAAAACCTGCTGCGGCGGAAACAAAACCTGCTGCGGCGGAAACTAAGCCTGTTTCGGCGGAAACAAAACCTGCTGCGGCGGAAACAAAGCCTGCTGCGGCGGAAACAAAGCCCGTCCAAAAGCCAAACTTTGAAAAACCGTCAAGACCCGTTCAGGACAGGAACGACCGTCCCGAACGTCAGGACAGACCTGCCCAGAAGCCCTACAACGACAGGCAGAGCGGCTCTAATCAACAGCGCCCCTACGGTGACAGGCAGAACAGCTCGAATCAACAACGCCCATACGGCGACAGGCAAAGCAGCTCGAATCAACAGCGCCCATACGGCGAAAGGCAGAACGGCTCGAATCAACAGCGCCCCTACGGCGACAGACGTCCCGACAACAGGACGAACGACCGTAAGCCCGTTTCCGCCGCCCCCGCAAGACCGGTTGCTCCCGTAATCGACACCAAAAACATAAAGGTAAACGACCCGCCGAGGCAAAAGCAAAAAGGCGAAGTCGTCCAGCGTGGCGAACAGGTTACACGCACGGTTGACACTCGCGGAACATACGTCGAGCTTGACAAATACAATGAAAAATATGAAAAAATCGCTTCCTCCGGCAAAATCAACAACGATAATTTTGAGAGAAAGCAGAAAATAACCCAGAAATCACAGCAGAATAAGAAAAGGGGCAAGTTTACAAACACGAAAAAGCGCAAGGAAACCGAAACGGAAAAGCTGCGCCGGCTTGAGCTTGAGCGTGCGAGAAAGCAACAGCTCAAGGTGCTTATTCCTGATGAAATCGTGATTTCAGAGCTTGCGTCAAGGCTTAAGGTTACGGCGACTGCCGTCATCAAAAAGCTCATGGGAATGGGCGAAATGTGCACGATAAATCAAGCTATCGACTTTGACACAGCGGCTCTTGTTGCCGATGAATTTGGCGCAAAGGTTGAAAAAGAGGTCATTGTCACAATTGAGGAAAGGCTTTTTGAAGAAGTTGAGGATAACGACGAAAATCTCGTTTCACGCTCTCCCGTCGTCGTCGTCATGGGACACGTTGACCACGGAAAAACCTCGCTTCTCGACCGTATCCGCAAGGCAAACGTAACCGCACACGAAGCGGGCGGAATCACCCAGCATATCGGCGCATACCGTGTCAAGGCGGGAGACAAGGAAATCACCTTCCTCGACACCCCCGGCCACGAAGCGTTTACTTCAATGCGCGCACGCGGCGCAAGCATAACCGATATAGCAATCCTTGTTGTTGCGGCGGACGACGGAATCATGCCGCAGACAGTCGAAGCGATAAACCACGCAAAGGCGGCGGGCGTTTCGATTATTGTTGCGATAAACAAGATGGATAAAGAGGGCGCAAACCCCGAAAGAATTAAGCAAGAGCTTACCGAGCACGGACTTGTAATTGAAGAATGGGGCGGCGATGTAATCTGCGTTCCCGTTTCGGCAAAAACAGGGCTTGGCTTTGACGAGCTTCTCGAAATGATAAGCCTCACCGCCGATGTGCTTGACCTCAAGGCAAACCCCGACAGGCTTGCAAAGGGCGCAGTTATCGAAGCACGGCTTGACAAGGGCAAGGGCCCGATTGCAACCGTACTTGTTCAGAACGGCACTCTCCGCACAGGCGACACGATTATTGCGGGAACGGCAGTCGGCAGAATCCGTGTAATGCGTGACGACATGGGCAGAGAAGTCAAGGAGGCGGGCCCATCCGTTCCTGTTGAAATAACAGGTCTTGCGGAAGTCCCGTCAGCAGGCGACAACTTTGCCGTTGTTGAGGACGAAAGGCTTGCGAAAGAGCTTGTTGAAAAGCGCAAATACGAAGCCAAGGAAGAGCAGTTTAACCTTTATCAGAAGGTCACCCTCGACAACCTGTTTTCACAGATAGAGCAAGGCACTGTCAAAGAGCTTCCGATTATCATCAAGGGCGACGTTCAGGGCTCTGTCGAAGCCGTCAGACAATCCCTTGAAAAGCTTTCAAACGACGAGGTTCATGTCCGCATGATTCACGGCGGAGTCGGTGCGATAAGCGAAAGCGACGTAATGCTTGCAAGCGCCTCAAACGCAATCATCATCGGCTTTAACGTCCGTCCGATTCCCGCTGCGGCAGAGCAGGCAAAGCGTGAAGAGGTTGATTTGCGCTTCTACACCGTCATCTATGACGCAATAAACGAGATGACGACAGCGCTTAAGGGTATGCTTGCGCCGAAATTCCGTGAAAAAGCAATGGGCAGAATTGAAGTCAGACAGGTTTATAAAATTTCAAACGTCGGCGCTGTCGCAGGAAGCTATGTGCTTGACGGCAAGGTTACACGCCAGTGTGAAATCCGTGTTGTACGTGACGGAATAGTTATCGCAACGGACAAAATGTCCTCCCTCAAGCGCTTTAAGGACGACGTAAAAGAGGTTGCGGCAGGCTATGAGTGCGGTATAACGCTTGATAAATTCGTCGATATTAAAGAAGGCGATATTTTCGAAGCCTTCATCATGGAAGAATATCGCGATTAGTGTTGGGAGGGCTTAATATGGCAAGCTTTAACATTGCCCGTTTATCCGAGGACATCAAGAGGGAAATTTCCGCCCACATACGTGACGTAAAAGACCCGAGGGTTTCGGGCGGGCTCGTAAGCGTTACACGCTGTGAGCTTACAAACGACCTGTCCTATTGTAAAATTTTTGTTTCAAGCCTTGGCGGCGAGGAAAAAACAGCCGAAGCCGTCGAGGGGCTTAAATCCGCATCGGGCTATCTTAAAAAACAGCTTGCGGCAAGAATAAAAATGCGGAAAATGCCAGAGCTTATTTTCGTTCCCGACAATTCGCTTGAGTATTATCAGCACATCGAGGAGGTAATAAAACACCTCCCAAAACCCGCAGCAAACGAGGAGGACTAGCCTTGCTTATCGACATAAAAAAAGCGGTTGACATCTTAAAAAACCACGATAATTTCTACGTACTAACCCACGTAAACCCCGACGGCGACACGCTTGGCTCCGGCTATGCCTTGTGCGGAGCATTACAGCGAATGGGCAAAAAAGCAAAGGTTTTATGTGCGGACACCATTCCCGAAAAATTCCACTATATGTTTAAAGCGGTGGACGAGCAGGAGTTTGAGGCGGAAACAATCGTTGCGGTTGATGCGGCGGACCCAAAGCTTTTGGGCGAGAACAAAAAGTATGAAAAAGACATAATTTTGTGCATCGACCACCACGTTTCTAACCTTAAATATGCGCAGAACACCCTGCTTGACGAGCATTCGGCGGCGGCGGCGGAGATTATTTACGACGTGATAAATGCGCTTGGAGTTAAGTTCGACAAGCGGCTTTCGGCGTGCCTCTACACAGGAATCGCCACGGACACGGGCTGTTTTAAATACAGCAACACCTCTCCCCGAACGCACAGAATTGCCGCAGAGCTTATGGAATACGGCTTTAACGCCGGCAAAATCAACTACGTAATGTTCGACCTCAAAAGCAAAAGCACAATCATGCTCGAGCAGCAGCTTTTGCAGGACATTGGTTTCTACTGTGACGGGAAAATCGCCGTTGCGGTGCTTACAACAGAGATGATAAATGCGGCACAGCTTTCCGAAAATGACGATTTCGGCGGCATTTCGTCAATTCCCCGCCAGATTGAGGGAGTTGAAGTCGGCATCACCATCAGGCAAAAGGGCGAAAACCACTTCAAGGCTTCCGTCCGCACAAGCGGGCTTGTCGATGCGTCAGAGCTTTGCAAAAGGTTCGGCGGCGGCGGTCACCCAAGGGCGGCGGGCTGTGAATTAGACGGCGAAGCGCAGACGGTTCGTCAGCTTATGGTTGACGTTGTGACGGAAATTCTTCACTCAAAGGGGCTTCTCGAATGAACGGCATTATCGCAATCAACAAGGAAAGCGGCTTTACTTCCTTTGACGTTGTGGCGATAATGCGGCGGCTTTGCGGTACTAAAAAAATCGGTCACGGCGGAACGCTCGACCCTATGGCGACAGGGGTTTTGCCGATATTTATCGGCTCGGCGACAAAGGCGGTTGACTTTTGCCCCGACACCGACAAGGCTTATATTGCGGGCTTTAAGCTTGGAATAACAACCGACACTCAGGACACAACAGGCACTGTTATCGCCGAAAAAACGGTTAATGTAAGCCGTGAAGCCCTCGAACAAGCAACACTTGATTTTATCGGCGAAATCGAACAGCTTCCGCCCATGTATTCGGCGGTTCAGGTAAACGGCAAGCGCCTTTACGAGCTTGCCAGAAAAGGCATTGAGGTTGAGCGTGAGGCAAGGAAAATAAGCGTTTATTCGCTTGAAATTACGGCTTTTGACGGCGCTTGCGGCACAATGGAAATCCACTGCTCGCAAGGGACGTACATTCGCACGCTTATAAACGACATCGGCGACAAATTAGGCACGGGCGGCGCTATGACAAGCCTTATCCGGACGAAATCGGGCGCTTTTACCCTCGGCGACAGCATTTCTCTTGACGAAGCGAAAAAACTTGCGGAGCAGGAAAAGCTTGCCGATAGAATCATTCCCGTCGAGCGGCTTTATGAAAAGCTTCCACGGCTTAATCTCGATGAAAAGCAAAGCAAAATGTTCAAAAACGGGGTTCAGCTTGACGGCGCAAGACTTGGCTTGACGGCGGAGGCAACAGGGCTTTTTGCGGTTTACGGAAACGGCGGCTTTTTGGGGCTTACAGAGCCTGACGGAGAGCTTTCCATGAAAATTGTAAGGCAGTTCGGCACAGATAAGGTGAAATAATTGGAAATTCTAACTGTCCGTCCGACGGAAAAAACAGCGGTTGCGCTTGGCTTTTTCGACGGACTTCATCTAGGTCACAGGGCGGTAATCGGCAGGGTTATCGGCAGGGACGGCTTTGCGCCGTCGGTTTTCACATTCGACAGCAATTCGGTGCTTCCGAAATTCGGCACTCCGCAAATGCTTTTTTCATGGGAGGTAAAGCTTTCAATCCTTGAGGAAATGGGCGTTCGCTATGTTTATGCGCCGAGCTTTTCAGAGGTGAAAGAGCTTTCGGGCGACGAATTTGTCGAGCAGATTCTTATAGGCAAATTTAATGCGGGAATGGTAAGCTGCGGCTATGATTTTCACTTTGGAAAAGGCGGAAAATGCGGCGCTGACGAGCTTATAAGGCTTTGTGCAGAACACGGAATTGAGGTTGAGGTTGTGCCGCCGCAGAAATACGGCGACAGAATTATCAGTTCGACAGAGATAAGAGATTTGCTTAAAAGCGGGCAGGTTAAGCTTGCAAACAAGCTTTTGGGAAGCCCGATTTCATATATTGCCGTGGTTGAACACGGACACGAAATCGGCAGAACGCTGAATTTCCCCACGATAAACCAACACTTTCCCGAAAATATGCTTATTCCCGCCGAGGGAGTTTATAAAAGCTCTGTTTTCATCGATGGGAAGGAGTATTGCGGGGCGACAAGCATAGGCGTCAGACCAACCTTTGACAAAGAGCCAAAGCCGCTTATGGAAACCTATATTATCGGCTTTGACGGCAATTTATACGGTAAAAAAATCAAGCTTTCGCTGCTTGACTACATAAGGGGGCAGAAGAAATTCAGCTCGCCCGACGAGCTTATAAAGCAGATGAAGCATGATGTTAAATATATTAGGGGTGAATAAAATGAACAAAGTAAGAACACGTTTTGCGCCGAGTCCGACCGGCTATATGCACATAGGAAACCTCAGGACGGCGCTTTTTACCTACCTTATCGCACGCAAAAGCGGCGGCGATTTTATTCTGAGGATTGAGGACACCGACCGAGAGCGCTTTGTCGAGGGCGCAACCGAAATCATCTACAAAACCCTCAAAACCTGCGGCTTAAGCTGGGACGAGGGTCCTGACATAGGCGGCCCTGTCGGACCATACGTACAGAGCGAGCGCATGGGAATGTTCAAGGAATACGCTGAAAAGCTTGTTGAAAACGGCAACGCTTATTATTGCTTCTGCACGAAAGAGCGCCTTGAGGAGCTTGGCAAAATCCAAAAAGCAAGCGGAATGATGCCGATGTACGACCGCCATTGCCGCAACCTTTCCAAAGAGGAAATCAAGGCGGAGCTTGAAAAGGGAACGCCTTACGTTATCCGCCAGAAAATCCCCACAGAGGGAACAACAACCTTCCATGACGAGCTTTACGGCGACATAACCGTCGAAAACAGCACGCTTGACGACCAAATTTTAATCAAGACGGACGGAATGCCGACCTACAACTTTGCAAACGTCGTTGACGACCACACAATGGGCATAACTCACGTCGTCCGAGGCAACGAATACCTTTCCTCAACACCGAAATACAACCTGCTTTATCAGGCGTTCGGCTGGGAGCCGCCCGTTTATATCCACGTCGAACACATCATGAAGGACGCACAAAACAAGCTTTCAAAGCGCAACGGCGACGCAAGCTTTGAGGATTTGGCGGCAAAGGGCTATCTCACCCCCGCAATAATAAACTATATTGCGCTTTTGGGCTGGGCGCCAAAGGGCGAACGTGAAATTTTCACCCTTGACGAGCTTGTTGACGAATTTGACATTTCAGGCTTGTCAAAATCGCCCGCAATTTTCGACCCGCTTAAGCTTAAGGCGATAAATGCCGTTTACGTGCGGGCATTGCCTTTTGAGGAATTCAAAAGCTATGCAATCCCCTATATCCGCCAAACCTGCAAGCGTGAGGACGTCAACCTTGACATTCTTTGCAGAACATTACAGCCCCGTGCGGAGCTTTTTACCGATATTCCCGAGCAGGTTGATTTTATAGACAAGCTTCCCGATTATGACATAGAGCTTTACACCCACAAAAAAATGAAAACCAACCCCGAAACAGCTCTCGAAGCGCTTAAAGCCGTGCTTCCCGTGCTTGAAAGCCTTGACGATTTCACGGAGGAAAAGATTCACGAAGCGGTTTTCGGGTTGATTGCGAAAATGGAAGTTAAAAACGGCTGGATGCTCTGGCCAATCCGCACGGCGCTTTCGGGAAAACAGTTCACCCCCGGCGGCGGAATCGAGCTTTGCGCAATTTTGGGCAAGGACGACACAATAAACCGTATTAAAAAAGGAATAGAAAAGCTTTCGCAATAACTTCCACATAACTTT
>CAZYRV010000010.1:0-5148 GCA_964649485.1 uncultured Oscillospiraceae bacterium | reverse complement strand
CGTGCTAAATTTGTTACGCCAACAACAAAAATAAGGGAGTGAATTTATGATTGAAGTCAACGGACTATGCAAAAGCTATGGCGCAAAAAAAGCGGTTGACGACATAACGTTCCGTGTTGAAGAAAGCGAAATTCTGGGCTTTCTCGGGCCGAACGGCGCCGGAAAATCAACCACAATGAATATCCTCACGGGCTATATTTCCTCGACGGCGGGGACGGCGAAAATAAACGGAATCGACGTCCTTGCCGACCCAATCGGCGCAAAGAAAAACATCGGCTATCTGCCCGAACAGCCCCCGCTTTACCTCGACATGACGGTTATGGAATACCTCAGATTCGTTTATCGCATAAAAAAGTGCAAATATCCGATGAAATCGCACCTTGACGAAATCTGCGGGCTTGTGAAAATAACCGACGTTTCACACCGTGTGATTAAAAACCTCTCAAAAGGCTATCGCCAGCGTGTCGGGCTTGCACAGGCTCTTGTCGGAAATCCGCCCGTGCTTATCCTCGACGAGCCGACCGTCGGACTTGACCCAAAGCAGATAATCGAAATCCGCACGCTTGTAAAAAAGCTCGGTAAAAACCATACGGTTATTCTTTCGTCGCATATTCTGCCTGAGATTCAGGCTGTCTGCGACAAAATCGTCGTCATTGACAAGGGAAAAATTGTTGCGAACGACACTGCTGAAAATCTTTCGGCAAGCCTTAGTTCCGACCACAAGCTTATTTTGCAGGTGGAAGGGCCTTCAAAGGAAGTCAGAAAGCTTCTTTCCTCAATCCCGAATATGGAGCAGGTTTTGCTTAACAAAGAGCTTCACAGCAACATTTCCGAGTATTCGCTCATTGCGAAGGAAGGCTGTGACGTACGGCACGACATTTTCCGCCGACTTGCCGACAGAAATTATCCGATTATGATGCTGAACCCGTCCGAGCTTACGCTTGAGGAAATCTTCCTGAAGCTTACGACCGGCGAATACAAGCAAAAGGAGGGGCAGAAATGACGGCAGTTTACAGACGAGAGCTTTTATCCTATTTTGCCTCACCGATTGGCTATGTTTTTCTTTTCGTGTTCTATCTCACGTCAGGCTTTTTCTTTTATATAACCTGCCTTGCCCAAAGCAGCGCCGACCTCACCGCTGTTTTCTACTATATGTTCTGGGTAATGCTGGTATTTATCCCAATACTGACAATGCGGCTTTTCGCCGACGACAAAAAGCAAAAAACCGACCAGCTTACACTCACCTCCCCGCTTAGCCTTTTCGGCTTGGTTATGGGAAAATTCCTCTCCGCACTTACAATTTTCGTGTCGGGAATGGCGATGATTCTTGTCTATGCGCTTACGCTTTCAACAATCGCCGAAGTCAACTGGGAGCTTATCTGGGCAAATCTTCTCGGCATGCTTCTGATGGGAATGCTTTTTATCGCCGTCGGAATTATGGTTTCGGCTTTCACCGAAAATCAGATGATTGCATCAGTCGGCGCATTTATGATAAACCTTGCGCTTTTGATGGTTGAGGTAATCTCCGGCATTTTCCCCGAGGGCGTCGCACGTGATTCGGTTCAGGCGCTTTCGGTTTTCACCCGCTATGTCATGGCGACCTACGGCATTTTCGATTTAAGCAACATTCTCTTTTTCCTGAGCTTTACCGCTGTGTTTATCTTCTTTACAATAAGGATTCTCGAGCGCAGGCGCTGGAGCTGACAGAGTTACACAACAACAAAGCTTAACAAGGAGAAAAGATGAAAATATTTAACAAGAAAAAGTTCAAGTACGGCGGCTTGTCCGTGCTTTTCACGGTTATTTTCGTTGCGGCAATAATATTGCTTAACGTCGTTGCGACAATGCTGCTCAACCGTTTTAACACAAAGCTTGACCTCACTGACGAGGGACTTTATACAATCGGCGAAAGCTCGAAAAAGGTGCTTTCAAGCCTTGGCTCTGACATAAACATTCATGTGCTTTCGACAGAAGAAGAATTTATCAAGGTCGGCGACCTTTACGCATCGTCACTCGGCGTAACCCTCGACTTTAACCACATAAACGAGCTTTTGAAAAAATATGATTTCGAAAGCGACAAGGTAAGCCTTGACTATATCGACCTTGACAAAAACCCCGATTTCATCAAGAATTATGACGAAACTCTCACGAAATATCAGGTTATCGTTCAATCGGCGTCAACAGGGCGTGTCAAGGTGCTTGATGCGGTTGATTATTTCAGCTTTGAATATTCGACCTACGGCACAATTTCGTCAGTTGCAACCAAAGCAGAGCAGGCAATAACCTCCGCAATCATGTCGGTAAGCGACAAAAACCCGATAACCGTCGCATTCAGCACAGGAAGCAGCGAGGAGGACAGCACAGCCGTCCAAAAGCTTTTAAGCGACAACGGCTATCTAATCACAACCGTAAACATTCTCACGCAGGAAATTCCTGCCGAGGCGGATTTTCTGGTTGTTTTCGGGCCGAAAACCGACCTTGATGACACCACAATCGGAAATATCGATAAATGGCTTGACAACAACGGCGAATTTGGCAAGAACCTGTTTTATTTCTCATCGTTCAGCCAAGGCGACACAAAAGGAATCGACAGCTTTTTAAAGGAATGGGGGCTTGAAATCCCGCAAAGCATTGTATATCAAGGGAATTCACAGTACACCTATTTCAATATGCCATATATCCACCTCCAACAGCTTGCGGACACAGACTATGCGCTTTCCCTGCCGAACGACAGCCTGAACACAATCGCAATGAGCGTCCGCCCCGTAAAAACAACCTTTGAAATCGGCGAGGAATCCAAGGTTCCCGAATTTAAGAATATGCAGTCAAACGTAATCATGGGCTCGTATGACGGCGCATACCTTGTTTCCTATGAGGATATGCAAAACCCCGATTATAACCCCGAAACCGCCGCTGAAAAGGGCGTGTTTAACTCCATCGTCGAAACCGTCAAAACTCGTTATGAAAACGTTGACGAGTTTAAAAGCAGGGTTGTCGCCTTCGGCGGCACAGGCATATTAAGCTCCAACTTTATCCAGAGCACAGGCTATAGCAACGCCGACCTTTTCGTCACAATGTTCAACACCATGAGCGGAAAAGAGGACGGAGTTGTGATTGCCGCAAAATCGCTTTCCACGCCTTTGTTTGACATGAATGAAGGGCAGGTAAGATGGCTTTTTGCCGCCTTTGTGATTGTCGTTCCGCTTGTTGTAATCGGAATCGGCGTATTTGTATGGCTTCGCAGGAGGCATAAATAATGGCAAAGCTTTCAAAATCATTCAAATGGATAATCATCGGCATCGGGTCTATTCTTGTTTTGGCGCTTGCTCTGTTCTTGCTCAAGCTTACCGAGCCGAAAACAGAAAGCGAAAACGAAACTTCCGATTTACCCGCCGACACGACAGGCATCGTTACGATAACAGATTATGAAGCGGCGGACGTTGTTTCGCTTAAAATAAAAAACTCCGGCGGCGAATTTACCATTGTACGCAAGGACGACAGCTTTGAAATCCCGCTTGTTTCCAAAGCTCCGCAGAACAAAACGCTTATTGCAACAGCGGCAGGTGCGGCGGCAAGCATTAAAACCGTTGCTGTTGTCGAGGAAAATTCGGACAATTTAGAAAAATATGGGCTGTCGCCTGCCGTTTGTGAAGTAAGTGTCGAGTTTTCAGACAAAACGGTTGAATTTCTAATCGGAAACGAAGCGCCCACAGGCACAGGAAGCTATTTTGCGCTTAAAGACAGCAAGTCGGTTTTCCTTGTTGACACGAACCAAATGTCAACCCTGCTTTACCCCGCAAACCGTTTCATAACCCTTACGCTCACCGACGCAAAAACAAGCGAGGACGGAATAATCGTCAAAAAGCTTACAATCGAGCGTGCCGACTTAAACACACCCATAGTGCTCGAAGCCGAGCAGGAAGAAAGCGGCGAAAGCGACGTCCCCTCCGTGATGAACTCACACCGCTTTACAAGCCCCGTGAATATTGCCGCTGACGACGGAAGGGCAAAGTCTGTGGTTTACGGAATGTTCGGGCTTACGGCAAGCGAGGCGGCTTATGCCGCGCCAACCGAGGCAGAGCTTGGGCTTGCGGGAATAAACGAGCCGACGGCGGTCATAACCTCCGAAAACAGCGACAAAACCCACAAGCTTACAATCGGAAAAGCTTACACGGACGAAAGCGGCATAATCACAGGCTATTACGGCTATTACGACGGCATTGACGTGATTTATGTTTTCACAACAGATTCTCTCCCGTGGCTTTCCGCCGACCCAAGCTATATTATGTCAAGAGTGCCGATTACCCCTTATATTTACAGCATTGACCGCCTTATAATCACAACCCCCGACGGCGAAAACAGCTTTGAAATCATCGGCAACTCCGACGAAAACAGCGTAAAGCTCAACGGTGAAGAAGCAGACATGACAAGCTTCAAGTCGCTTTACCAGTTCATAATCGCAACCTACGGCGACGAGATTTACACCGGTGAAGTAAGCGGTGAACCTCTTGCTGAAATCCGCTTTGTTTACCGTGACGGAGAAAAGCCCGACGACGTGATGACGTTCTATCAGGCGGAAAACAGAAAAATCGCAATCAAAGTAAACGGACAGGTGCTTTTCACCACAAGGCAAATGTATATAGATAAATTAAATTCAAATATAAAGGCATATAAGGAGGGAGAAAAAATTATAATTGACTGGTAAGCCTTGCTTATCGTCAATCCGCTTTTTGTCAGAATTAAAATTCAACGCACTTGATTCTGGCGGCGGGAATTACCGTTTGTGCGGCGGTTGGAGGAAAGATGGCTAATACTACACCGAAATTTTTCGAGTATAAGGATCTGCCGCTTGTAAGGCAGGGAAACACTATTTATTTCGGCAATATGTCAGACGAGTTTGTGTCCATGCTTACAATCCTAAGCACTGAAAAAATAAAAGATATTGAAGTTGCCAAAAAAGTCAGAGTCCAGCTTATGTCAACCTCACCAGATGTTGACGCAGCAAACATGATTCAGAAAACAAGCGAGCAGGACGGACTTTACAAGGCGCTTGACCTTGCCTATATATGGCTGAGCAAGGCACGCAAGGAGGATTAATATGTCAGGCGTTGATTATAACAGCTATGAAAGCCCCTTTTGCACAAGATA
>CAZYRV010000009.1:22304-41471 GCA_964649485.1 uncultured Oscillospiraceae bacterium | reverse complement strand
CCTCTCTTTCCAGATGCTCGCCAAGCTTGCCACGAAGCCGCATGAGCATTGATTTAACTTTGCTTTCGCTCATGCCAAAGCCCCTTGCGATTTCACGAATCGGGCTTAAATGCCAGTATCTTTTCACGAAAACACGGCGGCTTTCGGCGGGGAGTTCGGCAAGAAAGCTGTTGATTGCGGCGGCAATCGCAAGTGAATCGCTTGTGCGTTCGACATTTTCGGCAGAAGGTATACAATCCTCAAGCTCTGTAAGCGCAAGCGCCGTTTCGCCGCCACGCTTTTGTGCGTTGCGGTCACGATAACGGTTAAATGACAGGTTGCGGGTAATTTTGCCGAGAAAGGTCCGCAGATTTTCGGGGCGTTGTTCCGGCATTGAATTCCAAGCACGCAGGTAGGTGTCGCTTACGCATTCGTTTGCGTCCTCGCTATTTCCCAGTATATTAATGGAAATTGCCCTGCAATAGCCGCCGTATTTTTCCGCTGTTTTTTCAATTGCCCCCTCGTCACGTGCCCAGTACAGCTCGACAATCATAGAGTCATTCATGTTGTCCTCCTAAAATTTATACTGAATCCCGATTACAAAACGTCTAAAAAATCGAGCAAAAGCTTGGATTTATGGGTTTTGCGAAGATTTTTTAGCAACGTTATCAATTAGGGATTAGTATTAAGCTCCATCTATATACACCCGAAAATTGAACAATGGTTGCTGTTCTGAAAAAATTTCCTATTAAAATTATAAAAAAATCTCCGCCCAAAGTCAAGCCTTGGGCGGAGCTGGTTCATTATGCTTAAAAATCTACTTCATCGCCATAGTAAATGCAGGTCAGAAGCTTTTCCATTTCCTCTTGCGAAACCGTTCTCGGATTAGAGCCTGTGCAGGCATCAAGCAAAGCGTTTGCGGCAATTGCGCTGCGCTTTTCCTTAAATTCATCTTCTTTTATTCCGAATTCCTTAAGGCTTGCGGGGACGTCAAGCTTTTTATCATAATCCTTGATTTTTGCGCAAAGGTTGTCGATAAGTTCGGCATCGGTTGAACCCGAAATCCCAGCATAGCGGGCAATATCAGCATATCTCGAAGCCGCCGCCTTTGCGTTATATTTGATAATATATGGAAGATAAATTGCGTTTGCACAGCCGTGAGGAATGTGTCCTGTCGAGAATGCCGCACCCGTCTTATGAGCAAGCGAGTGGACAATGCCAAGCAAAGCGTTTGAGAAAGCCATTCCCGCAAGGCACTGGGCATAGTGCATTTCTTCCCTTGCCTTTGCATCGCCCTCGGCGGAAGCAAGCAGATTGTCGAAAACCATCTTGATTGCCTTGAGAGCAAGCGGGTCGGTAAAGGGAGAATTTGCCGTCGAAACATAAGCCTCAATTGCGTGTGTCAAAGCATCTAAGCCTGTATGAGCAGTAAGCGTTCGTGGCATTGTGTCCGCCAGATATGGGTCAACAACAGCAACGTCAGGGGTAATGTTAAAGTCTGCCAAAGGATACTTGATTCCCTTGGAATAGTCGGTGATTACGGAGAAGGCAGTAACCTCCGTCGCCGTACCGGAAGTTGAGGGAATAGCCGCAAATTTTGCAAGCTGACGAAGCTCCGGAAAGCTGAACGGTGTGATAAGATCCTCAAATTTCGAATCGGGATATTCATAAAATACCCACATAGCCTTTGCGGCATCAATCGCAGAGCCGCCGCCGATTGAAACAATCCAATCAGGCTTGAATCTCCTCATTGCCTCCGCACCCTTCATGACTGTTTCGAGAGAGGGATCCGGCTCGACATTTTCAAAAAGCTCGACCTCCATGCCCGCTTCTTTAAGATAGTCTACGGTTTTGTCAAGAAAACCGAGCCTTTTCATAGAGCCGCCGCCGACAACGACAATCGCACGCTTGCCCTTTAAGGTTTTTAAAACCTCAAGCGCTCCTCTTCCGTAATAAATATCTCTTGGTAATGTAAACCGTTTCATATTAGCACCTCCATTAAAATGCTTAAGGCTTCGCCGCACAGAGAATAATCTTTGTGCGGTGACACCTTATCTTCGTTATTATTTTAACAGCATTTTAAATGAAAAGCAAATATAAATTCGGAATATCTTTATTCATTTTCTACATATATGCTTTAGCCAACGACGATTGATTTTCCTGTCATCTCGGCGGGCTGTTCGATTCCCATAAGCTTAAGCATTGTGGGGGCAAGGTCGGCGAGAACGCCGCCTGTGCGCAGCTTTACGTCGCCGGCGCCGACAACGCAGAAAGGAACAGGGTGGGTTGTGTGTGCGGTAAACGGCGAGCCGTCCGCCTCATACATTTTGTCTGCATTGCCGTGGTCGGCGGTGATAAGCGCCTTGCCGCCCATCTTGAGTATTGCGTCAATCGTTCTGCCGACGCATTCGTCAACCGCCTCAACAGCCGCCTGCGCCGCCGCAAAAGAGCCTGTGTGGCCAACCATGTCACAGTTTGCATAGTTCAGAATGATTACGTCATATTTGCCCGACTCAATGCGCTTTACAACGTCGTCACAAACGAGATAAGCGCTCATTTCCGGCTGCATATCGTAGGTTGCAACCTTTGGAGAGGGGATAAGCGACCTGTCCTCGCCCTCAAACGGCTTTTCAACTCCGCCGTTAAAGAAAAAGGTTACGTGAGGATATTTTTCTGTTTCGGCAATTCTAAGCTGAGTCATGCCCAAATCGCTGACGTACTGACCAAAGGTATTCTTAAGCGATTGCGGCTTGAAAGCAACTTCAACGTTCGGCATGGTTACGTCATATTGAGTCATGCAGATGTAGGTTGTGGGGAAGAACGTGCGTTCGAAGCCCTTGAAATCGGGGTCAACGATTGTACGTGTGATTTCTCTTGCACGGTCGGGGCGGAAATTGAAGAAAATGACGCTGTCGTTTGCGGAAAGCTTTGCGCCGCCGTCGATTACGGCAGGAACGATAAATTCGTCGGTAACTTCATTTTTATAGGAATGCTCAACCGCTTCTGCGGCGGATTTTTCCTGAACGCCGTCTGCGTTTACAATTGCATCGTAAGCTTTCTTGACACGCTCCCAGCGGTTATCTCTATCCATTGCGTAATATCTTCCGATAACCGTGGCGATTTTGCCCGTGCCGATTTCAGCAATTTTCGCTTCGAGCTTTTTAACAGAATCAATTCCCGATGTCGGCGGAACGTCACGTCCGTCTGTAAGCGCATGAACGTAAACCTTGTCAAGCCCGTTCTTTTTCGCAAGCTCTATAAGCGCATAAAGATGAGTTTCGTGAGAGTGAACACCGCCCGCTGATAAAAGACCGATTAAATGCAGGGCGGAATTGTTTTTCTTGCAGTTTTCAACCGCCTTGAGGAATGCCGCATTGTCGAAAAAGTCGCCGTCGGCAACGCTCTTGGTTATACGGGTAAGCTCTTGATAAACGATTCTTCCTGCGCCGATATTGGTGTGACCGACTTCGCTGTTGCCCATCTGACCGTTCGGCAGTCCGACGTCCATGCCTGATGCGCCGATGAATGTCCACGGATTTTCTGTGAAAATTTTGTCAAGATTCGGCTTTTTCGCCGCTTGGATTGCGTTTCCGTATGCGCTTGGGTTCTCGCCAAAGCCGTCCATGATAATAAGAGCGATAGGTTTTTTCATATAATGCCTCCTAAATTTGATTTTTTTTGCGTTAATTTTTTGCGCAAAGGCAAAATGGGTGTCCCTCGGGGTCTTGAAGTGAAACAAAATGGTCGCCGCCATACTGGGTTTTGGGTTTTGTTGCGCCCAGGCGGACTGCTGTTTCAACTGCCGACTTTAAATCGTCAACTTGAAAGTTGAAGTGCATCTGTTTTTGCTGTTTTCCGATTTCCTCCGGCCAAACGGGGGGAACAAAGTCAAAATCACAGCCCATAAACAGTATAACCAAGCCGTTATGTGCAATTATGGCCGGACAGCCGTACATAATTGTTTTTTCATTCCCCAAAAGCTTTGAATAGAATTCGCAAAGCCTTTCAGGCTCTCGGCAATCAATTGATATATCGCCGATAACTATGCCTTTTACTGCTTTTTCCACGATTTTACCTCGTACTGTTAAATAACGCTAACTCTATATTGATAACAGAGGCAGGCGTAAGCCCGCCTCCGCAGTGTTGCCTAGTTTGCCGCTTTGATTATTGTGCTGAAATCAGCCGCCTTAAGCGATGCGCCGCCGATAAGCCCGCCGTCAATGTTCTCCTTGGAGAGCAGTTCAGCCGCATTGCCTGCGTTCATCGAGCCGCCGTACTGGATTGTAACAGCGTCAGCCGTCGCCTTGTCATAAAGCTTTGCAAGCTCGTTTCTGATGAAGGCGCAAACCTCCTCGGCTTGGTCTGCGGTTGCGGTTTTGCCTGTGCCGATTGCCCAAACAGGCTCATAAGCGACAACGCATTTTTTCACGTCCTCAGCGGAAACAGCAAAGAAGTCAAGCTTAATCTGACGTGCTATAACCTCGTTTGTGATGTTGCATTCACGCTCCCAAAGAAGCTCGCCGACGCATACAATCGGCTTTAAGCCCGCCGCCAAAGCCGCCTTTGTGCGCTTGTTTACGGTTTCGTCAGTTTCAGCGAAATATTGACGGCGCTCGCTGTGACCGATAACAACATATTCAACGCCGAGTTCTACAAGCATATCAGCGGAAATTTCGCCAGTGTAAGCGCCGCTTTTTTCGAAATGCACATTCTGCGCACCGACCTTAATATTCGTTCCCTTTGTTGCCGCAACGGCGGTTTCGAGGTTCGTAAAAGGCACGCAGACGACAACCTCACAGCCTGCGTTTGCCGCAAGCGGCTTGAGTTCGTCCAAAAGCGCCTTTGCCTCGGGGCGGGTTTTGTTCATTTTCCAGTTTCCGGCAATGATTGCCTTCCTAAGATTTTTGTTCATTAGTTTTTCCTCCATTGTATTTTATTCCGAATAAAAATCGGGTTAGTTTAAAGCGTTTTGTTATTTCATAGGTTGCAATTGTCAGGCAAAAGCTTGAAATTATAATTATTATCGCCTGCAAAATCGGGTGAATCTGAATTTTAACCGCATAATATGCCGCCGCAACAAGCCATGATTGATGAAAAATATAAATCGGGAACGATGCGGGATTAAAATATGCGGTGAATTTTGTTTTTTTGTTCAAGAACCTTTTTCCCAAGCCGAGAAAGCCCAGAATGTAAAGCCATGAGGCAAGACTTTGTATCACGTCGCAGGCAATGCTGTTGACATCGTAAATACCGTATAAAACATAGTTTCCGACGGAAAGCAAAATCGCCGCCGCCAAAAGCCAAAAGCCGTTTTTCTCAAGCTTTTCAACAACATTGTCGTCAGAAAGCACAAAATAACCAAGCATATAAAGCGAGAAATATTCGCCCATGCTTTTGCCGCCGACGTCAAGGACAACCTGCATTGCAAAGGGAATGAGAAAAAGCGCAATCATAACGGGCGGTTTAATCCGTGTTAAATCAAGCTTTCGCCGCTTTTCGTACCAAATTATAATCGGCAGGGCAATAAGCGAGATAATCAAAAGATATAGAATGAACCAGAGCTGTGCGGGCGTAAATCCGCCGTTATAGCCGGTAATTCCCCTGTCCATCTTGCCGAAAAACAGAGCATATTGCGCAAAATATCCGCCTGTGTATCCATTATGAAATTTTTCTGCGAAAAAGGTTTGAGCCGGCACGACAAGCAAAATCCCCGAAATAAGCGGGATTAAAAGCCGTTTTACACGTTCCTTCAAGAAATGCGCCGTGTCCCTTTTTCCGAATGAAAGTCTTGCAGAAATGCCCGCTATTGCAAACATAAGCGGCATGAACCAAGTCCAGTTTATCATTATGAAAGCGTTGGGAAAGCCCTCAATTGGGGTGTGGACGTAAAAGCCTTCAAAGGTATTGAAAACCATTGCCGTGTGGTAGAAAAACAGAAATAAAACACTGATTATACGTAAGTTATCAACGTAATGCTTTCTCATTAACACACTATTCCTAACCGCTTTTTTACAACTATAAGGGCAGTTTCCCGCCCTTAATAATTACTTATCAGCGATACACGCAATTCCGGGGAGAACCTTGCCCTCGAGGTATTCGAGAGAAGCTCCGCCGCCTGTTGAAATATGGCTCATTTTGTCGGCAAAGCCAAGCTGAATAACAGCCGCAGCACTGTCGCCGCCGCCGATAATCGTTGTTGCATCAGTATCGGCAAGCGCTTTCGCAACTGCGATTGTTCCCTCTGCAAGCACAGGATTTTCAAAAACGCCCATAGGGCCGTTCCAGACAACGGTTTTTGCGCTCTTTACAGCGTCTGCGAAAAGCTTTTGGGTTTCAACGCCGATATCCAAGCCCATTTTGTCGGCGGGGATACAGCAGGATTTTACATTTTCAACCTCGATTTTAGCGTCAATCGGGGCGGGGAAGGAAGCGGAAATTTTAGAATCAACGGGAAGAAGAAGCTTAACGCCCTTTTCCTTTGCTTTTTCAAGCATTTCACGGCAATAATCAAGCTTTTCGTTGTCAACAAGGGAAGTTCCGATTTCGTTGCCCTGCGCCTTGAGGAAGGTGTAAGCCATTCCGCCGCCGATGATGAGAGTGTCAACCTTTTCAAGCAGGTTGGAAATAACGTTGAGCTTGTCAGCAACCTTAGCGCCGCCGAGAATTGCGACAAAAGGACGAACGGGAACTTCAACTGCGTTGCCCAAATATTCGATTTCCTTCTGCATGAGATAGCCGACAGCGGTGTCCTTGATATAATCGGTTACGCCTGCGGTCGAGCAGTGCGCACGGTGAGCTGAGCCGAATGCGTCGTTTACGTAAACGTCGGCGATTGAGGCAAGGTCTTTGCTGAAGGTGTCGATATTTTTGGTTTCTTCCTTGCGGAAACGTGTGTTTTGAAGAATAACAACATCTCCGTCCTTCATCTTGGAAATAATTATTTTAGCGTTGTCGCCGACGACGGTATCGTCATTTGCAAAAGTTACGCTTGTGGGAGCAAGAAGCTCTGCAAGTCTTTTTGCAACGGGAGCAAGTGAAAATTTCTCCTCAGGGCCGTTTTTAGGCTTGCCGAGGTGAGAGCAGAGGATAACCTTTGCGCCTTTTTCGATAAGCTTTTTGATGGTGGGGAGGGCGGCGGTGATTCTGTTATCGTTTGTGATAACTCCGTCTTTAAGGGGAACGTTAAAGTCTACACGTACAAGCACACGCTTGCCCTTTACGTCCAAATCATCGACTGTTCTTTTGTTTAATGCGCTCATTTAAAAAATCCTTTCATTGCGGCGAGCCGCTTTATTGTAATTTTTCGGCGATAAGCCGAAACAGTATTCCTTATATATTCTATACCATTTTACCCGAAATTTCAAGTGGATTTTCAAAAATAACAATAATTTTTGCGTTTTAGCACAATCAGCCTTAATACAAGCATGACAAGAGTGTTTAAAATGCCGAAACACAGCTGTTTTATCAATCGTAAAAACTGCCTTTGCGCAACAATTTGTGCAAAATAATTAATGGCAAGCGAAAATAGTAATGAAAACTGTTATTTCTCACGAAATTTTATTTAAAGCGCAGAAATGGCTTGTTTTGTGAGAATCTTGTGAGAGCAAGATGCTATTATTATATGAAGAGAAAACAAGAGTATTTTATGGAGGCAAGTTATATATGAAAAAGAGATTTAGAAAGATTGCCGCAGGAGTAAGCGCAGCGGCGCTTGCCGTGACGACTATGCTTAGTAATGTTTGGGCGGAGGAACTGCCTAAGTATGAAAAGCCGTATAATATAAGGAATTTTTTAACAGATTATCAGTATTTTGTTGAAGGTGACTTAGTTGGTGTTGGTGGTTGCCACACTATCGGAGGTGTAGTTGCTGGAAAAATTTCTTTAGGAACAAATTTTGGCGATGCTCAGTATCTGCCCTCTTTTACTAAGTTCTTCGATACTACAAGTTCTGGTACATTAGCTTCTGCAGATAAAAATGGTATGCCATCAACTAAAATACTATATTATTTAAATACAAATGCCGCATCTTTAGATCAAAGATTTATCAAAGATATAGAGTATATGGATATAGATAGAGCGTTTAAAACAATTCGTCATCAATCTAATCAATGGAGAGAAGACGGGTTAAGAATAACATTAGAAAACGCTGTTATAGAAGATAAAGCATTATGGACTTATTCATTGAAAGTTTTGAATATAGAATTGAGTCCAGATTCATCTTCTAATATTACCATAGCAGATGAAGTAATTGATAAAATTGATGCAATAAACTTAAAAGGAGTTACTAACTCAGATTTCTTAAAAAATGAATATGTAATATCCTTTGATACTTCAGATGATGTTTTATTTTCACCAGACTTAAATAAAAAGGCGCAAGATAAAAAGAATATATACCACCTTTTAAACGGTGAGCCAGCTTCTAATAATGCAGGAATTAAGAGTGTTTCTTCAGATGTTGAATTATACGCAAATGGAATGAAGCTCATTTTTAATTTCCCTGATGTTGTAAATTTACAAATAAGTTTCAATGGTGGACATATAGTAGCGCCCAATGCAAATCTGAAGATATTAGGAGGAAATTTTGAGGGAAACATAATAGCGAAAAGTGTATTCACCGATTCCGAAGCCCACTATTACCCTTATTACGACCCTCGTGTTCCAGAACAGTATGACCCTAATGAGCCTACAATCCCTGGCGATGACGACGAAGACCCTATAACCGATGATAATTCCGGCGATTCCGAGCCTAGCGATTCCGAGCCTAGCGATTCCGAACCTAACAATTCAGAGCCTGGCGAATCTAAGCCTGGCGAATCTAAGCCTGGCGAATCTAAGCCTGGCGAATCTAAGCCTAGTGATTCCGAGCCTATCGAATCTAAGCCTATCGATTCCAAGCCTAGCAGCGAAAAGCCCGAAGCTTCCACTCCCCCTGCAAGTACACCCGCTCCCACAACTCCAAGCAAGCCATACTATCCCCCTTATGAGGATACAGAGCAGGAAACAACCGCTCCCGCAACCACTCCGGCTGAAACCACTCCCGCAGAAACAACAGCCCCCGCAACAACCGCTCCCGAAACTAAAGCGCCCGAAATTTCAACAGCTCAAACACCAAAAGTCACTTTTGTTGATATAGACCCCGAAACCGAAGAAACCACGTCCGAAACAAGCAAAACGATTGCTTCCGAAGCCGAAAACGGCGGCGATTCGGGCTTGGCTGAAAATGAATACGAAACCGATGCAAACGGCAACCCTATCCGCCCTGACGAAACAGACACAAACGGCGGAAACGGAGTTGACGGTTCGTCCGAAAACCCCGAAACGGGCATTGAAAACCTGATTGTTCTTCCGATTATGCTCGGTGCGGCGGCAACAGCTTTCGCTTTGTCGAAAAAACGTAAGAATTCTTCCAAATAACTCCTGTTATTTTCACACCGCAGACCCGCCCGCAAAGGCAATCGCTTTTGTCGGCGGGTTAATGCGTTTGTAGGTAATTTTAAAATATTGCAAGTTAAATTGTGCAATTTCAATAATTAATTCCTGCAAAAATTTAAATAAGCGGTAAATGATACAGTTTTTTCGCAAAACACTTTTCAAATTGCCGAAAAAGAGTATAATAAATAAGTAACATAAACAAAAGAACGAAAAGAGGAACACTTTTGGTAAGAGAAGATTTAAGAAATATCGCAATTATTGCCCACGTTGACCACGGAAAAACAACCCTCGTTGACGAAATGCTCAAGCAGGGCGGTGCGTTTCGTGAAAATCAACAGGTAAACGAACGTGTAATGGACAGCGGCGATATCGAGCGTGAGCGAGGAATTACAATTCTTGCGAAAAATACCGCCGTCGAGTATAACGGAATCAAGATTAACATTGTCGATACCCCCGGCCATGCCGACTTTTCCGGTGAGGTCGAGCGCATTTTGAAAATGGTAAACGGAGTTTTGCTTCTTGTCGATTCATTCGAGGGAACAATGCCGCAGACCCGCTTTGTGCTTCAGAAAGCGCTTGATTTAGGACATAAAATAATCGTCGTCGTCAACAAAACAGACCGCCCCGACGCACGCAACCATGAGGTTGTTGACGAGGTGCTTGAGCTTTTGATGGACCTTGACGCAACCGACGAACAGCTTGACAGCCCCGTCATTTTCTGCTCTGGAAGAAACGGCACGGCTTCTGTTTCCCCAGACCACCCGGGAACTGATTTCAAGCCGCTTTTTGATAAAATAATCGAGCATATTCCTGCGCCTGTGGGCGATGAAAACGCTCCGCTTCAGCTTTTGGTTTCTTCCGTTGATTATAACGAATATGTCGGACGAATCGCAATCGGCAGAATCGAGCGTGGAACAATCCGCCAGAATCAAGAAATTGTCGTCTGCGATTATAACGACACAATCAAGCCGTTTAAGGCAAAGGCGGTTACGCTTACACTGTTTGAGGGGCTTGCCAAGGTGCCTGTTTCGGAGGCGAAAATGGGCGATATTGTCACGCTTTCGGGCATCGAGGGAATAAGCATAGGGCAGACAATCTGCTCGACCGATTGCGTCGAGCCGCTTCCCTTTGTGAAAATAACAGAGCCGACCGTCGAGATGACCTTTGCCGTCAACAACAGCCCTTTTGCGGGCAGAGAGGGCAAGTTCGTCACGTCAAGGCAAATCCGTGACAGGCTTACCAAAGAAACGCTCAAGGACGTTTCTCTGCGTGTTTCCGACGGCGAATCAAGCGACGAATTCAAGGTTGCAGGCAGGGGCGAAATGCACCTTTCGATTCTTATCGAAAATATGCGCCGTGAGGGCTATGAGCTTGGCGTAAGCACCCCCCGAGTCCTTTTCAAGGAAATCGACGGCGCAAAATACGAGCCGTTCGAGCGTGTGGTGATTGATGTTCCCGCCGAAAGCGTCGGTGCGGTTATTGAAAAGCTTGGCCCCCGTAAGGGCGAGCTTATCGAGATGCACCCTTTGGGAACACGCACAAGGCTTGAGTTTTCAATCCCCGCAAGAGGCTTGTTTGGTTATAGAAGTGAGTTTCTCTCCGATACAAGAGGCGAGGGCATTTTAAACAGCTATAAGCCATATTGCGGCGAAATCAAAAAGCGTACGCAGGGCTCGCTTGTCGCCTTTGAAACAGGCACGTCGGTCGCCTACGGAATTTTCAATACCCAAGACCGAGGAACAATGTTTATCGAGCCGGGAGTCAGTGTCTATGAGGGAATGATTGTCGGTGTGGCGGGCAAGGCGGGCGATATCGCCGTCAATGTCTGCAAGAAAAAACAGCTTACCAACATGAGGGCAAGCGGCTCTGACGATGCTTTGCGCCTTATCCCTCCCCGCAAGATGAGCCTTGAGGAAAGCCTTGAATTTATCGGCGACGACGAGCTTGTCGAGGTTACGCCGAAATCAATCAGGCTTCGCAAGGTCATTCTGGATAACGATTTGCGGCTTAAAGCGCAGTCCAGAAAGAATAAATAGCGGTTGACATTTCTCATAATAAATTGATAAAATTTTAACGTTGTCTTATTCAAAGTGCCTATTTTCAAGCAAAGATATTGCAAGCTTTGATTTTAAAGTTGCAAAAAAGCTTTGGTTCTGCTACAATATACTATGAAAACCAGTGATTATTGAAACTGAATAACCCCTAAAATTCATTTCGGAGGTCGTAATGAGCAAATTCTACAAGGATATGAACAAAAGCGAGCTTCTTGCGGAAAAGGCAGAGCTTGAGAAAAAATACGGCGAGCTTAAGGCAAAGGGCTTAAAGCTTGATATGTCGCGCGGAAAGCCCGAAAAGTCACAGCTTGATTTGTCTATGGGGCTGCTTTCCGAGGAAATAACAAAATGCGTTATTGCCGAGGACGGCACAGATTGCAGAAACTATGGCGTGCTTGACGGCTTGCCGGAGGCAAAAAGACTTTTTGCCCCCATGCTTGGCGTAAGCTCCGATGAAATTTTCATCGGAGGAAACGCAAGCCTCCAGCTTATGTATGACACAATCGCAAAGGCGATGATAATCGGTCTGCCCGAAAGCAAAAAGCCATGGGGCAAGTATGAAAAGGTCAAGTTTCTCTGCCCTGCGCCCGGCTATGACAGGCATTTCGGCATCTGCGAAAGCCTTGGCATTGAAATGATAAACATCGAGTATAAGGCTGACGGCCCCGATATGGACGAGGTTGAAAGGCTTGTCGCCGAGGACGAAGCAATCAAGGGAATTTGGTGCGTCCCTATGTATTCAAACCCCGAGGGGCTTACATATTCGGATGAGGTTGTGCGCCGCTTTGCAAGGCTTAAGCCTAAGGCTGAGGATTTCAGAATTTTCTGGGATAACGCTTACTGTATGCACCATCTCACCGACACCCCCGACAAGCTGCTGAACATTCTTGACGAGGCGAAAAAGGTCGGAAACGAAAATATCGTCTTTATGTTTGCTTCAACCGCTAAAATAACCTTTGCGGGCGGCGGAATCGCAATGATTGGCGCAAGCAAGGCGAATATTGCCTATCTTAAAAAGCTTATCGGAATGCAGACAATCGGCTTTGACAAACTTAATCAGCTTCGCCATGTTAAATTTTTCGGAAGCTTTGAAAATATCGAAAAGCATATGCAAAAGCACCGTGCAATCATTGCTCCTAAGTTTGAAATCGTGATTAAAACGCTTGAAAGCGAAATTGCCCCCCTTGGAATCGGCGAATGGAAAAAGCCGAACGGCGGCTATTTTATCTCGTTTAACTCGATTGACGGCTGTGCGAAAAGGATTGCGGCGCTTTGCAAGGAGGCGGGTGTCGTCCTCACTCCCGCAGGGGCGGCTTTCCCTTACGGTAAAGACCCGCGTGACAGGAATATCCGCATTGCGCCGACGTTCCCCCCTGTTGCAGAGCTTGAGCAGGCGCTTGAGGTGTTCTGCGTAAGCGTAAAGCTTGCAAGCGCTGAAAAGCTGTTGAACGCATAATTAATGAATCAGCAAGAGGGTTTTGCCTTCTTGCTTTTTTATTATAATTATATAGTAATATTTCATAAAAACAACGCATATTTTTATATAGTTTTAACAAATTTCTCAATTGCTAAGAATAGTTATCAAAAACGCTTTGTTTTTTTGCAAAAGTATGATAAAATAGAGAGTAGACTATGCGAATTCTCTGAAATTCAATCGAACAGGAGGTCAGAGCATGATTAACGTAAAAAACCATCTTGGACAAATCACTCTTTCAAAGCCTTTTCTTGTGTCGCTTATCGGCGGAACAGTCACGAATTGTTTCGGCGTTGTTGACATGAACTCCGGAAGTGTAAAGCAAACTATTCTCGAAACGCTTCCGTTTTTAAAGAAGAAAAACTATATTGAAAAAGGCGTAAATGTCCGATATGTAAGGGATAAGCTCCATGTGGACCTGCACATAACCGTTATGTACGGGGTCAACGTGACGGCTGTCGTCAAAAGCGTAATGAACAAGGTGCGCTATGCCGTTGAGGATACGACGGGCATAAGCGTTGAAAAGGTCAACGTTTTCGTGGACGGGCTTAATACCTGATTTGCGGCTTACTTAAGATAATTCAATCAGACAAAGGAAGTGTGGTTTTTTGGATATATCCGGAAAGCTTTTGCGTGATGCGATAATTTCGGGCGCAAACAGCATACAGAACAATAAAAAGTCCGTCGATGAGCTTAATGTTTTCCCTGTTCCCGACGGCGACACAGGCACGAATATGTCTATGACAATCGGAAATGCCGTAAGCGAGCTTCGGCGGCTTCCCGACGACGTTTCGGCGGGAGAGGTCGCAAAGGTTGCGGCATCGGCGATGCTTAGAGGCGCAAGGGGCAACAGCGGCGTTATATTGTCGCTTCTTTTCCGTGGCTTTTCAAAGGGGCTTGCCGATAAGGAAACCGCCACGGCAAAGGATATTGCCGATTCGTTTGTAATCGGTGTTGATGCGGCTTATAAATCGGTTATGAAGCCGACAGAGGGCACGATTTTGACGGTTGCAAGGGTTGCGTCCGAAAGATTTTCCGAGCTTGCGGAAAATGAAAGCGATTTAAAGCTTCTCTGGAGCGATTATGTGCAGGCGGCAGATGCGGCATTGCAGACCACGCCGGAGCTTCTTCCCGTGCTTAAAAAGGCAGGGGTTGTTGATGCGGGCGGAATGGGTTATCTCACCATTATCAGAGGCATGAACGAGGTAATAAGCGGCGGCAAGGTGATTGAAAGCGTTGCGGCGGCGGAAAAGCCCCACCCGATAATCACAAATGCGGCCGGCTCGCTTACTGATGCGGAAATTGTTTTTGGCTATTGTACGGAATTTATTGTCCAAAAGGATAAAAATGCTAAATCTGCGGCGGCGCTTCGTGCTTTTCTTGAAAGCATCGGCGACAGCGTGGTTGTCGTTGACGACGACGATATTATTAAAGTGCACGTGCACACAAATCACCCCGGAAACGCCATGGAGGAGGGGCTTAAATTCGGCGCTCTCACCAAGATGAAAATCGAAAATATGCGCGAACAGCATACCCATCAAATGGAGGAGGTCGAGCTTCAGAAACAGCAGATTCTCCCCCCCGCAGAGCCTGAAAAGGATTTCGGTTTCGTAACTGTTTGTGCGGGCGACGGAGTTGAAGAGCTTTTCCGTGATTTGGGCGCAGATGTGATTGTTCGTGGCGGGCAGACAATGAATCCGTCTACGGACGACATTTTGCAGGCGATAAATGCTGTTCCCGCAAGGAACATTTTTGTGTTACCTAATAATAAAAACATTATTCTTGCGGCAGAGCAGGCGGTAAATCTCACCGACAGAAACGTCATTGTTTTGCAGACACGCTCGATCCCGCAGGGGATTTCAGCTATGCTTGCCTTCCAAGAGGATATGGACGTACAGGCGAACAGTGTCGCCATGACGGCGGCTCTTGATAAGGTCGGAAGCGGTCAGCTTACCTTTGCGGCAAGGGACAGCGAATACGAGGGCTATCAAATTCGTGAGGGCGAAATTCTTGCGCTTGAAAACGGCAAGCTCACCTTCATCGACCATGACGTCACAAAGGCGCTTGTTAAGCTTGTCCGCAAGCTTGTCAAGCCCCATACCTCGTTTGTTACCCTGCTTTACGGCGAGGGCATAACCGAGGAGGAGGCGCAGGCGGCTTATGATATTCTGCGCACAAAGCTTAATGAGAATATCAGCATCGTGCTCGTGAACGGCGGGCAGCCGGTTTATTATTATATTGTTTCGGTTGAGTAGGTGGTTTTTTGGATTACAACGCTGAAATAAAGTTCGTGAAAGGCGTAGGCGAAAAGCGGGCAAAGCTTTACGCAAGGCTCGGCATTTTCACTGTGTGGGATTTAATCAATCATTTCCCCCGTGCTTATCACGATTTTTCCGAGCCTATGCCGATTTCCGCCCTAAAGCAGGGAGAAAACGGCGCGTTTAAGGCAAGAGTCGTCAATCGGCTTGCGCCGAGGAAATTTTCAGCCGTTTCTGTCTACAAAGCGGTTTTAAGCGACGGTTTAAGCGAAATCGTCGCTGTTATTTTTAACAATGAGTTTTCTTTTCGCCGTCTTGTTGAGGGCGAGGAGTTTATTTTCAGCGGAAAAATCGGCGGAACATTTCTCCGGCCGGAAATAACCAACCCCGAATTTATTACGCCCGACGGGGCGGCGTTCAAGCCACGCTATGCGCTGACGGCGGGACTTTATGACGGAACGGTTGCGGCAAACATTAAAACCGTGCTCGGTTCCATAACGTTCGGCGAACCGCTTTCGGAGGAAATACGAAAAAAATACGAGCTTTGCGGCTTTAAAGAGGCAATGTGGGGGATTCATTTCCCGAACAGCAGGGAAGAGCTTGATAAAGCCAAAAGGCGGCTTGTTTTTCAGGAGCTTTTATCGCTCAGGCTTGGGCTTGCTGTGCTTAAAAGCAGAAACCGCACGCTTTCAGGGGCAAAAATGAGCGAGCAATCAATTGCCGAATTTGCCCGAGCACTCAGCTTTTCGCTTACGGAAGCGCAAAAGCGCTCTATACGAGAGGGAATTGCCGATATGTGCGGAAATTTTCCGATGAATCGGCTTTTGCAAGGCGATGTCGGCTCGGGTAAAACAGCGGTTGCGGCGGCGCTTTGTTATTTTGCGGCAAAAAATGGTTATCAATCTGCTTTTATGGCGCCGACAGAAATTCTTGCCGTCCAGCATTATAACTCGCTTTCAAAGCTGCTTGAACCGCTTGGAATCAAGGTTGAGCTTTTGGTGGGAGCAATGCCTGCGGCGGAAAAAAAGGCTGTTCGTGCACGGATAAAAAGCGGAGAAGCACAAATCGCCGTTGGCACACACACTTTGATACAGAAAAACACAAATTTTGATAATTTAGGCTTTGCAGTCACTGACGAACAGCACCGTTTTGGGGTAAACCAGCGTGCAGAGCTTCTTTCTAAGGGTAATAATCCGCACAATCTCGTCATGTCAGCGACGCCGATACCTCGCACGCTTGCGCTTATGATTTACGGCGACCTTGACATTTCCGTGCTTGACGAGATGCCCGAAGGGCGGTTGCCTGTCAAAACTTACCGTGTTGATAAAAGCTTTCGGCCACGGCTTTACAAGTTTATTTCAAAATATGCTAAAAAAGGAAAACAGGCTTACATAATATGCCCACTTATAGAGGAGGGCGAAAGCGAAAAGGCATCAGCAGAGGAATATTATCGCACGGCGGTCAAAGAGCTTGACGGGGCGAGCGTCGGTTTACTTCACGGCAAGCTTTCCGCAGCGGATAAGGAGTCCGTGATGTCGGATTTTGTCGAAAACAAAATAAGCGTTTTGGTTGCGACAACGGTCGTTGAGGTTGGCGTCGATGTGCCGAACGCAGTGATAATGATGATTGAAAATGCCGAGCAGTTCGGCTTGTCACAGCTTCACCAGCTTCGGGGCAGGGTTGGCAGAGGGGCGGAGCAATCCTTTTGCGTGCTCGTGAACGACAGCGATTCAGAGCTTTCTAAGGCTCGAATCGACATATTAACAAAAACTACGGACGGTTTTGCGATTGCAAACGAGGATTTAAAGCTTCGTGGTCCGGGCGACTTTTTCGGAAGCAAGCAGCATGGATTGCCGACACTTAAAATTGCGGATATGTCGCAGGATTTGGCTGCGCTTACACAGGCGCAGGAGGCTGCGGAGATAATTTTATCTGAAGACCCGAGGCTTTGTGCGCCCGAAAATGCGGGGCTTTCTGCGCTTGTCCGAAATTTGTTTAAAAAGGGGGAAGAAAATGGCTTCAGCTAGCGAAATGTGGCGCTTTCCGAGGTTTTTTTCAGAGCGCATTGATGATAAAATGGCCGTTGTTTCGGGCGACGACGCAAGGCATATTTCCGGTTCGCTTCGAATGAAAAAAGGTGATATGGCAGTTATATGCAATAAAAATGGTATTGATTTCCTTTGCCGACTCGAAATAATCGGGGCAGAGTGTATTTTTGAAGTCGTTTCAAGCCAAAATAATAATGCCGAGCCGCAGGTTTTTGTTCGGCTTTATCAAGCGCTTCCAAAGGGCGATAAAATGGATTTTATTGTGCAAAAAGCGGTCGAACTGGGCGCAAGCGAGATTGTGCCGATGCTTTCAGAACGCTGTATTTCACGCCCCGACATTAAGAGCGCCGCAAAAAAGCTGGAAAGGTTCAACAGGATTGCCTATGAGGCGGCGAAACAGTGCGGGAGGGGTAAAATTCCGATTGTAAACGAGCTTGTTGATTTCAAAAGCGCAGTTTTATCACTTGAAGCAGATGAAAAAGGAATTTTTTTCTATGAATGCGGCGGCGAAAGGCTTGATAAAATCGTTTCTGATGATAAAAAAATAAGTATAATTATTGGAAGCGAGGGAGGTTTTTCCGAGAAAGAAGCGGAGTTCGCCGAAAAAAATGGCTGGAAAACAGCAACACTTGGGCCGAGAATCCTTCGCTGTGAAACTGCACCGATTGCTGCGCTTTCGGTTTTGATGAATTTGACCGAAAAATAAAAAATTTTTTAGCAAAAGTAACTAATTATTTTGATAATACTTGCAACAGGCCGCATAATCATGTATAATAGAATTATCAAATCGGAGAAAGGATATTGTTATGAAAGGTATTGGAATTTTTATTGTAAGCTTGCTTGCCGTCATCGGCGGTGCGGCTTTTGCGGCGCTTCTTATAAAGAAAAAGCTCAAAAGAGAAGCTGAGGTTGACTTCGACGAGGATTATCCTTTGCACGATGACGATTTTGAAGAGTTTTACGACGACGATTTTGAGGACGACGCCCAAAGCGATGAATCCGATTCTGCTGATGCGGAAGAGGCGGAAGGCGACACTGCTGATGATGATTCCGACGACTTTGACGATGCTTTAATGCAGGCGGCAGATGCGGCGCATGATATTGCCAAGGACGATGATACTGATGTTTTTTCGGGGATTGTTTTTGACGATATAATCGAAGAGGACGATGCTGAAAAGCCTAACGAAAGCATCTAAGCTTTCAGAAATAGCTTATAAGCCTTGTATTCAGGTACAGGGCTTTTGGTGTTTTTACCATAACGGGGCATGGCAATACTATCGGTGCTTGTGATGACGAACATACAAAAAGAAGCAACCTGATGGTTGCTTCTTGCTTTAAGTGTGGTATGGGTGCTGTGTCGGGTTTAATACTGAATCTCAATTAGAAATGCTCTAAAAAATTGAGCAAAAGCTAGAATTTATGGGTTTTGTGAAGATTTTTTAGCAAGCATTTCAATCAGGGATTAGTATAAAGACCTATATTGTTAAGTCTTCCTGACATTGACCAGCTTGAAAGCGTTTTTGAGGGCTTTCTGATATTGTGCGTTGGCAATGGAGTGATGCTTTTGACGACGTAATTTTTGCCGTCTTCAGCCGAAAAAGCCGCAACCGCCGCAGCAATGACAGCGACAATTTCATCGTCAGAGCTGACATCAACAGGCTTGCTTGCCGTCACGGCAACGCTTGTTGACTTATCATCAGAAGACCCGCCGACAAGATTTTTTATTGCCAAAGCAAGAGCAATCACCGAAACAACCAAAACAATGATTATAAGCGGGAGAAGCATATCTTCGCCGCTTTTCGTTGTTGCGCTTAAAATTGATATAAATTCAGACATGATTCCTCCTTTACTCATCGCCCCGTGCAATCAAAAAACAACAGCAAAGGGAAAAGCCGTAAATTGTCTAAAAACCAAAGCCGCCG
>CAZYRV010000009.1:10084-22237 GCA_964649485.1 uncultured Oscillospiraceae bacterium | reverse complement strand
TTGGAAACAGCCTAGTCAATGCTTACCACTGCAAGCTTTGTATACTCTTGAGAAGCTTCTCCTGCGGCAAAAGCAGCATTAGCCTTCTTAAGAACAGATTTAAGCTTTGTTCTGTCAGCCTTATTTCTTTTTGAGTTTGCTTCTGCGGTAAGAATCCTTTTCTTTGCGGATTTAATGTTTGCCATTTAGACACCCCCTTGCAACAAATTAAAGCGAAAAATCGCTATACCCGAATAAATCATATTATATCACATATTTTATTAAAAAGCAAGTCCTTTTACAAAAAAAAAGGAGAAAATAATGAACAGAACAGATTTAGCTTGTGAAATTGTTGAAATGGAGAAATCGGGAAATGGATTCTCGCTTAAAAAAAGCAGGTCGGGCGGCGTTGAAATAACAGATATTACGATAACCAAAGAGGGGGAAAAGAGCGTTGGAAAGCCATCTGGACGATATGTAACCCTTTTTTGCAGTGACGAAGCAAAAAATGCTGACGAAATAATTGCGGCGGCTTTGTCAGAATTTTTACCGTCGGGAAAAATTCTGATAGCAGGGCTGGGAAACAGTGAAATAACGCCCGATTCGCTTGGAGTGAGGACGGCGGGCGGTGTTCTTGCGACGGCGCATCTGAAGGAGTATCCTGTTTTTGCTGAACTCAAACTCAGGGAGGTGAGCGTGATAAGCTCTGGTGTGCTTGCTCAGACCGGCATTGAAAGCGTGGAGCATATAAGGGCGGTTGCTGGGCTTGTGAAGCCTGTTGCTGTCGTCGTTATTGATGCGCTTGCGTGCTTGGAAACGGTGCGGCTTGGCAGGGCTGTTCAGATTACGGATACTGGGATTTCGCCCGGCTCTGGGGTTGGTAACAATCGAAGCCCGCTTTCTAAAAGCGTGCTCGGTGTTGAATGTATAGCGGTTGGCTTGCCGACGGTTATTGATTTTGACAATGTACAAAGAGGTCAAAAAAGCGCTCAAATGATGGTTACTCCGCGAAATATTGATTCAATTGTGCGCAAATATTCGAAAATCCTTGCGCAAGCGTTGAACCGTGCGCTTAATCCGAATTTAACCCCCTCGGATATTGAGATTATTTCCGCTTATTAGTGGGTATATTTCCCGTTGCCGTGAATAATTGCTGTGGATTTTCAATATAATTAAGCAGCGGCGGTGCGCCCGCTGCAATCAAAACAGCGGCGGAGGTTAAATATGAAAGCGGTTAAAAGCGGAAATGGAATTTTTTATCTTAGTGCGGCGGTGCTGTCGCTCGGTCTTATTGTTTTTCTGTACAAGCAGTTTTTAGGCTTTATTCCACAACTTGGCAATGTTTCGGGAGAGGTTACGGCTTTTGTGGAAAATGCGGCTATTTTTAGTGCCAGAGCGATTGTTATTGACTTCAAGGAGGAAAAAAAGCAGACGCTTTCTGCAAGAGGAAGCGGGCAGATGCTCGTTCCCGTGCGATTGAGCGCAAAGGGGATAACCCCGTCTGCAATTTCAAGCGATATTGACGGCGAACAGCCAGAGCAGAGCAAGCCCGACAAAAATACTGCCCAGCTTATAGAGTTTAACATTCTTGACTTTGACGAAACACACGATTTCGCCGCAAACACGGACAAGGACGGAATAATTACAAAGCAGACATACACGGGGAATGCGGGCTATTTTAAGCTTGATGGGGGCGGGCAGATTCAAAATCTTACGACACTTTCCTATGACGAAATTGCGGAAATAACTTCAAAGCTTCCTACGATTAAGCCAGAGCTTGGGGCAGAGCCGCAGGTGCTTATTATGCACACGCACGCAACGGAGGCTTATCAAATGAGCAATGTTGATTTTTATGATAAGGATAATCCGTCGAGAACCCTTGACCCTGAAATAAGCGTCGTCGCTGTTGGCGATAGAATTGCCGGCGAGCTTGTTGCGGCGGGAATAAGCGTCGTACATGACGGCACGGTGCATGACGACCCGTCGTATAACGGTTCGTATGAGAGAAGCAGGGTTGCGGTGCAGAAAATGCTTGAGCAGTATCCGACAATCAAGATTGTGCTTGATATTCACAGGGACGCAGTCGAGCTTGAGAGCGGCGAACGCATAGCGCCGACTACGGAGATAAACGGTGAAAAAGCGGCGCAGATTATGATTATTGCGGGCTGTGACGACGGAACGATGGATATGCCTGATTATGATGAAAATTTAAAGCTTGCGGCAATGCTTCAAAGCACAATCGAGGGTGAGTTTCCGACGCTTACACGACCGATTTTGTTTGATTATCGCAAGTATAATCAGGATTTAACGACAGGCTCTTTGCTTATTGAGGTTGGCGGTCACGCAAATACGCTTGACGAGGCGCTTTACAGCGGCGAGCTTGTAGGAAAGGCGCTTGCAAAGGCTTTGCTTTCGCTGATCGGCGGCTGAACAACAAAAAGCCACCGCAAAGCGGTGGCTTAATTGCTTTATAAGGTTATCCTTGCGGAAAACTTAATTACTTTCTCTTGCGAGCAACCATTGCAACGCCAGCAGCGAGAACTGCGATGCCTGCAACTGCAACTACGCCTTCAACGCCAGTTTCGGGAGAAGTTGTTTCTGTTCCTTCTTCTGTTGTTTCAGCGGGAGCTTCTTCAGCTGCGCCAAGACCAGAAACTGTGAATGTAACTTCAAGCTTATCAGTTACAACGAGAGAATCCTTGTCGATCAACGGAGCGTCCTTGGAAGGGCCGTATTCGTTGTAAACTTCAACTCTAAGAGCTTCAGCTGTTTTTGCTTCGTTTCCTTCGCTTCCTAATGTTTGGAGAGAAAGATCGCCGGCAATTTCAGCGCCGTCAGCCTTGATGCTTGTGATTTCGAGATTAACGTCAGGATTTGTCAAACCGTCAATGTTTGTCTGAACAAGGAATACCATTGTTCCGGTAGCGTCAGCAGCATCAGCAGCTGTAGGACGAGAAACAGAAACTGTGTATTCGCCGTCGCCGGTGATTACAACATCTCCGCCGATTGCAGCGTCATCAGCGCCCTTTGTTGTGCCGTCAAAATCCCAGTTTCCCCATGCCCAGTTACCGTCTGTGAACATAAGCATTGCCTTGTAGTCTTCACCTTCGCCTGCAACTTCAAAAGCGTTTACGGAAACAACAGTAGCCGAAACAGCCATCATAGCAGCAATGGAACTAGCCAAAAGTTTTCTTAATTTCATCTTTAAAATCCTCCATTTAAAGTTTGTAACTATATTGTAAACGATAATCATTTATTTTGCAATGTCAATTCTATACAAAGTTATTGATTATTTTTCGTGTATTATTGCCAATATGAATATTATGTTATTTGTTTGGACGCAATAAAGTGCGAATTAAGCGCATGGTTGTCGGATTTGAAAGCTTATTGCACAATATAAATATTGGTTTTATTTGGCTTTGTATGTTATATTGTGGAACTTATTGCGCTGGTCACAAGCAGACTAAGCATTGCGGCACAATTTTTCGACTGGTAAAATAAAAAGCGGCTGTCAAAACGGCAACCGCTTTATTATAATTACTTAACCATGTTCGCAACTTCATCAGCGAAGTTGTCGTCCTTCTTTTCAATTCCCTCGCCCTTTTCATAGCGGACAAAAGAAACGATATTGACGGTTGCGCCCTGCTCTTTTGCGACGTTAGCAATGTACTTGCCAACGGAGAACTGGTCGTCCTTGAAGTAGGTCTGATTTAAAAGGCAAACCTCCTCATAAAACTTTCGCATTCTGCCTTCAACAATTTTAACGGCGACGTTGTCGGGCTTGCCTTCCTTTTTAACAAGAGCAAGTTGGACTTCTCTTTCCTTTTCAACGTCAGCGGCGGGCATATCTTTTTCAGAAACATAGAGAGCGTTAAGCGCTGTGATTTGAAGCGCAACGTTCTTTGCCGCTTCAAGGATAGCTTCGTTTTCGGGCTTATCGGTTTCAATCTTAAGGATTGTTCCGATTCTGCCGCCGTCGTGCATATAGTCGATAAGCGTGCCTTCGAGAATTGTAAAGCGGCGGATTTTAAGGTTTTCACCGATAGTGGCAACCTTGTCAGTTACGAGGTCGGCGACCTTCATATCAGTGCCGACAGCTGTCATTTCGGCGAGAGCCTCAACGTCAGCGGGCTTTTTCTCGAGAATTGTTTCAACAATTGTATCAACAAATTCCTGAAATTTATCGCTTTTTGCGCAGAAGTCGGTTTCGGAGTTGATTTCAACAATAACTCCCGTGTTGCCGACAACCTTTGTTTTTACAGTACCCTCAGCCGCAATTCTTCCTGCCTTCTTTGCAGCCTTTGCAAGACCCTTTTCACGGAGAACCTTGATTGCTTTGTCAAAATCGCCGTCTGCCTCAACAAGAGCCCTCTTGCAGTCCATCATGCCGCAGTTCGTCATTTCACGAAGCTGAGCAACTTCCTTGGCGGTAATATTTGCCATTATAATCTTCCTTTCATCGATATACGTTATTAATCAGAATTATTCTGCTGTTTCGTCGTCCGAAGCCGCAGCGGCAGCTTCTTCAGCAGCATCAGCCGCACCCTGCTTTGCGGAAATAATCGCATCGGCCATTGCACCCGAAATAAGCTTTACAGCACGGATTGCGTCGTCGTTTCCGGGGATTACATAGTCGATTTCGTCAGGGTCGCAGTTTGTGTCAACGATTGCGACAATCGGGATACCAAGCTTGCGAGCCTCGGCAACAGCAATTCTTTCCTTCTTGGGGTCAACGATAAAGAGAGCGCCGGGAAGCTTAGGCATATTCTTGATTCCGCCCAAGAACTTTTCAAGCCTTTCGATTTCGAGGTTAAGCTTGATAACTTCCTTTTTGGGGAGAAGGTCGAAGGTTCCGTCAGCTTCCATCTTGCGGAGCTGTTCGAGCCTTTTGATACGGCGCTGGATTGTTTTAAAGTTTGTCATCATACCGCCGAGCCATCTTGCGTTTACAAAATGTGCGCCCGCACGCATAGCTTCTTCCTTGATGGAATCAGCAGCCTGCTTTTTCGTGCCTACGAAAAGCACTTCTTCGCCGTTTGCGGCAACCTGATGAATAAAGTTGTAAGCTTCGTCAAGCTTTCTTACGGTTTTCTGGAGGTCGATAATGTAGATACCGTTCCTCTCGGTGAAAATGTAAGGTGCCATTTTGGGGTTCCATCTTCTTGTCTGGTGTCCGAAATGTACGCCCGCTTCAAGAAGCTGTTTCATTGATACTACTGCCATTTGCGTAGTCCTCCTATAATTTTTGGTTTTTCCTCCCGCATAAAACCGCGCCCTCCGGCAACAAGCCGCACCATGAAAGCGTTTATATACAGTGTGGATTTTGCGGCGACGTTTTTACATAAAGTGAAAATAACGTCGCTCACCGAATAATTATATCATATCATTCAAGAAAATGCAAGCTTTTTGGATAAAAAAATTTACAAAGCTTTAATTAAAGCAGAAACCGACCGTTTTGGCGGTCGGCGGATAATACCTAAGGCGGGTTGTTATTTCAGCAGGCTTTCAAAAAGGGAAAGCTTTCGCTTAAGCTGCTTAAACGGGTTATCACAGCTTACAAGAATTATATCCTGACCGATTACGTCAATGTCGCACCAGTCGATTATTACGTCCTCTTCACGGCCGAGAAGCCCGAAAAACCTCGGTCTGCCATAAACGATAAGCTTGAGGATTTTCGCCGTACACGTTTCGAATTCAATATCGTCAACAAAGCCGATCCGACAGCCGTCCTTTATGCTTACAACCTCTTTACAGCGCAAATCACTGAACCTGCAAACCATAAAAACCCCTCCCGTGTAAAGCTGAATCGTTGTTAAAGCCATTGCGGCCTGAACAAGGGATTATTATCAATTATACGGGAAAATCGGCAGGAATAGAACGTGTCATAGCTTTAAAACGGCTTGTCAGCCGCTTTAATCCATGTCCAAGCCGTTGTCGTCGTCGGTAAAATCAGCGTTTGCGCCAATCATGTCACGACCTCGGACAAGATATTTGTCACGCTGGTCACGGATTGCGTCGTCGAGAATGCGCTTTACAACACGGGCGTTTTTGATTGCGGTGACCTGCTTTTCCGGCGTGTCAGAATCCTTTGCCGTAATCAGAATCGTTCCGCAGCCGAAAATGCGCTGACCAAGCGGAAGCTTGAGCTTTTTGTCCATAACCCTGTAAAGCTCAAGCTCGTCCTCTTTGATGTTGATAAGCCCGACCTTTGTGTAAAGGGTTGTTTCCGTGAGGATATAGCGGGTAAGCGAAATCGGCATACCAAGAATGCACTTTTTTCCTGTCCAGAGGATTTTGCCGTAAGCCTCTGTCATTTTTTCCATATTAGCCATTTTTTCCTCCGTCAATGTCCGTTCATTATGCAAACAGCGTGGCAGCCAATTCCCGTTCCGGCAAGCCCAAGCCCTTCTTCCGTGGTTGCTTTGACGCTGATTTGTTCTGTTGTGGTGCGGCAAATTTTTGCGATAGTTTCACGCATTCGAGCTATGTAAGGCGCAAGCTTCGGCGCTTCGCAAACGATTGTACAGTCGATATTCCCGACGGAAAAGCTTCTTTTTTCCGCCATATCAATAACAAGCCCCAAAAGCACGGCGCTGTCCGCATTTTTATAGGCTGGGTCTATGTCGGGAAAGTGCTTTCCAATGTCGCCGAGGGCAAGCGCACCGAGAACCGCATCGCTTATTGCGTGCAAAACAACGTCTGCGTCAGAATGCCCGATAAGCCCCTTTTCAAAGGGAATTTCAAGCCCGCCCATGATAAGGCGGCGGTTATCGCCGAGCCTATGCACGTCATAGCCATAGCCGATGCGGATTTTTCCTGCGTTTAAAGCTGCTCCCTCCATCAGAATCTCCGCCACGGCAATATCCTCCCGAGCGGTTATTTTTATGTTCGAATAATCGCCCTCCACGATATGGACGGGGTGTCCGAAGCGCTCGACAATCATGCTGTCGTCGGTAATTCCGCTGAAATCGCCGTCAAGCGCTTGTATTGCGGCGAGGTAAAGCTTTTTTTCGAAAATTTGCGGTGTCTGCGCAAGAAAAACATTTTTTCTCGGCGGCGTTGAAACGATTGTTCCCGAACCGTCTGTTATTTTAGCGGTATCCCTTGCCATAACGGCGGGAATTGCCGCCCTGAATTCCACTGCTTTTTCGATTATTTCGCCTATTTTTTCGGAGGTAACAAGCGGTCTTGCGCCGTCGTGGACTGCGATATAATCACAGCCGTCCGAAACGCACGGCAAAGCGTTTTTCACGGAGTCAAAGCGTTCGTTTCCGCCCGAAACAACCGCTTTAAGCTTAGTAATGCCATAGTGCCGGCAAAGTTTTGTTATTTCGTCAATATCGCTTTCTTTTGCGGCAATGATTATTTCGCTTATCAAAGCGGTTTTCTCAAAGGCAAGAGCGCTTTTTACAATAACAGGAATACCCTTGAGGGCGACAAACTGCTTGTTTATGCCGCACATTCGTGCTGACGAGCCTGCGGCAAGTATAACTGCGCATACCGAGGGCATTATTCTCTCCTTGTCGTGCTTTCAAAGTTTCCGAGGAATTTATAATAGTTAAGCTCGCTTTCAAGGCATTTAAGCAGCTTTACGACAGATAAATCCTTTATGCTTCCGTAAAAATCAAGATAAAACATAACGTCAAATTCGCCCGATTTTTCCATGTCGGGAGGAAGCGGGCGGCTTTCAATTTTCGCAAGATTAAGCCCGTTTACCGCAAATCGTGTTAATAAACGGTAAAGCGCCCCTGCCGTATGCGGCGTCGTAAGCGCAACGGAAATCATGTCGGCATTTTCCGAAACCTCAAGCCGCTTTGAAATGCAGATGAAGCGGGTGTAGTTTTCGGGGTTGTCGGCAATGTTTTTTTCGAGAATATCAAGCCCGTAAAGCCTTGCGCAGCTTTCAGAGCAGATTGCCGCAATTTTGCCGTTTTGGCTGTCACGAACCATTTTTGCGGCAAGAGCGGTGTTCATGTATGGACGTGTTTGAAGCTCTGAATGTGAGGAGAGCCATTCGCCGCACTGTAAAAGCGCTTGTTCGTGGGAAAAAACTGTTTCTATGCCGTCAAGCGTCGTGCCTTTGATTGCCGCAAGCACGTGATTTATGCGGATTGCGGCGCTTTTGTAAATATAAAAGCTGTGCTTGTTCATAAGCTGGTAGGTCTGCGTAACCTCACCTGCGGTGTTGTTTTCAATCGGCACAACCCCATAGTCAACCGTACCGTTTTCGACGGCTTGAAAAACCTCGTCGAAGGTTTCGACATGGTTTATTTCGGGATTGTCAAACAAGGCACGGCAAGCCTCTGACGAGTTCGAGCCTTCTGTTCCCGGGCAGGCAAGTCTGATTTTTTCACGTTTATTTGTATAAATTTCGGGGATTTCCGCCTCGGTAAGGCTTTCCTGCTGGATACATTTGCTTATATCCATAATGTTCGCAAAAAGCAGGCGAGAGCCGTTTTTCATGCCGTCACGGCTCATATCGGCGATTCTGTCAAGAACCTCCTCTTCCCGCTGTGCCTGAAAAACAGGCATATTATTCGCCTTTTTAAAGCGGGCGACACCCTCGGCAAGCTTCATGCGCTTTTGAAAAAGCTCAAGTATTTCTGCGTCTATTGTGTCAATTTCACGTCTTATCTCATCAAGCTCCATTTTGCCTCCTAGTCGATTATTATTCCGATGTCGCCGGGAAGCGTTTCGGGAACCTGAGTTTCGGTGTCCGTATCGATCGGCGGCTTTGTTACGGCGGTTGTTGACACATTATCACTGCCTTTTTCGGCAATGTAAACCGTCACGATTTCAGCCTTTTCAACGTCCACAAGCTCGCCGATTTCCTTGCTGCACTTTGCGACATAGCCCTTTTTGACGTCGTTTGTCTTGAAGCTTTTGACTTCAAATTTGATTCCAAGCTCTGTAAGCGCCTTTGAATATTCCTTTTCCTTCATGCCTGTATAATCGGGAAGCTTGACCTTTTTCGGCCCCTTGCTTACCGTAATTGCGATTTCGGTGTCCTTTTCAACCGTCGTCTGCGGCTCTATGCTTTGCTTGAAAATCATATCCTTTGCGTAGGTTTCGGAATAGTCATAGCTTATTTTAAACACAAGCTTGTCGTTATAATCGGAAAGGCTGTCAACCTTTCTGTTTCTAAAATCGGGGACGATAAGCGTAAAAGCCGATGAAGTGGTTTGAGCAGACGTTTCGGAGGTTTGCGGTGCGGCAGTGGTGATTGCTGTCGTTGTTTCGGCGGGATTGCTTTCGACTTCGGGGTCTTTTATAAAGCGGGCAAGAATAAGCCCGATGATAAGAGCGATTATGAGGACGATTCCCGTGGTTATTCCCGCAATTGCGGCAAGGCGATCACGTTGTTTTTTCTTTTCCTTTGCGGAAAGCCTGCGTTTTGCGGGGGCGGATTTTTCAACCGTCCGAATAACAGGCTTTGGCTGTTCGAAAAGCCTGTTTACAAAATCCGTAACTGTTTGTGTCCGTGAATCAACATCAAGCTCCATGCCTTTCATGATGACTTTTGACACATTCGACGGAACGTTTCGGTTTACGATAAGCGGCTCAAGCAGGCTGTCGCTGTCTACACGGCTTATTGCCTCGGGCGGCATAGAGCCTGTCAAAACACGGTAAATCACGGCGGCAATGCCGTAGACGTCCGTCCACGTCCCGTGGCGGTTGCTTGGGGAATATTGCTCTGGTGCGGCATAGCCGCTGTACAGCTCGCAGACGATTTCTGTGTTTGCCGTCCTTGCGGCGGGGATTGCAAAGCCCGCAAGCTTAAGCTCCATCTTGTCGGTTACGAAAATTGTGTCGGGGCTTATTCCTCTGTGGACGATTCCGGCGCTGTGCATAAGGCTTAGTGTCGTCAGAATAGGCGGAAAAAGCTCTTTAACCTGTTCCCACGTAAGCTCGCCCGCCGAGGTCGTCAAATATGATTTAAGCGTGATTCCGTCGATATATTCGCAGACGGCATAGGCGGTGTTGTTTGCGGCAAAAACATCGGTCACCGCTTGGAGATGAGTCATTCCACGGGATTTCATCAGACCTTTATAAAGCTCGGCAAATTCGGAAAGATAGGTTTTGTAGAGGGCGATTTGGTTTGCGCCGATTCTGATTGTCGGGTCGTCCTTTTTTCTCGAGCAAAGCGTGTCGGGCATAAATTCCACGACAATAACCCTTTGCTTTATCGCCGCATCATAGGCGATATATTCCGCACCCTGCCCGTTATACTTTAGAAGCCGCCCGATTATATAGCGCTCTTCAAGGACTGTTTCGGGGGCGAGATATGACGGCAAATGCGGTGCGGCATCAGAATATCCGCAGCTTTTGCACGGACCTGCATAGGTTTTTTCGCTCATACAGCCCATGCACAAATTGTATTCGTTCATTATGTATTCAACCACTTTCATATAGTATCGCACCGTTCTGTCAAAGGCTTTGATAGGTGCGCGGCGAAAACGAGAATTTCGCTTTTGGATAATTTAAACCAAAACAAAATGTTTTATAGAAAAACGGCGTTAAATATCCAAACAATGTCATGTCGCATAGTTTTACAACTTACATAATACTAAAAATGCGGGTATTTGTCAATACCCGCATTGTAATTGTATTATAATTGAAACCTTTGTAGCCTTGCTGTAATTTTTATATGAAGTATTTTATAAGCTTTGCATATTCGTTTTTTTCGAATGGCTTTTCGCCGTAATAAAGCCGTTCGTAGGCATTTATAAAGCCGCTTAAATCCTGCCCCGATTCTTTTTCGAGAATATCGGCGACCTGTTTCGGGCTTAAATTTTCAGCGGAAATACACGAAATTTTCGCCGCTTTTTTTCTTGCGTGAGAGTAAAGCCTGAAAAGCGGCTTTGAACCGCTGTGAACTGCGGAATAAAGCCTAAAGCCGAGAATGAAAAGCTGTTTTCTAAGGAAAAATATTGCCAAAGCCGCCAAAGCGATTCCGCCCGCAATAAAATATTGTGTAAAATCGGTTTTTGGCTCATTTTCGACGAGTTCGTCCATGAATTGGGCATTCATGGAAACGGTCGGTTCGAACGCTGTCCAGCCCGTTCCGCTGATATAAACCTCCGGAAAAGCATGATATTTTTCAGCTTTGACGATAAAATTTCCCGTTTCCGTGTCGAGCGTGTCCGCAACATAGCCCGAAACGAACCTTGCGGGAAGCCCCGCCTCACGGCAAAGCAGAACCATTGCCGTTGCGAAAGAGTGGCAGACTCCACGCTTGCTTGTGAATAGAAAGTCGGCGGAAGGCTCGCTGTTTGCGGTTTCGAAGGCATAGTCAATGTCGTAGGTAAATTCGCCGCTGTGGAAAAACGCCTCTATTGCGCTTGCCTTGTCGAAATCGCTTGTAAGCCCGTCTGTAAGCTTGTCGGCAAGCTCTTTGATTTTGCTTTTGTCCTTGATTATGTCGGCGCTTCTGGTTTTGCTGTAATAGGCAACCGCCGCCTGCGCTTCACCTTGTGCGGCTTTCACAGCCTCGGCGGAAAGCCCTCGTGACTCAAGCTTGACGGCAAGAATATCAAGCCAGCTTATATATTCTGAAATGCTTGAAAATTCGCCCAAGCTGAACTTGCCGTCCGCCGAATAATAATAAAGCGAATAGCCGAAATCCTCCGGAAGCAGAGCCGTCGGCACAAGCTCGTTTGCGTCGGATACGAACACGGGTTGGCTTGCTTTGGCAATTTCACTTATTGCATAGGTCTGGGCGGGTGCGATTATAAGCTGGGAAAAGCTTGCCTGCGGGATAATTTCTGCTGTTTTTTCAGTGTATTCGGGAAGCGCCGCCTTGCCATAGGCTTCGGCGAAAAGCTCGTCCTCCGCAAGCCCCGCCCGTATCTCGTCGGCAACAGCTTTTTGCGTCCCAAGCTCAAGCGTTTTTGTGTCGTAAAGGTTTATTGATGAGGAAAAGCCCTTGCTCCATGTGCCTGTATCGGCGGGGTCTGAATAGACATTAAACACGTATTCCCTGAAAATAAGCGGTTCGTCCGCATCAACGTAAAAAAGCAGCTTATTCCTATTTATATCCTTTGAAATATTGTTTGTCCCAGTTTGAGAAATGCCCTGCGACGCATTTTCGGACATAACCTCCGATCCGCCTCCGAAAAGGCTCATAAAGCTTTCTTTATAAGGCGCAGAGCCGCTTGGTGCGGCAAAGCCGCT
>CAZYRV010000009.1:4947-10074 GCA_964649485.1 uncultured Oscillospiraceae bacterium | reverse complement strand
TTACAAGCACAAGCGCTGCCGAAAGCGCAAGCACAGGGATAATCGGCTTTTTTTGATGTTTGGCGCTTTGACGTTCGTTTGCGTTTACGAGGACAATACCAATGAAAAAGACAAGAGAAAATTGCAGGAAAACCGACGAAAGCCCTATGCCGGTTTTCATAGAAAGCATAAGCGGAATTACAATCATTTGCAGAATCAGAATCGGGCGGTAAACGACGGCGCTGAAATAAAAGCTTACGAAGGTTGAGAAATGCGCAAACAGAAGGGTTGTCGCAATGAGATAGGGAGCGGTTTTTTCAAAGCTTATTCCCGGATTGAAAAACCAAGTCGCATATGTTGTGTCATCCGGATTAACCGAAACGATAAGCGCAAGGGTTGCGGTCAGAACGGCGGAGGTTGTGACTGCGTAGAAGAGCTGGGAAAATTTTTTGAAATGGCTTATATACGAAAAAAGCAGGTAAAAACCGAGCACAGCGCAGAAAACAAGCATAGCAACAACAGCCTGCCAGTCTGGGGCATACAGGGTCACAAGCGAACACACAGCCGCCCATGAGAAAAATATAGAGAAAAAGTGGTTTCTCAAATAATTCATAACAGCGCCTGTTCTGTCCTTTCGAGTATGATTTCGTTTGCTTGCGAGCTTATTTTCCATGAGTTCGGCGGGGGATTTTTTACGGCGGCGACAATGACTTTTTCATCGCCGTCAAAGCCTGTCGGGGCGAAAACAACGGATTTTTCAGCTGCCGTAAAAGCTGTTCCCTCCGCTGAAAAGGTGCAGGAGGAAAGCAAAAGCGAAAGGTCATGGACGTCGGCGGCGGTTTTAAGCTCGACCGAGCGCCAGCCCAAAGAGGTTTTTATGCTCAGGAAAACCTGTTGTTCGTTTTCGCAGAGGATTTTACAGAGCGCAAGCACAGCCTCGATTGCAAGCCCATTTGCCTCCGCACCGCCGGCCTTGTCGCAAAGCGCAAAGCAAAGCGGCTTGTTGGCAAGCTTTTCCGAAAGCCGCACAAAAAGCTTTTCCCGCTTTGCCGAAAGCTTCCAGTTTATGCGTTTCAAGCTGTCGCCGGGGTGATAATCACGGTGCTCATAGCCGGGAAAGCCGCTTTCCGTTGTTGCGGGATTGTTTGTTTCGTCGTCGTCGGCGGATTCCGACGAAAGCACGAGCTGTTTTAAAAACTCGCTTTGCGGTGAAATTTCCTGTATATCGGGTATGACATTCAAATCAGACGGGCGGGCGGAAAGGTTTTTGGGGTGAAGCTTAAACGAAAAAAGCCCCGTAAAGTCAACGAGCCTGATATCCTCGGCAAAAACTCTGCCCGCACCTGCGTGCATGGCGGAAAATTCGAGCGAAAAATCCGTGCTTGCGCCGTCAAGGGTTGAATGGAGAGTGAAGGGCGCTTTTATGTTCGGGCTTGAGCCGCACTTGATTGAAATATAGGGCGAAAAAAACCAAAGCGGCGCTTTCACTGTTATCTTGAGCGTTGATGTTGTTTGTTTGTAGGTGGGGCTTTGCGGCGCTTCGGTAATTGCGGCGGTTGTTTTCGCACGGGAAACGAAGGCTAAAAGGGCTGACAGCGGAGCCGCCAGAACTATTGCCGCAAGGAGCGTAAAGCCGACCTGTTTATCGATAAACAGCATCAGGGACAGGCTTGCAATCACGATTAGAGCGTAGGCTGACCATTTTTTCATAGCTTATAAAACTTCCGTTTCGGCGACAATCGCCATAATTGCTTTTTCGGCTGTGGTATAAACAGTTTTCCCCTTGGGCGAAAGAATCAGGCGGTGGGCAAGCACGCAGACAGCCATTTCACGCACGTCGTCGGGCGTGACAAAATCCCGCCCCTGAATCAACGCAAGTGCCTTTGAAGCCTTTAAAAGACCGATGCTTCCTCTGGGGCTTGCGCCGAGAGCAATTTCAGCCTTTTGTCGTGTCGCAGAAACAATGTTTATGATATAATTTTTTATTTCGGGCGCAGCATGAACCTTGTCCGCAAGCGCCGAAAGAGCCGTCACGTCGTCAAGTGAAATAACGGGCGAAATATCCGCAAGCGAAAGCGAAGTGCTGTTTAATATTGCCTGCTCGTCCGCACGTGAGGGATAGCCGATTGAAAGCTTCATGATAAACCTGTCCATCTGCGCTTCGGGGAGATGATAGGTGCCGTAGGTTTCGACCGGATTCTGCGTTGCAAGCGTCATAAACGGGCGGGGCAGGGGATAGGTGCTTCCGTCAACGCTTACCTGAAGCTCTTCCATTATTTCAAGCAGACTTGACTGCGCCTTGGGCGAGGCACGGTTTATTTCGTCGGCAAGCAGAAAATTGCACATTGCCGCACCCTTACGGAACTCGTTTTCTTTGGTGACGGGGTTTATCATGGTAAAGCCCATGATGTCGGAGGGCATGAGGTCGGGTGTAAACTGAATTCGGTTAAACTCTCCTCCGACGCTTTTGGCAAGCGCCGCGACTAGGCGGGTTTTCCCGACGCCCGGCACGTCCTCAAGAAGAATATGGCCGCCCGAAAGCATTGCGGCGATAATCTTTTTTATTACGTCGGTTTTCCCGAAAATAACCTTTTCAATGTTGCCGATGAGTATTTGAATGCGAATATCCATGTTTTCCCCCGCTTTTATTTTCGTGTTTCTATTAATTATACAATATTTTCATATATTTTGCAAGCGAAATTTTAAAAACTCCGCAAAGCCGTATTGCCTTGCGGAGTTTTGTTATTGATGAATAAGGTCTGCAAAGCCCGCATTTATAAGTTTTGACAAAGCGTCGGGGCTTAATCGCATCTGAAGCCCGATTTTGCCTGCACTGACCGTTATTTTTTCAAGGCTTGCCGCACTTTCGTGGATAAAAGTGGGAAAAAGCTTTTTCATTCCCACGGGCGAACAGCCGCCTCTGACATAGCCCGTTGTTTTAAGCAAATCCTTTACGTTTAAAAGCTCGACCGCCTTTTCGCCGCAGACAGCGGCGCATTTTTTCAAATCCAGCTCATCTGCAACGGGGATTACAAGCACATAATGCCCGCCGCTTTTTCCAACGGCGACAATGGTTTTGAAGACCTCCTCAACAGGCAGTCCAACCTTGTTTGCGACGGAAATTCCGTCAATTTTATCGCCTGCTTCGTAGGTGAAAATTTCATAAGGGATTTTCGCCGTGTCAAGCTTGCGCAAAGCGTTTGTCTTAGTTTCAGCCATAGTTTTCAGTACTTTCTGATATTATTTTCTGTAAAATCGTCAGTATCCTGTTTAAGGTATTTCCCCGCAATTCTCCGATAGTTAAACACGAGAAGCGCAAGCCCAAGCGTGCACAAAAGCTGGGTAAGCGTTCCCGCAAGCTTGCCGTCATAGAAATAACCGATCAGACCTGTTGCGAAAAAGCACAGCGAAAAAATAAGCCAGCCATGCCCGACTTCTTTATTATAAGCGGGGATTTTATCGGGGTTTTTAAAGTTGGACGGATTAACCTTGGCAATCATGCTTATAAAAAAGCGCACGGGCTTTTTGCTTTTATAGCTCGAAACCGCTTTGTAAAGCAAAAATGCGCCGAAAAGCGAGCTTAAAATCAAAATCAGCTTGTCACCAAACATTCTCCAACCTCACAACTGTTGCCTTAAAAGAAAACCCTTTTTTCGATATATTCACGGACCTCTGCGACAGGAACACGAACCTGCTCCATAGAATCACGCTCTCGGATTGTCACACAGCCGTCTGTTTCGCTCTCAAAATCATAGGTAATGCAGAAAGGCGTGCCGATTTCGTCCTGACGGCGATAGCGCTTGCCGATTGCCCCCGCCGCATCATATTCAACAGGGAAATATTTCGCAAGCTCGTCATGAAGCTCCTCCGCTTTTTCGGAAAGCTTTTTCGAAAGCGGCAGAATCGCCGCCTTAACCGGCGCAAGAAAAGGCGCAAGGTGCATAACCGTGCGGGTTGTGCCGTCCTCAAGCGCTTCCTCGTCATAGGCTTCGGTGATAATTGTTAAAAACAGCCTTTCAACTCCGAGTGACGGCTCGATGACGTAAGGAACGTACTTTTCGTTCGTTTCGGGGTCGAAATATTCAAGCGATTTTCCGCTTGCCTTGATGTGCTGGTTTAAGTCATAGTCCGTGCGGTCTGCGACTCCCCAAAGCTCGCCCCAGCCGAACGGGAAAAGATACTCAAAATCTGTCGTCGCCTTTGAGTAAAAAGCAAGCTCTTCCTTTTCGTGGTCACGCAGGCGGAGATTTTCTTCCTTGATTCCGAGGGATAACAGCCAGTTTTTGCAATATCCACGCCAATATTCAAACCATTCGAGGTCTGTTCCCGGCTTGCAGAAAAACTCAAGCTCCATCTGCTCGAATTCACGGACACGGAAAATAAAGTTGCCGGGGGTGATTTCGTTTCTGAAGGATTTGCCGACTTGTGCAACTCCGAAAGGAATCTTTTTGCGGCTTGTGCGCTGGATATTAGCAAAATTCACGAAAATTCCCTGCGCCGTTTCGGGGCGGAGGTAAATTTCGTTTTTCGTGTCCTCGGTTACGCCCTGAAAGGTCTTGAACATGAGGTTGAATTTGCGGATATCGGTGAAATTTTTGCTTCCGCAGTTCGGGCAGGCGATTTCATGCTCTTTTATAAAAGCCATCATTTCGTCATTCGTCATGCCGTTTGCATCGGCACCGCTGTCCTCGATGAGCTTATCGGCACGGTGGCGGGTATTACAGCTGCGGCAGTCCATAAGAGGGTCTGAAAAGCCGCCGACGTGCCCGGAAGCAACCCAAGTCTGCGGGTTCATCAAAATGGCGCTGTCAAGCCCGACATTATACTTGCTTTCCTGCACGAATTTTTTAATCCATGCCTTTTTGAGATTGTTTTTAAGCTCTACCCCAAGCGGGCCGTAATCCCAAGTGTTGGCAAGTCCGCCGTAAATCTCGCTTCCGGCATAGACAAAGCCCCTGCTTTTGCACAGGGCGACAAGCTTTTCCATCGATTTTTCGGTGTTTTTCATTAAAATTGCTCCTTAATTTTGTTAATAATCACAGTTTTTTAAGCCTGCTTTGAACAATGGGGAGTGTCGCAAGCATTATTATAAGCTGAATCGAAATCAATACAATTGAAGCCGTGTAAAAATCATTGCTGAACAGCAGA
>CAZYRV010000009.1:841-4937 GCA_964649485.1 uncultured Oscillospiraceae bacterium | reverse complement strand
CTAAGCGCCACTCCCACGGCAAACCAGAGATTGCCGAAAAAGCGTTGCGCAAAATCCCACATTTTCTTATTTTTCATGGATAATTCGGTGCGAAAGCCGTGCAAGGCGTTGATTTTCTCAGGCGGGTTTTTCATATACTTAATGCCAACTATTATCATAGACAGCGGAAGCAAAACAACCATCGCCAAAAGAAAATAAAACATGACTCCTCCTTAAAGCTTGGTAATCCAGCCGAATTCGTCGGGGAGCTCGCCATACTGGATTCCTGTACGCGTATCATAAAGCCTTTGCGAAATTGCGCCGATTTCGTTGCCGTTTATTTCCATGACGGTGCTTCCCCACTTGAGATGACCGACAGGGGAAATAACCGCCGCCGTGCCTGTTCCGAACACCTCTTTAAGCCGTCCGTTGCTGTGGGCATCGGCAATTTCATGAATGTCAATAAGCCGCTCTGAAACCTTTAAGCCCCAGCTTTTGCAAAGCTGTATAACCGATTTTCTGGTAATTCCGCTTAAAATCGAGCCTTGAAGCATTGGCGTAATAATTTCGTCGTCAACAACGAAAAAGATGTTCATTGCGCCGACTTCTTCTATATATTTCTTATGAACGCCGTCAAGCCACAGAACCTGTGAATAATTCTGTTCGTGCGCCTCATGCTGGGCGATAAGCGATGCGGCATAGTTTCCGCCTGTTTTTGTAAAGCCCATTCCGCCCTTGACGGCACGGACATATTCGGTTTCGACATAGATATTTACAGGGTTCAGACCTGTTGAATAATATGCGCCGGAGGGCGAGCAAATGATGATGAAAAGATATTTATCCGCAACCCTTACGCCGAGATACGGGTCAATTGCGAAGATAAACGGGCGGATATAAAGCGATGCGCCGTCTGTGTGCGGAACCCAGTCCTTTTCAACCTCAATAAGCGCTTTAAGCGCCTGTAAAGCGTCCTCAACGGGGATTTCGGGGATAACCAAGCGCTGTGCCGATATATTCATGCGCTTGAAATTTTCTTTCGGGCGGAAAAGCTGAATACTGCCGTCCTTTGTGCGGTATGCCTTAAGTCCCTCAAAAATTTCCTGCCCATAGTGCAGAACCATTGCCGACGGGTCAAGCGCAATCGGCTCGTAAGGCTGAACCCTTGCGTTGTGCCAGCCCTTGCCTGTTTCGTACTCCATGACGAACATATGGTCGGTGAAAATGTGCCCAAAGCCAAGCTTGCTTTCGTCGGCGGGCTTTTGCTTTGGCGACTGCGTTTTTCTGATTGATATTTCCATGATTAACTTCCTTTCAGGGTGTTAAACGCAATTCCATTTTATTGATATTGTGGAATTTGTATTCAGCACGATTTAATATTCACTTTATTATATCAAATTTAATCAAATAATTCAAGTGTTTGCGTTAAAAATTAAGGCGGTATTCGACAAGGGATTTTTTTATTGCCGCAAAGCACTAAAAATTCTTTTTTCACCTTGACACGCACGGCAGATTATAGTATAATTTTTAGAAAAGGCTTTCTTTATAATACGGCAAATGAAAGGAATAAAAAAGATGTCAGACATATTTCAAACCCTGTTCGGGAATTTCCAGAATATTGAGTGGCAGATGGTTGTCATGTGGGCAATCGGTGCGCTTCTCATATTTCTTGCAATCAAGTATGAGATGGAGCCGGCGCTTCTCTTGCCTATGGGCTTTGGCGCAATTTTAGTCAACCTCCCGCTTTCGGGGGCAATCACACAGGCAGGCTCTATCCACGACGGGCCAATCACCGTTTTGTATAATTCAGGAATCGCAAACGAGCTTTTTCCGCTTTTGCTGTTCATTGGAATCGGCGCAATGATTGACTTCGGGCCGCTTTTGTCAAACCCGAAAATGATGCTTTTCGGTGCGGCGGCACAGTTCGGAATTTTCTTTGTTTACGCTTTGGCGATTTTTCTCGGCTTTGATGTAAGAGATGCGGCATCAACCTCGATTATTGCCGCAATTGTCGTCGCCGCATATTCGTATATGGCGCTTGTGCCGATTATTCAGCCGCCGATTATCCGCCTTCTTACCACGAAAAAAGAGCGCCTTATCCGTATGCCGTACGAGCCTAAATCCGTTTCGAAAACAACCAAAATCCTTTTCCCGATTTTCGTCACGGTTATTGCTGGACTTGTCGCAAACGAATCTGTTGCGCTTGTCGGCTTCCTTATGTTCGGCAACCTTATAAGAGAATGCGGAGTGCTTAACAACCTTTCCGAAACGGCGCAGAAAGAGCTTGCGAACCTTATCACCATTCTGCTTGGGCTTTCTGTTGCGCAGAGTATGCACTATGAAAAGTTCGTCACAGTTGAAACCCTCCTTATTATGGGACTTGGTCTTGTCGGCTTTGTGTTCGACACGGCGGGCGGAGTTTTGTTCGGAAAATTCCTCAACCTCTTTACTAAGAAAAAGGTAAACCCCATGATTGGTGCGGCGGGAATTTCAGCATTTCCGATGTCGTCGAGGGTTGTTCATAAAATGGGGCTTAAAGAGGATCCGACAAACTTCCTGCTTATGCACGCAGCGGCGGCGAATGTTTCGGGACAGATTGCCTCAGTTGTCGCCGGCGGACTTCTGCTTAAATTCGTGCTTCACATTTTATAATAGTCGATTAAATAATTGATCAGATAGGAGAAAAAATGGAATATATTACACTTCAAGAGCTTGCACAGCAGGAAGAAGCAAACGCTGAAACCGCCGAAGTCAAGCAAGAACCGTTCACACTCAAGCTTTCGCCTGAAAAAATGCCCGACGCTTTCGCAATCATGGGCAAGGGAATGCTTGGAATCTTTATTTCAATCGGCGCAATCATGCTTATTATTTATCTTATGGGAATTTTTACCAAAAAGAAGAAAAAGTAGACAATGAGTTATTTCGGGAGATTTCCCGTTTCAATTTATGACAGTTGGAGGATTTAATGCAAATCAACGAAATGTCAATCTGGTTCGATAAACCGGGTGATATTGAAAAATGGGAACAGGAATGCTTGCCCGTCGGCAACGGCTTTATGGGGGCAAGCGTTTTCGGCGGAATTGTCACAGAGCGCATTGTACTGAATGAAAAAACCCTTTGGACAGGCGGCCCGTCGCCGCTTCGCCCCGACTATAACGGCGGGAACAAAACGGGCAGGCTTGAGTTTGTGCGTCAGGTGCAAGAGCTTCTTGCCGAGGGAAAATATGATGAGGCGAAGGCGCTTTTGCCAGAGCTTACGGGGCTTACGGACGGCTATGGCGCATACCAGCTTTTATGCGATATACGGATTGATTTTCCACAGCTTGACGAGGCGGGAACAACCGAGTATAAGCGCAGGCTTGACCTTTCGACGGCGACGGCGGAGGTTGAATTTGTGCATGGCGGCATAACCTATACAAGGCAGATTTTCGCAAGCTATCCCGACAGGGTTATTGTCATAAAGCTTGCCGCAAGCAAGAAGGGCAAGCTTACCTTTAGGTTTTCGCTTGAAAAGGTACAGCAGGGCTTTAAATGCGTTTCCGAGCGTGACGAGCTTATTTGCTTCGGCGCTCTTAAGGATAACGGCCTGCGCTCGTATACCAAGGTTAAATTTCTGAATAAAGGCGGCAAGGTTCGCCCTGCGGGCGACGCAATGTCAGTGTTGAACGCCGAGGAGGTCGTCATAATCCTTTCGTCGGCGACTGATTATGAAAACCGCTATCCCCATTACAGAAGCGGGCTTAACCCCGAAAGAATCGTCGCCCCGCTTATCGAAAATGCAGAGCTTTGGGGCTTTGACAAGCTTTTAAGCCGCCACGTCGAGGATTATACCGCACTTTTCGGCAGGGTAAAGCTTGACATGGGCAAGCCCATTCTTGATATGCCGATGGAGCGCCTTTTGCGGCTTTATCAGGGCGGCGACAAGGATATCACAAGGCAGATTGACACGCTTATGTTTCAATTCGGGCGCTATGTGCTTATTGCATCATCACGTGAGGGAAGCCTTCCCGCAAACCTTCAGGGTGTGTGGAACGAAAGCAATACCCCGCCGTGGAACTGCGATTATCACATAAACGTAAATTTACAGATGAACTATTGGGGCGCATACAGCGGAAACCTT
>CAZYRV010000009.1:0-831 GCA_964649485.1 uncultured Oscillospiraceae bacterium | reverse complement strand
GCGCTTAGAAAGCCCGGAAGAATCACTGCGGCGGAATATTACGGCATTGTTTCCGACGAGAAAAACCCCGAAAACGGCTGGGCGGCGCACACACAGTGCAACCCTTACGGCTGGACGAGTCCGGGCTGGGACTTTTACTGGGGCTGGTCAACGGCGGCGGTTGCTTGGCTTATGCAAAATATTTGGGAGCATTTTGAGTTTTCGGGCGACGAGTTTTATCTCGAGGAAAAGATTTATCCGATTATGCTTGAAACGGCAAAATTTTACAAGCAATGGCTTATCTATGATGAAAAACAGGACAGAATGGTTTCGTCGCCGACATATTCGCCCGAGCACGGGCCTGTAACTGTCGGCAACACCTACGAGCAATCGCTTATACAGCAGTCGTTTATCGACCTTGTAAAGGCGGCGGAGGCTCTGCACAAGACACGAGATCCGTTTATCGCTGAAATCAAAGAGCTTATACCAAAGCTTAAGCCGTTTAAAATCGGCAAGGACGGGCGGCTTCTCGAGTGGTTTGAGGAAGAGGACGAGGACTTTGACAAAAGTCAGGTTGAGGATAAGCACCGCCATATTTCCCATCTCATGGGGCTTTATCCCGGCAAAACAATTGATACGCCGGAGCTTTTAGAGGCGGCGAGAAAAACGCTTGACGACAGGGGAGATAACTCGACAGGCTGGGCAAGAGCCTATAAGCAATGCCTTTGGGCAAGGCTTGGCGACGGCAACCGTGCGCACAAGCTTCTTTACGGGCTTATAACCGAAAGCACCTATCCGAACCTTTTCGGCTTTCACCCGCCCTTTCAGCTTGACAGCAATTTCGGCGCAAGC
>CAZYRV010000008.1:37741-43975 GCA_964649485.1 uncultured Oscillospiraceae bacterium | reverse complement strand
GCATAGCTGTTCTTTCGCTGATATCATTTTTCATTCTCAAGCGCTCGCTTGCACCTGTAAATGATATTCTTTCTCTTACGGAAGATATGAAAAACGGCAAGCTTGATTCTGATATCAAGGCTAAATCAAACAACGAGCTTGGGCTTATTGTCGGAGATTTAAACGAAACCGCAAAGACGCTTCACAGCTATATAGATGAAATAAGCCGTGTGCTCGGCGAAATTGCGGAGGGAAATCTTGCCGTTGAAAGCAACGCAGAGTTTGCCGGCGATTTCATACACATCAAGACCGCCCTTGTAAATATTCTCACTTCGCTTAACCATACTTTATCAAATATAAACGTTTCCGCAGAGCAGGTAAACAGCGGTGCCGTTCAGGTTGCGGACGGTGCGCAGGCGCTTTCTGCCGGCGCAACAGAGCAAGCAAGCTCTGTTGAGGAGCTTTCGGCTTCAATCGAGCAGGTTGCAAGTCAGGTTCGGGAAAACGCTGAAAATGCCAAAAATGCCAAGGAATACTCGGCGCAGGCGGGAAATCACGTCGATAACGGAAGCCGTCTTATGGACGAAATGCTTTCTGCTATGGACGAAATCGGAAGCTCGTCTGCTGAAATTTCCAAGATTATTAAGGTTATTGACGATATTGCTTTCCAGACAAATATTCTTGCGTTAAATGCGGCTGTTGAGGCGGCTCGTGCCGGCTCTGCGGGCAAGGGCTTTGCGGTTGTTGCCGATGAGGTTCGAAATCTTGCGGCAAAATCCGCCGAGGCGGCAAAGCAAACCACAGAGCTTATTGAGGGAAGCGCACAAAGCGTTTCTGACGGACAGAAAATCGCCGAGAAAACCGCAGAGGCTCTTGCACTTATTCAAGAGGGAACAAAAGCGACGGTCGAAATGATTGAAAAAATTGCTTCCGCCTCGTCAGAGCAATCTGCCGCAATTGAGCAGATTACAAGCGGCATTTCGCAGATTTCATCAGTCGTCCAAACCAATGCGGCGACAGCGGAAGAAAGCTCTGCGGCAAGTGAAGAGCTTTCGGGACAGGCGGCAATACTTCATGACGAGGTTTCTAAGTTTAATCTCAGCAGAATGAACGTTTCTGTGAAACATAAAAATGATGAGATGCAATAAAGATGGATAGCGGATAATTCTGCTTCTATAAAGTGTACTAAAAGTACTTTTTGCTCACACAAGCATAAAAAAACCGAACAGATAATTCTGTTCGGTTTTTGCTATGTCAAGAGGGGGAAGTGTTCGTTATATCCGGAAACAAGCCGGGCTTCTCCGATGCTGATGCAAAGGAGAAGCCCTAGGAGAACATAAGACACTATCGTTTTATTCGTTGCGGATTGCCGAGAGTGCGCTTATTTTAACCGAGCGGTTTGCGGGATAAAAGCCCGAAACAACGCCGACAATGGTTGCAAAAGCAATAGCAAGCCCGACAAGCCAGATTGGTATGACTGAGATTTTCATGCCTTCTTGAAGGCTTCCGCCGAGAAGAGATGTAATCTGCTCGATAAGCACATTGTTTAATACAACAGAAATTCCATAGCTTAAAAGCGTTCCTGTTATGCCGCCGATAAGTCCGATTGCCGCCGCCTCTGTGAGGAAGAGTACACGAATGTTTGAAACGTCACAGCCAAGAACCTTCATAATTCCGATTTCTTTTGTACGCTCGTAAATTGACATTATCATTGTGTTTGTGATGTTCAGTGCGGCGACGAAAAGCGATATTGCCGCCAAGCCGCCAAGAACCGCCTGAATCATCAAAAGCTGACTTTTCATGTTTTCCTGCGACTGTGTGTCGGAATAGCTTCCATAGCCAAGCTTTTCAAGCTCGTCTTGAATTGGCGCCACGTCGTCAATTTCGTTTACACGAATTTTCACCGAATCGTAAGAGGTTATTTTTTCAATTCCCCAGTTCATGTCGGGATTAAATTCCTGATATGCTTCAATAAGCGTATTCATGTACTTTATATCGAAGAAAATTCCGTTTTGTGTGTAATAGTCACGGTCGTTTCCGATTATTTTGCCGATTATATTAAGCTCGCTTTCGTATTCCTTTTGCGGTGCGCTTGGCGAGTTTATGACAGAATAATCGTTCTGGTATGTGTCGGGGTCCATTGCAAGCGGGATTATGAAAAGACCGTTTTCCTCAATATTCACTGACGGCTCGGCGTCTGGGTCATAGTCTGTGCCGAGCATTTGCTCCATTGTCATTCCTGATTCTTCCGCCCATTTTTTATATTTTTCAAGCTCTGCGGGCGACGGCTCGTAAATATATTCGTCGTCAACATAATTATACAGGCTTGAAAAGGCGCTTGAGCCGACGATTACGTCAGTGTATTGGTCGCCTTTTTGATAATACCGCCCCTCGGAAAGCTTATAGCCGAAAGCTTCAAGCTGGTCCATATAAACACCGACAATCTGGCATTGAAGCATATAGTCGCCGGAGTATATGGCGATGCCGTTTCCGCTGTAAAGATTGCTGTAAAACGGTGTTACGGCACGGACACCCTCCCAGCCCATAAACTGCTCGAGCATTGCGTCGTCAAGCTCCGGAACTTTATTTCCCTGTGCGTCAACATCGCCTCGCCGGTATACTTCAACAAGCGTAAGGTCCGCCCATTCGCTCATCATTGCTTCCTGTGCCTGTGTCATTCCGATTCCAAGGGAAATCATGACGATTATGGCGCAGGTGCCTATGGTTACGCCCGAAACCGTGAGAAACGTCCTTGCCTTGCGCTTTGTGAGATTGCGCAGGCACATAAGCAGTATGTCCTTAAATTTCATATGGAAAATCCTCCTTTTCCGTTTTCACTTAAGGCGATTTTCACTTTTTGTCACTCGTTTGGTTTTCGTGATCTTCCGTGTTCGGTGCGTCAGGCTCTTGATTAAGCTGCATAGAATTCATTTGAGTCATGAAAAAGTCCATATCGTCGTCATTATCTTTTTTCTTTTTCTTCTTTTTAACAACGATTATGGTGACGACAATTCCCGCAATTACAAGCAAGGGTATCGCAATCCACATTATAAGGGTGATTGTGCCGCTTCCTGAATCGGTTGTAGTGCTTGCCATAGATTCGCCCGGTTCAATCGGCTCGACAGGAAATTCAGGATAATATGCCTGCTCTATGGTTGCGTCTTTAGGGTCGCTCATGTATTCGAAAATTTGAGCGTCTGAATTCTCATATGTTATTTTTATAAAAAGCTGTTTTGTTCCCGGCTCGACGACTCCTGTCATAGGGGTAAACTTAAGCTTCTGGCGCTCTTTCTTGGTGCTTGCCTCAACAACTCCTATGAAGGTGTTTGCATATTCTGTTCCTTCTGCATCAACAAGGTAAGCGGTGGTGTTGTTCAGAACCATAGAGCCAGAATTCATAAGCGAAAACTCAACCTGAACCTGCTGGTCAAGCATCATCCAGTCCAGTCCGTTTATATCCTGAACGGTGAGGCGGTACTGAACGACATTTTGCTCGAAAGCCTTGCTTGCTGTGCCTGTTGAATCATCATAGTTGTTGTAGCTTACATTCAGGGTGAGATTATAGAAACTCACTTCGGTAAACTTGATTTCGATTGAAGCGTCTGTGGTCGGTGTTGCGGCGGCAAGATTTCCGATATATTCTCGTGCAAGCTCTGTGCCGTCCTCTGCGGTGATATAGACCTCAATGTTATAGGCTGTGCCTTTTCCAGCGTTTACAAGAGTGAAGGGAAGCTTTGTTTTCATGTTGGTGTAAATTTGTGCGGGAGCGTCGATTTTCTGGATTTTTAAGTTTGCCGGCTCGGTTTCGCCCTCTGCGGATTTTTCCTTTGTTTCGAGGTAGAAAACCGTTGAGATTTCCTGACGATTGCTGTTTTCGTCAAAATAAACTATCTTAAGCGTAAGTCTGTTGTTGGCGTTTTGGGAAAAGCTTGCGGAAAGCTCAAGCGGAGAGGAGGTCTGAGCATCAACCTTGCTTACGTAAAGGCTGTCAAGCTGATTTCCGCTTTCGTCGTAAAGAAAAGCCTCAACTCCCGTTATTGCTGTAAGCTGTGGATTTGTAAGAGCGAAGGGAATGGCGATACGGGTATTTTTAGTTGCGTCCGTGGGAATGTCTATGCTTTGGATTTTAACAGGCGTTTTCGGGAGGGAATCACCTGTTTTGACAGTGACTGAAAATTGCTGTGATGAGGTTTTTTCCTCATAGCCGGAGGTTGAATATTTAACATCAAGCGTAAGCTTTTGCGTTCCCGCTTTTTTCATGGTTGCGCCAAGCTTGACTTCGGTTTCGGTACGGCTTTCAACGGAATTGATATAATTCGAAGCGATTATATTGCCTTTTTCGTCCTTAAGGCTTATGTCAACGGTGTAAAAAGCGTTTGCGCCTGTGTTTATAAGCTTAAACGAAACCTCTTGCTCGAGATTTGCGATAAAGCTTTCGGGGTAGGAAAGCGATGAAATTTTAAGCTCGCCGCCTTTAACTCCACGGACACTGGCTGTGCGTTTAATTTCAGAGCTTATTCCGTCGCTGTCATAATAGCTTAGTACAATTGTTATATCGTGATTCCCAAGTTCTGGGAAAATTGCTTGAATTTCAGCCTTCACAGCCGCTTCTGACGATGAGGGAGCAATATTTCCTATATATGTATAACCAATTTTTTTGTCGCCGAAATAAACGGTCGCCTCGGCGGTGTTGAACGTATCCTTGCTCATATTTACGATATTAAATGAAATAGCGGTTTCTTCATTTTGCGCAAAGGCTGTGGGGACTTTCAGATTTACCATATTGACGACAGGCGTATCGGTTACGTTCGCCGTAAAGCGCCTCGTAATGGTATAGCTTTTGCCGTTGAAGCTTTCGTATTTAACATTAAGCGTGAGGGAATAGCTTCCTGATTTGAGGAAGGCTTCCATGTTCATGCTGTATTCCTTGCTTGAGGTTTTTTCGATTGCACCTATATATTCCCGTCCATAAACCTTACCGGAAATATCGGTTATTGTGGCAACCGCATTTGAAGCATCGTTAAAGCTTTGGTTTGTGATTGTGAAAGCGACATTGCTTGAATGATTTACAGAGATTTTGCTTTCGGTCTGAAGCTTTTGAATATACATATTTTCCGCACTTACAACCGGAATTGTAAGCAGGAGGGTTTTACTGTCGGATGCGCCTGTTTCGCCGTCTTCTCCGCTTCCTCCGTCGTAATTATAGCTAAGCTCGAGCTGAATTTGTTGGATTGAGTTGGTAAGCGTTTTTGCGGCGGTAAGATTAAAGCTTACGTTTTTGAGGTCGTTATAATAGAGATAGCCGAGGCTTGCTTCTGTTGTTCCGCCCGCAACCGTCAGGTCTGTTCCGGAGGTTATGATTTTTGCTTTGAGGTTGCTTGCACGGATTGAAGAAAGGTTTATGAGGTTTATATCGAGGCGGAAGGTTTCGCCCGCATTAATTTCCTTTTTGCCGATTGAAAAGCTGTCGAGGAAAATCGAGGGGCGGTCTGAATCGCCGACATATTCGCTGTCGAGGACGTCGGTCGCCTTTGTCATACGGTATGTATTTCCGCTTGGTGTCTTGAGATAAAATTCAAAATATGAGTCTTCGCCGTTGTATTTAAGGTTTGAGAAGGTCGCCTTATAGTATTTGCTGTTGTTTTCCGTCACGGTTTGTGTAGGAACATCAACATTTTTTTCAGAGCCGTTATTGTATATTCCGCCCTCAATAAAGGTTAATTTCGAGCCTTCGGGAAGCGGCACTTTAAAATAAACAACTGCGTCAAAGGGATCGGAAAAGCGTGAGAGATAATACATTCGGCTTCCGTCCTTGCGGATAAATTGAACCTCTTTAATATCGGCGGCAGTGTAGGCATCAGCCGATGCGGGAAGCGCTGGGATAAGCATAAAAACCATAAAAAGCGCCATAACAATTGATGCGAATTTTTTCATTTTGTCCTCCGTTGATGTCATTTAAAGCTTTGAGCAAGCTGTTCTGAGGGAACATTCCCGTCCGAAACGATTGCGTTTGCGTTTGTTTTCAATATTTCCGACTTGTCTTTTCTTTTGTCCTTTACAATACGTCCGTCCACGATTGTAAGGATTCGGTCGGCATATTGGGCGATTTCGCTGTCGTGCGTAACTAAAATCAGGGTTTGGTTGTTATTGTGCGAAAGGTTTACCATAAGCTGCATAATTTCAACCGTTGTTCTTGTGTCAAGGTTTCCTGTTGGTTCGTCCGCAAAAACAATCCGAGGTTTTGCGACAAAGGCT
>CAZYRV010000008.1:34349-37661 GCA_964649485.1 uncultured Oscillospiraceae bacterium | reverse complement strand
ATATTCTCCAGGGCCGTCAACTCTTGCACCAGGTTATAAGCCTGAAAAACAAAGCCTACGCTTTTTTGCCTGAATTTTGTGACCTTTTTCTCATTAAGCTTTGTAATGTCAACTCCGTCGATTATGATTTCGCCCTGCGACGGCTTTTCAAGCCCCGCAAGCATATTAAGCAGGGTTGATTTACCCGAGCCTGACGTACCTAAAATACAGCAGATTTCGCCTTCCTCTACGTCAAAGTTGAGATCGTTTAAAGCAATGATTCTTTCCGTGCCAACCTTATAGATTTTTACGAGATTTCGGACTTGTATGATTTTTGCCATTCTCACCACGCCTTCCATACTTGTACTAAAACAATTAGTTCAGTTAATATTATAGCGTATTTTCCAAAACTAATCAAGCCTTTTCCAAAATAAATGTGTAAATATTATGATGTTTTGTTGCATAAATTTAAAAAAAAGAAATTGTAATGAATATGTAATCGCTCTGTAATTGACTTGATTGTTTTTATATGCTATGCTTTAGTTATCAAAACGGTTGTAATTTTCCGGAGGATTTATGAAAAAAATATTAAGCATGGCTGCGGCGGCATTGGCGCTTGTGTTTGCTTTTGCCGCCTGTGACACAAGGGCAGTATCAAGCGGAGATGCCCAAACAAAGGAAACTACTTCCGAAACCGGCGCTTCAACAACAGAAGAAAAGCAAACCGCCGCAACAACTACTGCAAGAACAACCGCCCCCGCCGAAACATCGGAAACCGCCGATGAAATAACAGAGCCTTACATAGAGCAGATAGAATATGATGAGGCGGATTTGGTTAAATTGCCGTACAACATTCCGAGGGCTGTGCTCGACCAGTATAAAATAATTTGCGAGATGAACAGGTCTTTGGCTATACATGAAAACTATGTATCCGACGACGGCAAGACGTATGTTCAGCATATAAATCTTGTTGGCGTAAACACTGCAAGGGCTTATGACAGACAAGATCTAAACTATGACGGCGATGGGCCTTTGGGCAATTTGGTGTACCTTTACAGCGATATTGAAAGGATTTATAACGATTATTTTTCGGAAAACGCTGAGGATTTAAAGCTTTTTGACGGCACCAAAATCGAGAGGGACGGGGTTGTGTATTTTTACGTGCTTCCTACGGGCTATTATCGATATAATCATTTTATTTTGCAGGATTATGATTATGACAAGGACGGCGGCACAATAAGCATGAAGCTTTCGCTTATCAGCTTTGCGACAGACATTGAATCGAATGGATTTTATGAAGTAACCGCTTCAAATCACGGTATAATCGGTGCGGTTGACACTACAAACGGCATCTACGGATACAGGTATTTTATTCCCGCTGAAACGATTGAAAGCCTTGAGCAGATTGAGTATAAATTTGTGCTTGAGGACGGGGTTTATAAAATCAAGTCAATAAAAGCCGCTTAATCATCAATGAAAAGCCTCCGCTGTTAATTCAGCGGAGGCTTTACTGTGTCAATATTATTCGGTGGGAGCAACGTCCGTCGGCTCTTTAATTTCTGTTCCGAGGTAAGAGGGAAGCTCCATTCCCGCTTGCTTAAAAAGCTCGCTCATCGGGGGAATCGACTTCATCATTCCGCTTAGGAAATTTGCGGTTGCGGGAGTGCCGTCCTTGCCGTTGTTTGAATCCCAAACAGTGACTTTATCAATCTTGATGTTTTTAATGGCCTCAACCTGAATTTTAATAAGCTCTTCCATTTTATCAGCAATGATAAGCTTGACAGCAGAATCCGGGTCGCCGCCCGCCGCTTTAACAAGCTCTGACATACCGGAAGCCTGCTTTGACAGGATTTCCTGCATACCTTTCGCTTGCGCTTCCATTTTAGCGAATATAGCGTCCGCTTCACCGCGTGCATGACGGCGGGTAACTTCCGCTTGCGCCTCAGCGTCGATTTCGGCTTGGCGCTTTTCAATTTCTGCCTTGACGATAACGTCGGCTTCCTGAGTTGCACGCTCAAGCTCGGCACGGGTTTGCTCTGCAAGCTTTTGCGCAACATAGGCTTCTTCCTTTGCTTTTGCCGCTTGAACAGCCTCTGCTGCGGTTGCGATTTTAAGCGCCTCCGCTTCTTTTTCACGGCGCAAAGCCTCGGATTGGGCGACCTCGATTTTAGCGGTATTTTCACCTTGGATTGCGGTTGCATTAGCGGAAGCAACCTGAATTCTCTGGTCACGCTGTGCGTTTGCCTGACCGATTGCACCATCTCTGTCCTTTTCGGCAACAGATTTTTTTGCATCGTTAATAGCCTTTGCCGCCGCTTCTTTACCGAGAGCCTGAATATACCCCGACTCGTCATTAATATCAGTAACGTTTACGTTGATAAGGCGCAAACCAATTTTCTTAAGCTCAATTTCAACGTTGTTTGAAACGGCAAGAAGGAATTTATCACGGTCTGTGTTGATTTCCTCAATATCCATAGAGGCGATAATCAGACGGAGCTGACCGAAAATTATGTCCTTTGCAAGCTCTTGGATTTCGTTTAAACGCAAGCCGAGAAGCCTTTCCGCTGCGTTTGCCATAATTGACGGCTCTGTTGAAATTCCGACGGTAAATCTCGACGGAACATCAACACGGATATTCTGCTTGGAAAGTGCGTTTTTAAGATCAATATTAATGGAAATAGGTGTTAAATCCATATACTGATATGATTGGAGAATCGGGAGAATGAAGGCTGCGCCGCCGTGGATACAGCGTGCAGAGCGCGGCTGACCGTTTTTGTCTGTTCCCACCTTACCATAAATAACAAGAACCTTGTCGGACGGACATTTGCGGTATCTTGAGAGAATACCAGCGATAAGTGCAAACAGAATTATTACCGCAACCGAAATGAGTATCAAAACCTCAATCGGAGCGCCGAAATCGCTGTAAGCCATTCTTAAGCTTGATGTAATCATAAATTTCCTCCGTTAATATATTTTCATGTACACTGTACATAAATGCCGTTTATTCCATAGGTTCGACGACAAGAATATCACCTCTTATGTCAACAACTCGAATTTCCGTTCCTGTTTTAAGTGCGGCTTCGCAGTCGCAAACAGCGGAAAATTCAAGATAACGTTCGGACAGGGAAATATTAACCTTGCCTTGACCATTGCCTTTTGAGGGGATAACAACGTAAACACTGCCCGATGCGCCGAGAAGATTGTTCATATTAAGAGTGCCGCTTTGCGTAAGCTTACCAGAAAGCTGTATGATTTTCGCAACAAGGTACATTGCGCCAAAGCCAAGCACCAAGCCGACTATTATCGCAATCGCAGGGTGAAGCTTATAGCTGA
>CAZYRV010000008.1:33427-34339 GCA_964649485.1 uncultured Oscillospiraceae bacterium | reverse complement strand
CAACTCTTTGCCCGGTCATGGCAGCCGAAAACCGCAAGAAAAGCAACCACGCCCTGAAGCGTGAAAAGCCGCATGGTTGAAAAGTCGCCGACAGAGCTTCCGTCGTCAATTCCGTGATTGTGATGGGCAAGGTTTCCCATATCGTCAAGGTCGCCCATATCAAAGGAATCAGCACCGTCAACCCCGCCGCCCAAGTCACTGTTTAAATCCAAGCCCGATGTGTCAGAGCTTGAAATGCCCGCACCGTCATGTCCTATACCTATTAAAATGAGCACCGTCTGAATAAGCAGCAGCAAGGTCGCAGGAACGGCAATATAAGCCAGCACCTGCTGTAAAATTGTAAGACTGTTCCACCACTCAAGCATGATAGCCTCCTGTTTGTATGTAAATTTGATTTACCTTTATTATATCATATTCTTGAAATTTGTCAAGAGGGTAAACAAACTTTGTCACGAATTAATCACAATTTGTTTATTTGCACAATTTAAGCGTTCGTAAAGAGTTAAAAATAAACAAAAATTAGTGATTATAAACAAAAAATAATTAATTTTTCATAAAGTCTTGCAATTTGTTTTATTTTCTGCTACAATGCTAATAGTAAATAAAATTTACATACGTGGAGGTGTTACATAAACGATGCTGTCACACGAATTGGGCAGAATAATCAAGGAAGCCCGCCTTGAAAAGAAAATGACGCAAAGTGAGGTCGTCGGCGACTTCATTACAAGAAATATGCTCAGCCAGATTGAAAGCGGAACAGCATTTCCGTCAGTCAAAACGCTTGATTATCTTGCCAAAAAGCTTGACATACCCTTGACCAATCTTATGAACGGCGATTTGGATATAGAAGCGGCTCAAAATGACCTAGAAAAGCTTCTTGAGGGCAAAATGGCTTTTAAAGCGGGGAATTTC
>CAZYRV010000008.1:30009-33417 GCA_964649485.1 uncultured Oscillospiraceae bacterium | reverse complement strand
AGCGGCAGAGCGCTCTCTCACGGACATAGCCGTTGAATCGAGTAAGTTTTACGACGAAGCCGCCGCTATTTTGGCACGCACCAAGCTTGCTTTGGCAAAGGAAGAAAAAGCGTCTGAAAAGGCTGTTTTATGTGCAAAACAAGCTATTGTGCTTGCGGATAAGGGAATTTATGCAAGCAAGGAAATCCGGACGGAAGCGATACTTTTTTTAGATAGTTTGATTCATGTATAGTACAATTTTATAACAGTGTTATAAAAATTCCCGCTGTGTCAAAACAGCGGGTTTTTCTTTTAGCTATGCGGTTTGGAGTTAGCTGGCGATAACCCAAAAAGCGCAATTTTTTTCATTTTTTGAGGCAAATAAGCGAAAAAAGCCTTGACAAATTTTCAATATGGACTATAATAGTATAGAAAGGCTATAATAATATTAATGAAAAGAGGTTATTTTATGAAAAATCCTTTGCTCAAGATAGAAAATCTTCATGCGTCGGCAGGCGAAAAGCCCATAATAAACGGAATAAATCTTGAAGTTTTCCCCGGTGAGGTTCACGTCCTGATGGGGCCGAACGGTGCGGGAAAATCCACAATCGCAAACGTAATCATGGGCCACCCGACCTATGCCGTGACTGACGGTACAATCACGTTTGACGGCGAAAATATAACCGATGAAGCAACTGATGCCCGTGCAAGAAAGGGCTTGTTTTTGTCTTTCCAACAGCCCGAGGAAATTCAGGGAATTACCGTCGAAAACTTTCTCAGAGCCGCAAAAACAGCAATTACCGGCGTGCCTGTAAAGGCGCTTGCGTTTCACAGGGAAATCGGCAAAATCATGAAAGAGCTTGATATGGACGAAAGCTATGCAGAGCGTTATTTAAACGTTGGCTTTTCGGGCGGCGAACGCAAGAAAAATGAGATTTTTCAGATGCTCGTACTTAATCCGAGGCTTGCTATTCTTGATGAAACCGACTCTGGGCTTGATGTTGATGCCGTAAAAATTGTTTCCAAGGGAATAAATAAATATAAAAATGAAAATAACGCTATCCTTATTATTACCCACAACACCAAAATTCTCGACAGCATTTCTCCCGATTTTGTACACGTTTTGGTTAATGGGAAAATAGTAAAAACGGGTGATTATTCGCTTGTTAATGTTATAAATGAAGAGGGCTTTGCCCAGTTTGAAAAGAATTAAAGGGAGTGAGCCGATTGGAAAAGAAAAAGACTCTTATAGACGATATAGACCGCAGTAAATATGATTTTTTTAATGTTGATATAGATAATTTTGCCGTTCCACAGGGACTTACACCGGATATTGTCGAGGAAATATCAAGGGTGAAAAACGAGCCTGAATGGATGCGTGATTTCCGCTTAAAATCTCTTGAAATTTATGACAATATGTCAATGCCTAAGTGGGGGCCGTCGCTTCATGAGCTTGATATGAGCCAGATTGTGACTTATGTAAAGCCGAACACAGGTATGAAGGCAAGCTGGAAGGACGTTCCGAAGGAAATCCGTGACACCTTTGACAGGCTTGGAATCCCTCAGGCAGAGCGTGAATCTCTTGCGGGAGTCGGCGCGCAGTATGACAGTGAGGTCGTCTATCACAGTATCCGAGAGGAGCTTACACAGCAGGGTGTTGTTTACGTTAATTTTGACGAGGCTTTGCAGGAATATGAGGAAATAATCAAGCAATATTTTATGAAAGTTGTTCCTCCGACAGACCATAAGTTTGCCGCCTTGCACGGTGCGGTTTGGTCGGGCGGCTCTTTTGTATATGTTCCGGAGGGGGTAAACGTTGAAATACCGCTTCAGTCTTATTTCCGCCTTAATTCCCCCGGCTCAGGACAGTTCGAGCATACGCTTATTATCGTTGAAAAGGGCGCTCATCTCCACTTTATTGAGGGCTGTTCCGCACCGAAATATAACGTTGTAAACCTTCATGCGGGCTGTGTAGAGCTTGTTGTCAAGGAAGATGCGTTTTTGCGTTATTCAACAATCGAAAACTGGTCGAAAAACATGATGAACCTAAATACAAAGCGTGCTTTGGTTGAGAAAAACGGCACGATTGAATGGGTTTCGGGAACGTTCGGTTCTCACGTCACAATGCTTTATCCCATGAGCATTCTTAAAGGAGAGGGCGCTAAATCCGATTTTACAAGCGTTTCTTTTTCAGCAAAGGGGCAGAATCTCGACACGGGAACAAAGGTTCTCCACGCCGCACCGAACACTTCATCAACAATTAATTCACGTTCGATTTCTAAGGACGGCGGTATTGCCGTGTTCAGAAGCGCCGTGACGATTACGCCTGAAGCGAAAGGCTCAAAAGCGGCTGTGTCATGCGAATCGTTGATGATGGATAACAAGTCACGCTCGGACACGCTTCCTGTTATGGACATAAGAAACGACGAGGTTGACATAGGACATGAGGCGAAAATCGGCAGGGTGAGCGACGAGGTTATTTACTATCTCATGACACGCGGGCTTGGCGAGGAGGAGGCAAAGGCGCTTGTCGTAAAGGGCTTTGTAGAGCCGATTGCGAAAGAGCTTCCGCTTGAATATGCCGTCGAAATGAATAATCTCATCTCAATCGAGCTTGAGGGAGCAATCGGATAGGAGGAAATTATGAGCAATATTTTTCAGAATATAAATGAAATCCCCGTCCGCACATGGAGATGGACAAGAGTAAATGATGCTTCGCTTAATGCGGAAATTCCCGCCCGAATAGGAGAATTTGAGCCTGTTATCGTTGCGGGCGGGCTTGATATAAACGTTAAAACAACAATTTTTTCGGACAAGGCGGACGAAAAAATTCCTGTTGAAATCAATAAATTCATAAACGAAAACGCAAACGTTTCACTGCTTGTTAAAGCAAAAGCCGATACAGCCTATGACAAGCCCGAAAAAATTGTTTTTATGCTTAATGACGAGCAAAGCGTGCTTGTTGATAAAACGGTTATTTATGCTGAAAAAAACAGTAAGGCTGAAATTCTGCTTGATTATAAATCCGATTCGGAAAAGGCGGGTTTTCGCTCGGGGATTGTTCATATTTACGCTGAAAAGGGCGCTGATATAAGCGTTCGGCTGATTCAAAACCTAAGCTTGAAGGACAGCAACCTATGCTTTGTTACGGCGACAATTGAGGAAGACGCAAAAGTAAGCGTTTCGCTTGTGGAAACGGGTTCGGCGCAGACAATCGGCAACTTTAACGCTCATTTAAACGGCGAAAGGGCAGAGCTGGAGCTTGACAGCCTTTACGCAGGCGGCGGCAGCGAAGAAATTGACCTTAACTATCGCTCTGTTCATTATGCGAAAAATACGGTTACGAATATAAATTCCGTCGGAGTTCTTGCAGGAAACGCAAAAAAGGTTTTCAGAGGAACGATTGATTTTGTTTCGGGCTGTTCGGGT
>CAZYRV010000008.1:28447-29999 GCA_964649485.1 uncultured Oscillospiraceae bacterium | reverse complement strand
GTTATTCGTTCCGGGGAATGCAAACGCAGATATGGAAAAGAATCCGAAAAAACCGTGCTTTTAAGCCCGACAGTTAAAAACTTTTCCGTGCCGCTTTTGCTTTGCACGGAGGACGATGTTTCGGGCGCACACGCAGCAAGCTGCGGCAAGCTTGACGAAAGCAAGTTTTTCTATATGATGTCGAGGGGCTTTTCCGAGAGGCTTGCCAAGGAAATATTAATTGAAGCCGATATTGCGCCTCATCTTGATAAAATTCACGACGACGAAATCAAAGAGAAAATCAGAAAGAGAATTAAATCACTCGTCGGCTGAAAGGATAAAAATGGCAAACACTTTTAAAAAGGACTTTCCTATTTTTAGACAAACTGTTGAGGGAAAGCCGCTTGTCTATCTCGATAATGCGGCGACAACCCAAAAGCCGGAAGCTGTTATTGAAGCTGTGGCGGATTATTACCGCCGTGAAAACGCAAACCCGCACAGGGGCGCATATTCGCTCAGCGTCGCCGCAACCGAGGTTTATGAAAGCGCACGGGAAAAGGTTCGTGATTTTATCGGCGCAAAAAAGGCGGAAGAAATTATTTTCACCAGAGGCACAACCGAATCTATAAATCTTGTCGCTTATTGCTATGGCATGAATTTTATAGCGGAGGGCGACGAAATCGTGCTTTCAATCGCTGAGCATCACAGCAATCTTGTTCCGTGGCAGCAGGTCGCCAAGGCTAAGAAGGCAAAGCTTGTTTATATGTACACTGACGAGGACGGCAGGCTTTCCGAAAGCGAAATCAGCAAAAAAATCACGGCGAAAACAAAGCTTGTTGCGATTGCCCACGTTTCGAACGTTTTGGGAACGGTAAATCCCGTGCGTGAAATAATCGAAAAAGCACATTCCGTCGGGGCTGTCGTTATGCTTGATATGGCGCAGAGCGTTGCGCATATGAGCGTTGACGTGACAGAGCTTGATGCGGATTTTGCGGCATTTTCGGGGCATAAAATGTTTGCCCCTATGGGGATTGGCGTGCTTTACGGCAAAGCCGAGCTGCTTGATAAAATGCCGCCGTTTAATTTCGGCGGGGATATGATTGAATATGTCGAGGAGCAGGACTCTACCTTTGCACCGTTGCCGCAAAAATTCGAGGGCGGAACGCAAAACGTCGGCGGCGCTGCGGGACTTTCCGCCGCAATCGACTATATCCGCAAAATCGGTTTTGAAACAATACAAAGCCGTGAGGAAATGCTTACAAGGCTTGCTTTAGAGCGGCTTTCCGAAAATAAATACGTCAGGATTATCGGCTCTCGGGACTGGCAAGGCAGGGCAGGGGTTATTTCGTTCGTTTTGGACGGAGTCCACCCGCATGACATTGCAAGCATTCTTGATGCCGACGGGGTCTGTGTGCGCTCCGGACATCATTGCGCTCACCCGCTTATGAGCCATTGCGGCGTTGCGGCGACCTGCCGTATGAGCCTGTGCTTTTATAATGATGAAGCCGATATAGAGCAATTTGCCAAAAGCCACCGAATGAGTATTACGAAGCGATACTCTGACAGAAAAGAG
>CAZYRV010000008.1:28039-28437 GCA_964649485.1 uncultured Oscillospiraceae bacterium | reverse complement strand
ATCCGTGAATCTTAAGGACATTTACACTGAAATTATACAAGAGCATTGCTCGTCAACGGCAAACCGCCGTGAAATTGAAAATCCCGATGCGTGCATCGACGGGGTTAATCCAAGCTGCGGCGATATGCTTAAAATCTGCGTTAAAATCAAGGACGGTAAAATCGCCGATGCCGCCTATACGGGTACGGGCTGTGCAATTTCACAGGCTTCCGCCTCGCTTATGAGCGAGCTTGTAATCGGCAAAACCGTTGCAGAGGCAGAAGAGCTTGTAAAGCTTTTTCTCGGCATGATAAAGCGGGAAATAACCGACGACGAACAGCTTGAGCCGCTCGGCGATGCGATTGCGCTTAAAAACATTTCAAATATGCCCGCAAGAGTAAAATGTGCGGTTTTAGCGT
>CAZYRV010000008.1:24532-28029 GCA_964649485.1 uncultured Oscillospiraceae bacterium | reverse complement strand
CATTCGAAAATGCGGTTGAAAAAGCAACTGGAAAATGAAATAAAATCCTCTTTTGCTCTTGACAAAAGGGGATTTTTTTGGTATAGTATTGTTAGCGTAAACTAACACAAAACGTGTAGTTTGGTTAGCGTAAGCTAATACATAAGATTTTGGAGGAATAAAAATGAGCAAAACAGCGGTTATTTACTGGAGCGGCACAGGGAATACAGAGCAAATGGCAAATGCCATTGCCGATGGCGCCGGCGTTTCGGCGGTTTCGGTAAGCGATTTTTCAGAAAATATTGCGGATTATGACAACATTGCTTTCGGCTGTCCCTCAATGGGCGCGGAAGAGCTTGAGGACGGAGAGTTTTTGCCGTTTTATGAGGGAATCGAGGCAGAGCTTAAGGGCAAAAAGGTTGCGCTTTTCGGCTCTTACGGCTGGGGCGACGGCGAATGGATGAGGACATGGCAAGACCGTGTTACGGCGGGCGGCTCGGTGCTTTTCAAAGAGGGGCTTATTGTGAATGATGCGCCCGATGATGATGCGCTTGCACAGTGTAAGGCTTTCGGCGAGGAATTTTCTAAATTTTGATTGAATGTGCTTTAAACATATGAAAGGTCGGCGAGTTTTCGCCGACTTTTTGTAACATTTTCGGTTATATTAAACAATTTTCTCGTTAATTTCGACTGATTTTTAAATATATTTTTCTTTTATGTTGACTATTGCACTTGAAATATGTATAATTAAATTATATTAAACAGTGACACAACAGGAGGACAATATGGTCGGCAGGAATAAATCAAACACTGGCTCCGGCAGGGAAAGTAAGCTTAAACAATCGACTGCTTCTTTTATTTCTATGCTTTCCACTATTTTTTCGGCGTTATTATGCGGGATTTTCATTGCGATGGCTGTTTCTTCTAATTCTCATATTTCGCAGGCGAAAAGCAGACAGATTGAGGCGGAAAGCCTTTCGTACAAGCTTACGCTTCTTCGGCTCAGAGAAAAGACAGCGCTTGAGCTTTATGCGCAGAATGGGCTTTCAATTTATTCGGCGGAATATGAAAAATATTCGGCAGAGCTTTCAGAGGCTATTCCAGAACAGGCTAAAGCTGCTTATGCAGAGGTTTCGGCGCTTGACCAAAGCGTGCTGGCACTCGGAAACAACTCTGCTGAAGCAACAAAAATTTTGTCGTCGGACGATTATTTGGCAAAAAATGAAAGATTTATAAATGCTGTCGCGGATTATTCCAAAGAAATAAAGAATACAGAAGAAAAAGCAATAAAATCAACCGAAGGAACGATATTGACAGAAGCGATTCTTGCGGCGGCAATGCTTTTGATGATGGCGATAAACAGCGTTTTTTACGTCATGTACGTTCGGAAAAAGCTTATAAAGCCAATCAGGCGGGTAACGGAAATAATGGTTGCCATGAACGACGGCGATTTGTCTGTTTCGTCCGGACTTCCTAAGGACAAAACAGAGCTTGGCGAGCTTGGCGAAGCGCTTCATAATGCGAAAAAATACATAAGGAAAATTGCCGAGGATTTAAGCTATTGCCTTGGAGAGATTGCCAAGGGGAATGTGAATTTCTCGGTCGGAATGGAATATCGCGGTGAATATGGACCGATCAAAATTGCGCTTAATCAGATTCTGGATAATCTGAATGATTCCTTCAGAGAAATTAGAAACGCTGCGGATCAGGTGATGAACGGCTCTTTACAAATTGCCGACGGCGCCGAAACGCTTGCGCAGGGAACAACCACACAGGCGGGAACGCTTGAGGAATTGTCGGCTTCTATTGCGGAGATTGCGAATAGGGTTCAGAAGAATGCGGGTGATTCCAAGGGAATTGATGAGCTGTTTAAGAAAATGACAAGCGAGCTTAACGAAAACGACGAGCAGATGCAGGCGACGATTTCCGCCATGGACGAGATAAGCGACAAGTCAAAGGAAATTGTAAAAATTATCAAGGAAATCGATAATATTGCTTTCCAGACCAATATTCTTGCGCTTAATGCGGCTGTTGAGGCGGCACGTGCGGGAAATGCGGGAAAGGGCTTTGCTGTTGTTGCTGATGAAGTGGGGGTTCTTGCGGGGCGCTCGGCGGAATCGGCAAAGAACACCGCCGCACTTATCAAAGATGCGATTATTGCTGTTTCGAACGGAAGCAAGCTTGCTGCGGCGACGGCTGAATCGCTTAAGGGCGTTGTTGGGCTTTCGCAGGAAAGCAGTCGGATTATGAACGGCTTTTCAGAGGCAAGCATAAGCCAGAACCTTGCTATTTCCGAAATAAAAAGCGGCATAGAACAGATTTCAAATGTTGTTCAGACTAATTCCGCCACAGCTCAGCAAAGCTCTGCCAAGAGCTTTCGGCACAGGCGAAAAATCTCGACACGCTTGTTCGGCAATTTAAGCTTAGGGATTAACACCTACTGCTAATATATAACAAAAAGAGGGCTTTGACCCTCTTTTTTTGTTGCAATTTTTAGGAAAGGTTTTATTGCGACGTAATTCTCAAATGGATAAAAAATTTTGCTTAAATTACGTGTTAAGTAAGCATATTTTATGAAATGTTTGAATAAAATTACATACGGACAAAATTATAAGGGGATGAAAGTCTTGAAAAACGAACCCGCATTGCCTAAGCCGCATAATATAATCCTTGAAAACCGACAGAAGATAAGGATTTCCGGCGTTAATGACATGGACAGCTTTGACACTTCTCAAATTGTGCTTTATACCGAGCAGGGCGAGCTTATCATCAAAGGCAAGGGCTTTAAAATGAACAATCTGAACACCGAAACAGGCGAGTTTTCGATGGAGGGTGAAATTTCGGCGATGGTTTACAGCCAGAATCGAAGCAAGGTGAATGTTTTCACAAAGCTGTTCAGATAGAAAGGAATATAAAATGCTTGGAATTTTCATCGAATCAATGCTTTTAGGAGTTATGATGGGGGCTTTTTACGAGTGCTTTCGCTTTGTAAGGCAGCTTTTGGAAAAGCCTCCTTCTTGGTTTGTTTTCATACAGGACTTGCTTTATTTCGTGTGCTATGGCTTTTGCGTGTTTCTGTTTTCAATGGAAAAGGGCGGGGAAATACGGCTTTTTTACATAGCGGGAGCATTTGCTGGCACTTTTGCATATCTTTTTTCACTCGGCATTTTAATAAGCAAGCTTTTAAAGTGGGTGGCAAAGCTTCTTCGTTCAACAATCGGAATTTTGGTCAGACCTGTTACAGTTTTTTTAAGCAGTATTGCACAGCTTTTCAGACGTATTTTTAGCAAAATTCATGATTTTATTAAAATTTCGATGAAATTTTTCAAAAAGACCTTGATTAAACCATCAAAGGTGCTGTATAATAATATTAATAATCAAAATGTGTCGGAAAACGTCACGGTAAAGGGAAGTGAAGAAAAGTATGCCATCAAAGGAAGGGTCAGAAGTAAAACAGGCAAAGCCTAAACGATTTGGCAGGCTTGTGTTTACCGTTGCGATTTCGCTTGGGATTTGTT
>CAZYRV010000008.1:23658-24522 GCA_964649485.1 uncultured Oscillospiraceae bacterium | reverse complement strand
CTTGCTTTTTTGCTTATTCAGCTTAATGCTGAGCTGGTGCGCCAAAAAGCAGAACAGCAGCAGCTTCAGCAACAGCTTCTCGCTGTCAATAACGAAAATGAAAGGCTTTCTTATTATTCGCAAGACGAAAATATCGATACTTATATAGAGCAGATTGCCCGTGATGAGCTTGATTATGCCAAGCCGGGCGAAAGGGTTATTTATATTGTGCCGGAAGAAAATGGCTAGATAATAATATTAAGTACAAAACGGCTGTGATATGCCGTTTTTTATTTGACTTTTTGCATAAAAAGCTGTAAAATAAGCTTTAATCCGAACTGCAAAAATAATCAAAACGAAACGAGCGTATAAAATGAAGCTTATTTTTATTGGACATAAATTTCACTATGAGTTAGAACGGCTTTACAGAATGTTTTTTCCGCCGCATAAGGCAGAGGTTTTTTATGAAAAAACGCCTTTGGACGGCGATTATTTATTGTGCGAAATGTCAGATGGAATTTTTACGGCAAAGCTTAAAAATGATGATTTTTGTTCGGAAAAAAGCGTTGATTTAAACGACGAAACGGATAAAAATGAAAAAGAGCGGCTCGCCGCACTTGCTTTATATTCCGTTTTAAGCGGCTTCACGGGTAAAACGCTTCCGTGGGGGATTATGACGGGAATAAGACCTGTTAAATTCATCGGAAACGCTTTGGACAGGGGAGAAACAAGCTTTAAGGAAAAATATCTGATTTCAGATGAAAAGCTTGATATTTCCAAAAAAATATTGGAGGTTCAGTCGCCGATTCTTGCCTCTGTTCAGAAAAAATCGTTTAGCTTGTACATTTCTATACCGTTCTGCCCAACCCGATGCAGCTATTGCTC
>CAZYRV010000008.1:23051-23589 GCA_964649485.1 uncultured Oscillospiraceae bacterium | reverse complement strand
AAGAGCTTTCGGAGGTTGCGATAATCGCCGAAAGCCTTGGCTTGACTCTCGACACAATCTATATCGGCGGCGGCACTCCGACAACCTTAGGCGTGCCTGAATTTGCGCAGATAGAGCAAGCGCTTAAAGCGTTCGATTTAAGCCGTGTCCGTGAATTTACGGTTGAGGCGGGGCGCCCCGATACGATAACAGAGCCGTTATTACGCCGGATTAAGGCGATGGGGGCGGGCAGAATCTCGATTAATCCGCAGACCATGCGGCAGGACGTGCCTGATAGAATCGGGCGCTCGCATAGTGTCGGTGAGGTTTACAGAGCGTTTGAAATTGCCGATAAAATCGGCTTTGACAGCGTGAACGCAGACCTGATTGCGGGGCTTCCCGGGGATAGCTTTGCGGGTTTTGCCGAATCGCTTGATAAAATAATTGCGCTTAATCCAAATAACATAACTGTTCACACGCTTTCGCTTAAGCGTTCGTCAAGCCTTTTCACAAGCGGAGAGGACAGCGGAGAGCAAGCGGCAGTCATGGTTGCTCATGC
>CAZYRV010000008.1:22220-22937 GCA_964649485.1 uncultured Oscillospiraceae bacterium | reverse complement strand
TGCGGCGCAAAGGCTTATGGCAAGCGGTTTTGTGCCGTATTATCTTTACCGTCAGAACAACACCGCCGATAATCAGGAAAACATTGGCTATTGCAAAGCCAATAGCGCCGGAATTTATAATATAGCGATAATGGAGGAGGCGCAGACAATTTTGGGTACGGGTGCGGGCGCTTCGACCAAGCTTTTGGGCGGCGGTAAAATCGAGCGTGTGTTCAATTTTAAGTATCCGTTTGAGTATATTACCCGCTTTTCCGAGCTTATCGAGCGTAAAAAAGCAGTGAAGGCTTTCTTCACTGCGAATGGTTATTAACCGATATTCTAAGGCTTCAACGCACAAGCAAGCGTGCCGTCAAGGAAGTTTCTGGTCTTTGTGCGGTGATTCCCTAAATCCGCTTGATAATTCCGCCGCCGACGACGGTATCTTCATCATAAAAAACGATGGATTGACCGGGGGTTATGGCACGCTGCGGCTCGTCAAACTCGCCGTAAATATCGCCGTTTTCGTCTTGCATAATTGTGCAGGGCTGCGCCCTTTGGGTATAACGTGCCTTTGCCAGAACGTGAATGGGCGCTGTAATTTTATCAGTTAAAATAAGGTTTACCTCTGTGCAGGCAAACGGCTTTGTGAAAAGCTTTTCCTCGTGTCCAAGCACCACGGTGTTGGTTGACGGATTTTTGTCGATAACATAGCGTGGACTGTCAAACGAAAGCCCCAAG
>CAZYRV010000008.1:12916-22210 GCA_964649485.1 uncultured Oscillospiraceae bacterium | reverse complement strand
GCGCTGACCGATGGTGTAGGCGGCGACACCCTTGTGAGTGCCTAAAACGTTGCCGTCCGTGTCAACAAAGCTTCCGCTTTCAAGCGGAGCTCCTGTAAAGCCCTGAATAAACTGCGCATAGTCGCCGTTCGGAACAAAGCAAATGTCTTGACTGTCGGGTTTTTTTGCGTTGACAAGACCGTTTTCCTCGGCAATCTGCCTTGCTTTCGCTTTCTCAAGCGTACCAAGCGGAAAAAGCACATGGGCAAGCTGATTCTGGGTAAGATTGTAAAGCACGTAGGATTGGTCTTTGGGATTTATGCTTCCGTCCTCGGTAAGCGCCTGTTTAAGCAAATATCGCCCGCTTTTTTCGTCGAACTCAACCCTTGCATAATGTCCGGTTGCGAGATAGTCAAAGCCAAGCTCTTCCGCACGCTCGAACATGGCGGCGAATTTAATGAAACGGTTGCAGTCAATGCAAGGATTCGGCGTTTCGCCGAGCAGATAGCTGTTTGCAAAGCGGCTTATTACCTTTTCACGGAACTCGTCACGAAAATTAAACACATAATGGGGAATATTAAAACGGCTTGCCACAAGCTTCGCATCAAAAATATCCTCAAGCGAACAGCAGGTGCGGGTTTTTGCGCCAATATCGTCGTTGTCGAAAAGCTTAAGCGTTGCGCCGACGACGGTGTATTTTTCCTTTAATAAAACTAGGGCGACGGAGCTGTCAACACCGCCGCTCATTGCAAGCATAACCTTTTTCAAACTTTTCTCCTAATACTTGTCGGGTTTTTTCAAATGGGCGACAACCCTGTAAATCGGTTTTCCCATTTCCGAAAACATTTTTTCATATTCAGTAACAATATTTTCCTCAAAGCCGCTTTTGTGCAAATCAAGCGAAACTTCACGCAGAAAAAAGCCCTCGTCAGACAAGTTTTCAAGCGTAAATTCAAACATACGCCGGTTGTCGGTTTTTATATGAATCTGACCGGCTTCTGTCAATATTTCCTTGTAAATTTTTAAAAATCTTGTATAAGTAAGGCGCTTTTTCGCATATGCCTCTTTATGGTAAGGGCAGCTGAAGTTGAGATAAATACGTTCGATTTCGTGCTTTGAAAACAAATGCGTGAGGGTTTCGGCCTGCCCGTTTACAAAGCGAATATTTGTAAGTCCGCTTTCTTTCAGGCTTTCAAGCCCTGTAACAATAACGTTGCTGCTTTTTTCTATGGCGATATAATTTATGTTTGGATTGCGGCGGGCTGCTTCGAGAACAAATCCGCCTTTGCCGCAGCCTATTTCAAGGTGAACGGGGTTGTTATTCCCGAAAACCCTGCTGCAATCGAAAAATTTTGACGGGTCAAGCGGGTCAAGCGAATGTTCGCCCTGACACTGCATTTCCAAAAGCAAATCAGAACAGGCATCAATGCGGTTTTCAAGGAATTTTTTGCGCCTCATTCTCATTGATTGTCGTCCTGCACTTCAAATCTGTAAATTGTTTTGTAGGTGTATTCTTTATTCGCCTTGATAATGGGGGAGGGGAAATTTTCGTGGTTAATCGCATCGGGGAATTGCTGGGTTTCGAGGCAGATTCCGCTGAATTTATCCATGCGAAGCCTGCTCTTGCCGATTTCGCTTAATCCGTTGGAGGTGTAAACCTGTAAGCCGGGCATATCGGTTTCGACGACAAGCCGTCTGCCTGTTTCTTTTTCGGTGAGGATTGCCGCTGTGCGCAAGGTCCCCGCTTCGCCCAAGACGAAATTTTTGTCATAGCCCTTTGGAAGCAGCCCGCTGTTTATATCCGTACCGATCGGACGCTCTTTTGTGAAGTCATAAGGGGTGTTTTTCACAGGAATAATCCTTCCCGTGGGAATGAGGTCTGGGGTTGTTTCTGTGATGAAATCAGCGTTTAGCTTAAGCAGGTGGGAGAGGATTCTGCCCTTGCCCTTGAGGTTGAAATAAACGTGGTTTGTGAGGTTTAAAATTGTATCCTCATCGCAAACGGCGCTGTAATCGAGAACAAGCTCGTCCTTGCTTGTGAGAGTGTATTTTACCTTAACGGTGAGGTTTCCGGGGAAGCCTTCTTCTCCGTCGGGGCTTTCATACGAAAGAATTACATACGGCTCTTCTGTGTCGGCGATTTCATCAACCGCCCAAAGCTTTTTGTGAAAGCCTTCAAGCCCGCCGTGAAGCGTGTTTTCGCCGTCGTTTTTATAAAGCTTGTATTCCTTGCCGTTCAGGGTGAATTTTCCTTTGGCAATGCGGTTTGCAAAGCGTCCGACGACAGCGCCCTGAGATGAATTTCCGTTTTTGAATTCATCAAATGTGTCATAGCCCAACACAACGTCGCCAAGCTCGCCGTTTTTGTCGGGAACAAAAATATTCGCAATCGAAGCGCCGTAATTCATAATTTTGACGGTCGTTCCGTTTTTATTTGTCAGTGTAAGCATGGTGGGCTTGTTGTTAAACTGGCTGTTTTTAATAAACATTTTGTTTCTTCCTTTTAAAAGTATTTAATGTTAATAAGCAAAACCGAAACTGTAAATCTGTCTTTTATATTGTAATTATAACATAAGAAACCGCTTATGTAAAGCGTTAATTATACATTTCACAGGTTTTTCATCATTATCCGAGTTCATACCTAAAAATATTGGGATATTTAAGCATATTCATCTCAAGCGCACCGCAAAGTCTTGAATAATCCTCAAAATAAATGCCTGTTTTTGACGGAATAAGAGAGCCGAGAGAATATATGTATTTGCCCTTGCCGTCAATTATCCGTAAATGCCGTAAATTGCCGGAAGCCTCCGTGTTGTTATAGCTCGGCGGGGTGAGGGAGATAAATTCGACCTCGTTGTAGAAGAATTTAAAGCCGTCAAGCTCGATATAATTGTCCGTCACAGTTATGTTTTTCGGCGTTGATATAAGCTCGGTTTTTGCAGTGGATTTCTGCCAGAAATAAACACCGATAAATGCGATGATAAGGGTGACAGCCCCAACGGGAACCCATACCAAGCTTAAAAAGCCTAATATTATCACGGCGGGAATGCCGATTGCCGCAACCAATATAAGCCCCTTGTCAAGCCGCTTTTTATGCAATTCGGGAAGCTTTTCTTTATCGAGGCCGAAGGATATTGCCTGTGCAGTTTTTACGCTTTGCTTTCCATCATTTTCTATAAATTGCTCGATTTCGTCCAGCGTGTTTTCGATGTGTTCTTCATAAACATATTCCTGCCCGTCTTCAATATAAAGCCGCCTTATTTCCATCATCATTTCTTCAAAAGCGCTTTTGCTTAAGCCGTGGCAGGAAAATCTCCTGCGCTTGCCGTCAGAGCCGGTCACGGCGAGAAAACGTGAAGTGCCTGCGGGGATTCCGCTGTAATAATTCTGCACTATGTCGGAGGAAATAACATATTCGTCAATAGGGAAAACCCGCTTTTTTCCGATTGCGGGACAGTAAATAATCTGCTTGTTTTCGTCGTCGATTTCAACCCTTTGTCTAAGCATTATCTTTGCTGAAAAAACTGCAAGGGCAATATCCAACGCATAGATAATAAACAAAACATACCATAAATCTGTATCGGAATCAATGAAAATTGCGCCGAAAATCAATGTCGCAACCAATGCGTATATAACAAACAAACCTATGCCATAAAATACAGCAGAAGCTTTTGAGCGATTATAGGTTTTCATAAATATACTCCCATTTTTAATTATTTGTAAAATTTACGTTGTTATTATACATTATTTTGATAATATAGTCAATATGCAAGCTGTTGTGAAAACGTTTAATCCGAAAATAATAAAAAAATATGTTAATATACTTGACAAATTTGATTTAATATGATATTATACTAACATGATAATATGGTGACTTGATAATGCACTAAAGTGATGAGGGAAAAAGATGACTTCAGATTTGTTTACGCCAGAGGGCACAAGGGATTATCTTTTCGGAGAATGCTCTGAAAGGAGAGAGATAGAAAGCAAGCTTTGCGGCATTTTTAAGGCGCATGGCTTCAGCGAGGTTATTACGCCTACGCTTGAATTTTTCGATGTGTTTAACCGCAAGAAAAAATATTTCCCGCAGGAAGCAATGTACAAGCTTGTTGACGGGAAAAACCGCCTTGTTGTGATTCGCCCCGATATGACCGTTCCGATTGCGAGGCTTACGGCGGCAAGGCTTAAAGAAAGCACATTTCCGCTTAAGCTTTATTATAATCAGGATATCTGCCTTTCAAACCCGAAAAACAGCGGGCTTGAGGACGAAATAACACAGTGCGGCGTGGAAATAATCGGCGGTGAAAAGCTCAGGGCTGATTTTGAGGGGCTTTCGCTTGCGGTTGAGGCGCTGGAGGCTTGCACGGGCGGTGATTTTCGGCTTGAAATCGGAAACGGCTTGTTTTTCGAGGAGCTTATCGGCAAGCTTGATGCTGACGAAAATAAGGCGGAGGAAATCCGCCTTGCGATTAAGACGAAAAATGCCCCCCAGCTTAGTCAGGCGCTTTCGGAATTCGGCGGCAACAAAGCGGTTGCGGGGCTTAAGGCTTTGCCGTATTTGTTCGGCGGCGGCGAGGTTTTCGAAAAGGCTTCCGAATACTTCTGTGACGGTAAAGCGGCGGCAGAGCTTGACAGACTTAAGCGGCTCTGGGAAATGCTTTCGGGAATGGGCTTCGGCGGGAAAATAAGCCTTGATTTCGGACTTGTAAACAAGCGGCATTATTACACGGGGATTATGTTCCGAGGTTATGCAAAGGGTGTAGGCAAGCCTGTGCTTTCGGGCGGAAGATATGACACGCTTATAGGCGATTTCGGCTTGGATATGCCCGCTGTCGGCTTTGGGGTTGACGTGGGAAGCCTGCTTTGCGGAAACGTAAGCGAAAAGCCCGCAGATGTGATTGTTTTTGCCGAGGATATGGCAATAAGCCGTGGAATTGCCGAATGCGGCGGGCTTATTTCCGAGGGAAGGCGTGCGGAATTCAGCTTGTTTTCCACGCTTGAAGAAACACTTTCCTATGCGGTTAAAAAGGGGATAAAAAAGCTCGTAAAAGTAACCGAAAATGATATAACCGAAATCGAAACGGAGGCGGGAAAATGAACGGCGACAAAATCAGAATTGCCCTTACAAAGGGGCGGCTTGAAAAGGACACTGCGGCGCTGTTTGAAAAAATCGGCTATGATATTTCCCAGCTCCGTGACAAGGGCAGACGGCTTATCCTTGAAATTCCCGATGAAAATATCGAGGTTGTGCTTGCAAAGGCGGCGGACGTTATTACATATGTACAGCACGGAGTCTGCGACATGGGAGTCGTCGGCAAGGACACAATCATGGAATACGGCGGCAAGTTTTATGAGGTTTGCGACCTTGGCTTCGGGCGGTGCAGGTTTGCGCTTGCAGGGAAAAAAGGCAACAATTTCTATGACGGCTTCGGAGTAAAGTGTATTGCTACGAAATATCCGAATGTTGCCCGCCGGCATTTCAGCGCAAAGGGCATGGATATAAGCATTGTGAAAATTGAAGGTTCGGTCGAGCTTGCTCCGCTTCTTGGCTTATCCGACGGGATTGTCGATATTGTCGAAACCGGTGCGACGCTTAAGGAAAACGGGCTTGAGGTCTATGAGGACATTGCCGATATTTCCGCAAGGCTTATTGTAAATACTGTAAGCATGAAGCTTAAACAGGAGAAAATAAGCGGCTTAATCAAGCTTATGGAGGAAAATTTATGATAAAAACAATCAAAGCCGACGGCTCGGAAAAAGCCTTTCTCGAACAGCTTTCAAAGCGTTCTGCCGAGGTCAACACCGAGGTTGAGGAAATTGTAAAGAAAATTATTGCCGACGTACGCAATAACGGCGACGAAGCGGTTAAAAGCTATACGGCAAAGTTTGACTGCGAAAACGCCGAATATTATCGTGTTCCCGACGAGGTTATAAACGATGCTCTTACCGAAGCTGATACGGAATTTGTAAATGCAATGCTCAATGCCGTTGAAAACATTACCGCTTTTCATCAGAAGCAGGTTCAAAACGGATTTTGCATTACCGCAGGAAACGGCACTATCCTTGGTCAGCGTGTGCGAGGGCTTGACAGGGTTGGCTTATATGTGCCGGGCGGCACGGCGGCTTATCCGTCGTCGGTGCTTATGAACGCTATTCCCGCAAAAATTGCGGGTGTCGGCGAAATAATCATGGTTACACCGCCGACAAAGGAGGGCAAGGCAAATCCTGATATACTCGTTGCGGCGGCGCTTTGCGGAGTTGACAGGGTATATCTTGCGGGCGGTGCGCAGGCGGTTGCGGCTTTGGCTTTGGGGACGGCGGAAATTCCACGTGTTTCAAAAATTGTAGGTCCGGGCAATATCTTTGTTGCGACGGCAAAAAAGCTTCTTTACGGCACGGTTGACATTGACATGATTGCCGGACCAAGCGAAATTCTGGTGTTTGCCGACAAGGACGCAAACCCTGTTTATATTGCGGCGGATTTGCTTTCTCAGGCAGAGCATGACAAGCTTTCAAGCGCAATTCTGGTTACTGACAGCGCAGAGCTTGCGGAGAAAACAGCAGTTGAAATTGAAAAACAGCTTGCGGCGCTTGAGCGCAAGGAAATTGCGGCGCAGGCGATTGAGAATCAAAGCGGAATCATTGTTTGCAACAGCATAGAACGCTGTGTCGAGCTTGCGAACGAAATAGCTCCGGAACACCTTGAGGTGCTTTGCGCAAATCCGTTTGAGTACATAGGAAGGCTTGACAATGTCGGCTCGCTTTTTCTCGGAGAATACGCTCCCGAGGCGCTTGGCGACTATTATGCAGGCGCAAACCACGTCCTGCCGACAAGCGGAACGGCACGTTTTTTCTCGCCGCTTTCGGTTGACGCTTTCATAAAAAAATCGAGCTATATTTACTATACAAAGCAAGCCCTGACAGAGGCGGCGGACGATATTATGCTTATCGCCGGACGTGAAAGGCTTGGCGGACACGCAAATTCGATAAGGGTGAGATTATGAGCTATGATGTGCCGAAAAAGCTTGACGGTTTTGAGCCTTACGAGCCGATTGCGGGGGAATATCGAATCCGTCTTGACGCAAACGAAAGCTTTATAAAGCTTGAAAAAAGCGTTGTTGAAAAAGCGGCTTCACAGCTTGAAAGCAACCGCTATCCCGACCCTTTTGCCCAGCGTGTGAGGGAAAAATTTGCTGATTATTATGGGATTAAGCCCGAGCATCTCACAGCGGGAAACGGCTCTGATGAGATTTTAAGCATTATTTCAACCGCCCTGCTTGAAAAGGGAAGCAAAGTTATTTTCATCGCACCTGATTTCGGTATGTTCAAGATTTATTCCATGCTTGCCGAGCATGAAATTATCGAGCTTGGTAAAAACGCTGATTTAACCATTGATGTTGACGGGCTTATCAATGCGGTAAGGCGGGAAAATGCTGATTGTATCTACTTTTCAAACCCCTGCAATCCAACCTCGGTTTTGCTTTCAGACGACGAGGTGAGGCGGCTTGTCACAAGCGTAAGCTGTCTTGTAATTCTTGATGAAGCGTATATGGATTTTTGCGGCGAGGGGCTTACGAAAGAGGCGCATTTGTACGATAATCTTATCGTTTTGCGCACTTGCTCTAAGGCGATGGGAATGGCGGCCTTAAGGCTTGGCTTTGCTGTTGCGAATCCGAGGATAACACGGCTTTTACAGGCGGTAAAATCGCCGTACAACGTAAATTCTCTCACACAGCTTGTCGCAGAGGAAGTTCTTGCGGATAAGGAAAAGCTTGCCGCTGACAGAAATGTAATTATTGCCGAAACAAAATGGCTTTACGAGCGAATTTTAAGGCTTTCGCTTTTTGAAAAAGTTTATCCTACAAGCACAAATTTTGTTTTCGTCAAAACAGAGCAGGCTGATGAAATTTTTGAGTTTCTGCTTAGAAAATCAATTTGCATACGAAAATTTAACGGTTATTTGCGCATGACGGCGGGAAACAGAAATGAAAATACGGCGCTTTTACAGGCGCTTTCAGAGTACAGAGGAGGATAGCATGACGACCTTGACGAGAAAAACAAAGGAAACCGACATTAAGCTTACGCTTGAGCTTTATGGGCAGGGAAGGGCTGAGATTGCGACGGGAATAGGCTTTTTCGACCATATGCTTAATGCATTTGCCGTTCATTCGGGCATGAATTTAACCGTAAAAGCTGACGGCGACTTGTTTGTTGACGGTCATCATACGGTTGAGGACGTGGGAATTGTCCTTGGCAAGGCGCTTTCTGATGAGCTTGGAAATAAGGGCGGAATTACTCGCTTTGGCTCGGCTTTTATTCCAATGGACGAGGCTTTGGGCTTTGCGGCGGTTGACGTAAGCGGCAGACCTTTTCTGGTGTTTGACGCTGAATTTGTTAATCAGTCCGTGGGAAGCTTTGACACCTGCCTGACGGAGGAGTTTTTTCGTGCGGCCGCAATGAACAGCGGCATCACGCTTCACCTAAAAAGCGAATACGGCAAAAACGACCATCACAAAATTGAAAGCCTGTTCAAAGCCTTTGCCCATGCGCTTAAGGCGGCGATAACGCCGCTTGAAAGCGGTAAAATTTTATCCTCAAAGGGAGTGCTCTGATGATTGCGATTATTGATTACGGCGCAGGCAATCTTTTCAGTGTCAAAAACTCGCTTGATTTTCTTGGGATAGAGGCGAAAATTACAGGCGACAAGGCGGAGATTAAAGCCGCAGACAGGCTTATTCTGCCGGGAGTCGGAGCTTTTCCGATGGCTATGGAAATGCTTAACAAAAGCGGGCTTTCCGAGCTTATAAAAGAGGAAGCGGCGAAAAAACCGCTTTTGGGAATCTGCCTTGGAATGCAGCTTTTGTTCGACAGCGGGGAAGAATTCGGCGAAACAGCGGGGCTTGGCTTGATTTCGGGCAAGGTTGTGCAAATTCCCGACATGGGCTTGCTTATCCCGCACATGGGCTGGAACAAGCTTGGGCTTAATGCCACAAACCCTTATATTGACGGCTTTGGCGGCGGCGAATATATGTATTTCGTACATTCGTTTTATGCTGAATGCGATGAAAAATATGTGCTTTCTTACTGCGATTACGGAGTAAAAATACCTGCGCTTGTCGGCGACGGCTTTGTTTTCGGCGCACAGTTTCACCCCGAAAAAAGCGGCGATAAGGGCTTAGAGCTTTTTAAAAAATTTGCGGAAATTGAGGTATAATATGGAGATTTTTCCTGCGATTGATATAAAGGGCGGCAGGTGTGTTCGGCTTTTCAAGGGAGATTTTTCCACAGCGGAACAGGTTGCCGAGGATTATATGG
>CAZYRV010000008.1:12259-12906 GCA_964649485.1 uncultured Oscillospiraceae bacterium | reverse complement strand
AAGAATGCGGGTTCGGCTTGGATACATATGGTTGACTTAGACGGAGCAAAGGGCGGAAAACCCGCAAATACAGACATATTTTTAAATGTAGCTGCAAAATCGGGCTTAAAGCTTCAGCTTGGCGGCGGAATCCGCAGTCTTGATACCGTTGAAATGTACCTTTCGGGCGGAGTTTCACGTGTTATTCTAGGCTCGGCGGCGGTTAATGCCCCGGAGCTTGTTAAAGCGGCTGTCAAGGAATACGGCGATAAAATTGCGGTTGGAATTGATGTGAAAAACGGCTTGGTTAAAACATCTGGCTGGCTTGAGAAAAGCAATGTCGGCTATGTAGAGCTTGGTGTGAAAATGGCGGAAATGGGAGTGAAATATTTCATTTTCACCGACATTGACAAGGACGGAACACTAAGCCGTCCGAACCATTTTCAAACGAAAACATTGTCGGAATCGGTTTCGGCTTTTGGCGCAAGCGTTATTGCATCGGGTGGAATCCGCACGCTTAATAATCTGATTACACTGCGGAAAAACGGCATTTACGGCGCAATTTTAGGCAAGTCAATATATAACAAAACGATTGATTTAGAGCAGGCAATTAGGAGGGTAAAATGATTGCAAAGCGCATTATACCGTGCCTTGACGTGAGGGCCGGC
>CAZYRV010000008.1:8174-12249 GCA_964649485.1 uncultured Oscillospiraceae bacterium | reverse complement strand
CGGAATCAAAGAAGTCGGCGACCCAGTCGAGCTTGCACGAGAATATAACAAGCAGGGTGCGGACGAAATTTGCTTTCTCGACATAACCGCAACCCATGAAGGCCGCAAAACCTTTGCAGATGTCGTCGCACGGACGGCGAAGGAGGTTTTTGTTCCGCTTACTGTCGGCGGCGGAATTTCATCTGTCGAGGACTTCCGCAGGCTTTTGAAATCAGGTGCGGATAAGGTTGCGGTAAACTCTGCGGCTGTGAAAAACCCCGAGCTTATAAGTGAGGCGGCGGCTCTTTTCGGAAGTCAGTGCGTGGTGTCGGCGATTGACGCAAAAATGGTCGGCGAAAGCTGGCACGTTGTTGTTCACGGCGGCAGAATTGACACGGGAATTGACTTGCTTGAATGGGTTGATAAGGTTCAGTGGCTTGGTGCGGGCGAAATTTTGCTTACATCAATGGATACCGACGGAACGAAAAAAGGTTTTGATTTGAATATGCTAAACGCTGTGTGCAACAGGGTGAAAATCCCTGTTATTGCAAGCGGCGGCGCCGGCTCGCTTGAAGATTTTGCCGAAGTGTTCACGAAAACAAAGGCTTCGGCGGCGCTTGCGGCTTCACTTTTCCACTATGGCGAGCTTACGGTTCCGGAGGTCAAGGATTTTTTAAACGCAAGGGGGATACCGGCAAGATGAATTTGGATAAATTTTTCCAAAAGTCAGAGCTTATACCCGCTGTTGTCGTCGATGATAACGACAAGGTGCTTATGCTTGCGTACATGAACATGGAAAGCCTTGAAAAAACGCTTGAAACGGGCTTTACATGGTTCTGGAGCAGGTCGAGGCAAGAGCTCTGGAACAAGGGCGCAACCTCAGGCCATGTTCAAAAAGTGCTTGAAATTTTCGGCGACTGTGACGACGATACCTTGCTTGTCCGTGTGAAGCAGGAGGGCGTTGCTTGCCACACGGGAAATTATTCCTGCTTTTTCAATAAAATTTATGGAGGAAACGAAAATGAGTGATGTTATTCAGGGCTTGTACGACGTGGTTGTTGACAGAAAAAACAACCCTCAGGAGGGCTCGTACACCTGTTATTTATTCGACAAGGGCATTGATAAAATCCTGAAAAAATGCGGCGAGGAAAACGCTGAAATGATTATTGCCGCAAAAAATGACGATAAAAACGAATTTTTAAATGAAATTTGCGACTTACTTTACCACACTCTTGTGCTTATGGTGGAAAAAGGAGCAACGTGGGCGGAGGTCGCTCAAATTCTCGAACAGCGCCGGCAAAAAATCGGCAATCTGAAGCAGTTTCACCAAACCGATAAAGAATCATAACTTTTTCATATCTTCTTTATAAGCATTGCCGCCTTAATAGGCGGTTTTGTGCTTTTTGGCAAAAGTGTTGGTGAAATCGGCTTAAAGGTATTGATTTTCAGAGTTTTTAGGTGTATAATTAATATGAAGACAAAAACCGCTTTAGGCGGCGAAAATATTGGAGGATTTGAAAATGTCACAGATTTTGGTAGAAACTTCGGCACGTCACGTACACGTTTCGCAGGAGCATCTTGAAATTTTATTCGGAAAGGGTGCGGAGCTTACCGTAAAAAAGCCGCTTTCACAGCCCGGTCAGTACGCAAGCGAACAGCGGGTTACGATTGTCGGCCCTAAGCGCACTCTTGAAAATGTAAGCATTCTCGGCCCTGTTCGTCCGGAAACGCAGGTAGAGCTTTCGGCGACTGATGCACGTGCGGTCGGAATCCCGATCGTAATCAGAGAATCCGGCGACATTGCGGGTACGCCCGGCTGTAAGGTGATTGGTCCCGCAGGTGAAATTGATATTGAAAAAGGCGTGATTGTTGCTAAAAGGCACATTCACCTCACCCCCGAAACCGCAGAAAAGCTTGGCTTAAAGAACAAGGACGAGGTCTGGGTCAAGGTTGAAACCGCTGAAAGAAGCGCAGTTTTGGGAGATGTTGTAATTCGTGTAAGCGAAAAATTTGCCGATGCAATGCACATTGATACCGATGAAAGCAACGCAATCGGTGCTTCCGGAGAGCTTTACGGAACGATTTTAAAAACACTTTGATTTCGGAGGAGCAATGAAAATTGCCGGAATTATAAGCGAATATAATCCTTTTCATTATGGTCATAAATACCATATTGAGGAAACAAAAAGGCTTTATGGCGCAACGCATATTGTCGCTGTCATGAGCGGTAACTTTGTCCAGCGAGGCGATGTTGCTATTTTTGACAAGTATTCGAGGGCGAAAACAGCGCTTGAAAACGGCGCCGATTTGGTTCTTGCGCTTCCGACACCCTGCGCTTTGTCAAGCGCTGATTATTTTGCACGCTCGGCTGTCCATATTTTGGACAGCCTTGGTTGTATTGATATGCTTAGCTTTGGAAGCGAATGCGGCGATATTGAGGTTCTCAAACAAACGGTTGCGGCGGTTCAAACCGTACTCGAAGGCGGGAAAATTTCGGCGCTTTCAAAGCAGGGGCTTTCTTTTCCGTCGGCGCTTAGGCGGGCTGTTGCGGAGGAAAGTTTTGCGGCAGCGGAGGTTTTGGATTCGCCGAACAATACGCTTGCGCTTGAGTACATTAAGGCGCTTAACCGCTTAGGCACGGGGGTTGTTCCTGTGACTGTGACCCGTAAGGGAGCGCCGCACGACAGCGAATTTCATAATGATAAAACGGAATTTTTAAGCGCCTCACAGCTTAGAAAAATGATTGAGCATGGAGAAAACATTACAAAATTTTCGCCGAGCAAGTCAGGACAAAAAGCGGATATAAGGCGGCTTGAAACGGCTATTTTTGCGGCTTTGCGGACGGCGGACGAAGCAGAGCTTTCGGAGTTTGCGGGAATGCTTTCGGGAATGCCAAGCAGGATTTTCACGGCGGCAAGAAAAGCGTTGACTCTTGACGAACTTTTTTTTGCGGTAAAAACTAGGTGCTATACCCTTGCAAGCGTGAGGAGGGCTGTGCTTTCGGTTTTTTTGGATATCAGAAAGCAAGACCAGAAAGCGCTTCCCGCTTATATTCAAATTCTCGGAATGAACGAAAAAGGCAGGGAGGTTCTGGCGGCGGCAAAGCCAACGCTTCCCGTGAATACGTCGCTTAAGGCTCTTTCCGATAAGTCGGTGCTTGCGAAAAAACAAGCAAAAACAGAAGAACGTGCGGGGAATCTCTATGCACTTGCTTTTGAACCTTACCGCCCTTGCGGGCTTGATTTTACGTCAAAACCAATAATTTTATGAGGTGTGATATGGTAAATTTCACAACGGAAACTTTTGAAAATTTCGGCAGCTGCGCTTTCTTAAACAACGGTAAAATCGAGCTTATTGTCACTCTTGATGTCGGGCCGAGGATTATTTCCTGCTCGCTTTGCGGAAAGCCGAACATATTTTTCGTTGATAAAGAAAGGGCTTTTAAAAACGACAGCGACGAGCTTCATTCATTCTTTGGCACAGGTGAAAACTGGTATATTTACGGCGGGCACAGGCTTTGGAGCTCTCCCGAAAAATACCCTGCTTCTTATGTTCCCGACAATTTTCCCATCGCTTATAAATTTGACGATGGCAGGCTTATTCTGACGGCAAATCCGACTAAAACAGGCGAAAAGCACAGCGTTGAAATTACGCTTTCCGAAACGGAGCCTAAGGCTCAGATTCTGCATAGAATTGAAAATTGCTCGGACAAAACGCTTTCCCTTGCGCCTTGGGCAATGACCGTCATGAAAGCGGGCGGGATTGAGATTTTTCCGCTTTGTACACGGAAAAGCGGCTTGCTTTCGAATCGGCTTAACGTGCTTTGGGAATACACTGACATAAAGGACGAACGCTTTTTTATGGGCAATCATTTCGCCGCACTTAAGCAGGTTTTCGGCGCAGAAAACAACTTTAAAATCGGCACAAATAACGAGGACGGCTGGGCGGCATATGCCGTTGACGGTCAAATTTTCAAAAAAAGCTTTAAATTCGATAATAATGCGGTTTATCCCGATTATGGCTGTAATTTTGAAACATTTAGATAATTAGAATATCTAAAGCTAAAGCTATTGTCTTTAAATGGCTTTAATCTTAA
>CAZYRV010000008.1:5683-8164 GCA_964649485.1 uncultured Oscillospiraceae bacterium | reverse complement strand
ATTTACAAACGGGCTGTTTCTGGAGTGCGAATCGCTTGGCGCAATGGCAAGTCTAAAGTATGGGGAAGCGGTTTTGCATGAGGAAAACTGGGAGGTTTTGCCTTGCAATGACGAGTTTAATCCGCAAAGCGATGCGGAAATTGCTGAATTTGTTTTAAAGCATTTGATTAATCATACTTAAGCGTAAAAACGGTTAATGCTTTTTGCTTATAAAATAAGCTTTATGGGGGTGGCTTTTTGTCGTTTTCATCTGATATTAAAAAAGAGCTGAGCGCTGATATTCCCGCTGATAAAAATGCAAAAAAACAGCTTCTGTACGGACTTTTATACTGCTTTAAAATTTGCACGGCCACCGAAATTTCTCATGTAACGGAAAATAAATCAACGGTTTTTTTGGTTTCACAGCTCTTGAAGGATTTTTTCCCAAACGATAAATTCAGCGTGAAAATTATTTCCCAAAAGCCACGTTCGCTTTATTCTGTTACGCTTAAAAACCCTTCTTTTATCGAACGGATAAATGCCGAATTTGCCCTTGATATCCCCGAAATAAACAGCAAAATTATTGACGGCGGCGACGAATCCTCCGCACTTTTTATACGAGGCTTGTTTTTGGTCTGCGGTTCTGTCACCGACCCAAACAGAGGCTATCATGCCGAATTTGTTCCGCCCGACAGCGAAAGGGCGGGGAGGCTTTTCGAATTTTTCAACGAGCACGGCTTTCGGCTTAAGCAAACCCTGCGAAAAAGCCAAAGTGTGCTTTATATAAAGGAAAGCGAGGTTATTGAGGACTTGCTTACCTTTATGGGTGCGGCAAGCCATTCGCTTGAAATAATGAACGTCAAGATTTATAAGGATTTCCGGAATAAGGTGAACCGAAAGGTAAATTTTGAAAGTGCAAATCTTGATAAAACGATTGCCGCCGCACAAAAGCAGGCTGATGATATACGGCTTATTCTCGATAACGGCGGGAGAACAGAGCTTTCGGCAGAGCTTTTTTCGCTTGCTATGCTCAGGCTTGAAAATCCTGAAATGTCGCTTAAAGAGCTTGGCGAACGCTGTAACCCTCCAATCGGCAGAAGCGGTGTTAACCACAGGTTTCAGAAAATTGCGCAGATTGCGGATAAATACAGGTGAAAAATGATTGATTTTGTCCATCTCCACGTTCATACGGAATACAGCCTGCTTGACGGTGCGTGCCGCATAAGCGGGCTTGTTCAGCGTGTGAAAGAACTTGGACAGAAAGCGGTTGCTATCACCGACCACGGAGTTATGTACGGGGCGGTTGATTTTTATAACGAATGTATCGAAAATGGCATTAAGCCGATAATCGGCTGTGAGGTTTATGTTGCGCCGCGCTCTCGCTTTGACAAGGAGAGCAGGCTTGATATGTCGCCGTATCATCTGGTTTTGCTTTGCGAAAACAACGTCGGCTATCACAATCTGGTAAAAATTGTTTCTGATGCGTATATAAACGGTTTTTACAACCGACCCCGCTGTGATATGGAAACACTTGGGAAATATCACGAGGGAATTATTGCTCTTTCAGCCTGTCTTGCGGGGGAAATCCCCCGTGCAATGCTTGGGCAGGGCTATCAGGCGGCAAAGGAAGCCGCTTTGCGTTATCGGCAAATTTTCGGCGAAAATAACTTTTTTCTTGAGGTGCAAGACCACGGCATTGCCGAGCAGAAAAGGCTTATCCCGCTTTTGTACAGGCTTTCAGAGGACACGGGAATACCTCTTGTTGCGACGAATGACGCACATTATCTCACGAAAAATGATGCTGATATGCAGAATGTTTTGACTTGCATTGCCACAAACTCGACGATAAACGAAAGCAAGCTTGAGTTTCCGACTAAGGAATTTTACATTAAATCAGCGGAGGAAATGGCTGCTTTATTTAAAGCAAAGGCGCTTGAAAACACGGTTAAAATTGCGGAGCGCTGTAATGTAAGCTTTGAATTCGGCAAGACAAAGCTTCCGCTTTTCACGCTTGACGGGGTTGACGATAACAACGCTTTTTTTGACGAACAGGTGAGAATTGGCTTAATCAAGCGGTATGGCGATAAGCTTACTGAGGAAATTACCGCACGGGCTGAGTATGAAACGAACGTTATCCGGCAGATGGGATTCATCGACTATTTTTTGATTGTAGCCGACTTTGTGAATTACGCAAAAAGCAAGGATATTCCTGTCGGACCGGGGAGAGGCTCCGGTGCGGGAAGCCTTTGCGCCTATGCGCTTGGTATCACAGGCATTGACCCCATGCGGTTTAATCTTCTTTTCGAGCGCTTTCTGAACCCCGAGCGAATAAGTATGCCCGACTTTGACATCGACTTCTGTAACGAGCGTCGGCAGGAGGTTATTGACTATGTTGTGCGCCGTTATGGAAGCGAACACGTCGCACAGATTATCACCTTCGGGACTATGGCGGCTCGTGCGGCAATCCGTGATGCGGGCAGAGCAATGGGGCTTCCTTACGGC
>CAZYRV010000008.1:4328-5673 GCA_964649485.1 uncultured Oscillospiraceae bacterium | reverse complement strand
GTTGATATGGTCGCAAAGCTTATTCCGTTCGAGCTTAACGCAACGATAGAGCGTGCGCTTAAATTCAGCCACGAGCTTGTAAATCTGATGAATACCGACTCCGAGGTTTATCGCCTTATCGAAACCGCTCGTAAAATCGAGGGTATGCCTCGCCATGCCTCTGTTCATGCGGCGGGAATCGTTATCACAAAAGAGCCTGTCGTGAATTATGTGCCGCTTCAGACAAACGAAAACGACATTATTACTCAATATCCAATGGGCACGCTTGAACGGCTTGGTCTGCTTAAAATGGACTTTCTCGGCCTGCGAAACCTTACTGTTATTCACCATTGCCAACGTGAAATCCGTAAGCGGCTGCCTGATTTTGATATAGAAAAGGTTGCGGAAAACGATAAGGCTGTGTTTGAAATGCTTACCTCGGGGCGGACAAGTGGGGTTTTCCAGTTTGAAAGCGCAGGAATGACGAGCGTTCTCCAGCGGCTTATGCCCGAATCTCTTGAGGATTTAATCGCAACGATTTCGCTCTATCGTCCCGGCCCTATGGCGTCAATTCCAACCTATATCGCAAATCGCCACAATCCCTCGCTTATCACCTACAAGCACCCGCTTTTAAAGCAAATTCTCGATGTAACCTACGGCTGTATTGTCTATCAAGAGCAGGTTATGCAAATTTGCCGTATTCTTGCGGGCTATTCCTACGGCAGGGCCGATTTGGTTCGTCGGGCTATGTCCAAGAAAAAAATGGACGTAATGGCGAAAGAGCGCCAAGCCTTTGTGTACGGAAGCGACAACAATTTCGGCGCTGTTAAAAATGGAGTTCCCGAAAAGATTGCAAACGAAATTTTTGATGAAATAACCAATTTTGCAACTTACGCCTTTAATAAATCTCACGCCGCCGCCTATGCCTATGTCGCATATCAGACCGCATATTTGCGCTGTCATTTTTACAAGGAATATTTTGTCGCACTTATGACAAGCGTTCTCGGAAGCGCCGGCAAGCTTGCTGAATATATTGCTGATGTTCGTGAAAACGGCATAAAAATATTGCCGCCCGACGTCAATAAAAGCTTTGCGGAATTTTCGGCAGAACAAGAGGGGATACGCTTTGGGCTTCTTGCCGTCAAGAACCTTGGTTATAAATTTATACAGGAAATTGTTTCAGAGCGTGAAAACGGCGAGTTTACAAGCCTTTATAATTTTTGCCGCCGAATGGCAAAAAAAGACATGAATAAAAGGGCGGTTGAGGCGCTTATTTCTTGCGGAGCGTTTGATTGCTTCCCGCATACTAGAAAGCAGATGATGAACAGCTTTGAGTTGATTATCGGGCAGGTTGCGGAGAATTATA
>CAZYRV010000008.1:0-4318 GCA_964649485.1 uncultured Oscillospiraceae bacterium | reverse complement strand
GACCCTCATCATCGCACTGAGGAACGAGAGTCTGCGGAGAATTATAACAGAAATATAGAGGGTCAGCTTGATTTTTTCGGGCAGGCGCAGGAAAGCGATTTTTATAAAATGCCCGATTTGGGCGAATTTGAACCATCATTTTTACTTGAAATGGAAAAGGAAAGCATGGGAATTTATGTTTCGGGTCACCCGATGGATAAATTCAGAAGCTTTATAAAAAAACACGGTTTTATCAAGGCGGCAAAGCTTGCAGAGCAGTCAGAGATTGAAATTCCGACATTTAAGGACGGCGAAAATGTTAAAATAATCGCAGCGGTTTCGTCAAAAAAGCTTCATACCACGAAAAGCGGTAAGCCTATGTGCTTTGCCGATTTCGAGGACGATACGGGTATGTTTGAGGCTATTATTTTTACGGAGGTTTTCGAAAGCGCAAAGGCGATGCTTGATATTGGCAAGATTTTTGCTGTTTACGGGAAAATTTCGCTTAAAGATGAAGAACAGCCGAAAATTATTGTGACAAGGCTTGAGCCTGAAAGGCTTTTGCGGCTTGACGACGCAAAAACACTGTTTATAAATCTGCCGACTAAGGAATGGGAAAAAATCGCCGAGCTTACCGCAATCGTGAATGCCAACGCAGGAATAACCCCGATTAAGCTTTGCTTTGCCGACACGAGGAAAATGGCGGATATCAAAGGGGTCAGAGGTGTTCGTGTAACAGAATTTTTTATGAAAAAGCTTGCGGATTTGTGCGGAAGTGAGAATATTCTATTAAAATAATCAAAAAAAAGTGAAAACCCCTTGACGAAACGCAAGGAATATTGTACAATAGAATTTGATTATTGAATTGTAAATACCGACGCTTATGGCGTTTTAGGAGGATAAAAATGCAACAAAAGAAAATAGGAATTTTGACAAGCGGCGGAGATGCGCCGGGAATGAACGCTGCGATCAGGGCGGTTGCCCGTGCGGCTCTTAAAAAGGGCTTTGAGGTCGTCGGAATCAAAAGAGGCTATAACGGCTTGATAAACGGCGACATGGTAGAGCTTACGGAAAGAAGCGTTTCGGATATTATCCAGCGCGGCGGAACAATGCTTTACACGGCTCGCTGCCTTGAATTCAAGGAAGAAGCAGGCTTGCAGAAGGCGAAGAAAACTTGCCTTGACAACAACATTTCCGGTATTGTCGCAATCGGCGGCGACGGCTCTTTCCGTGGCGCTGCTGACCTTTCCGCAAGGGGAATCCCCTGCGTTGGGCTTCCCGGCACAATCGACAATGACATAACCTGCACAGAATACACAATCGGCTATGACACGGCGATGAATACTGCGATGGAGCTTGTTGACAAGCTTCGTGACACGACACAGTCGCACGACCGCTGTTCTGTCGTCGAGGTTATGGGAAGAAATGCGGGTTATATTGCGCTTAACACAGGTGTTGCCTGCGGCGCAACCTTTATTGTAACAAAGGAAGTTCCGTTTACCGTTGATGAAATCGTTGACAAAATCAAGCAGACACAGGCGACGGGAAAACAGCACTTTATTATTGTTGTTTCTGAGGGCGTCGGCGGCTCGGCGGAGCTTGCAAAGACGATTCAGGAACGCACAGGAATTGAAAGCCGTGCAACCATTCTCGGACACGTCCAGAGAGGCGGAGCGCCTACGGTTCGTGACAGGGTTGTTGCAAGCGAAATGGGCTATTATGCTGTGGAGCTTCTTGCAAACGGCATAGGAAACCGTGTCGTCGGAATGAAGGGCGGAAAGGTTTATGACGTGGATATTCAAGAGGCGCTCAGCATGAAGAAATCTTTTGATTTAGAGCTTTATAAAATTGCCCATGAGATAAGCTTCTAGGCTTATGGTTAATAAATTAAGCGTTCGTAAAGGCTTTTTGGTGCTGGTTTTCTCCGCCTTATTGCTTTTATCGTCATGCGATTTCAAGATGGAAAGCTTTTATGACGAAAGCGCAACGGTTGCGGCGGCGGATAAAACAGACGTTGAATCAACAACGGAGTTTGCTTCAACAACGGATTCAAGCGGCGATGACGGTTCTGGTTTAATTCAAGAGCTATTCGACGAACAGCAATCCGATGTTTGGGTTTCGGGTGAGGGTGTCGTCACAAAGCTTCTTGCCGACGACAACGACGGTTCACGCCACCAAAAGTTCATTCTTGAGCTTTCAACAGGGCAGACGCTTTTAATTTCGCACAATATCGACATTGCGCCACGTCTTGACGACATTCAAAAGGGCGACACAGTTGAATTTAAAGGCGAATACATTTACAACGAACAGGGCGGTCTTGTTCACTGGACTCACCATGACCCCGACGGTGATTCAGAGGGCGGTTTTTTGAAGCTTAATGGGGAAGTTTTCAGCTGATTTTGGTCTAAGCATTGCGCAAGCAATGTTGGATATAACAGAGTAGGATTTTGTGCGTCAAGTGCCAAGCGGACGGGAAGTTGCCGTTTGGACGAAAAGCGGTCGGATTCGGGTATGCCGGTATTCGAGAAAACCGCTTGCGGTGCAATTTCCGCATTCCGCTGTGCACAACCGAATAGGCAAGCCATATTTGCCTGCTTAAGTTATGCCTAGCGTATATTAAGGAGGCAAATATGCTTATTTTTAACATTTTTAAGCAGTCGTCGCTCGAATTGAAAAATATTCGCTGTGTTGTTACGACTGCGCTTTTTATCGCAATTTCCGTTGTTTTACAGGCATTTACTATTTTTGTTACGCCTTTTTTGAGGGTTAATTTTTCGTTCATCGGTTCATCGGCGGTTGGTATGCTGTTTGGGCCTGTTGTATCCGTTATATCAGCTGCGGCGGCGGACATTTTGGGCTTTTTTGTTCAGCAAAGCGGTCAGCCGTTTAACCCTTGGTTCACCTTGATTTCAATGCTTGGCGGACTTATAAACGGGCTTTTGCTTTACAAAATCGACTTTGGAATAATGACACCTAAGGATATTTTTAAAAAGAAGCTTAATAAATCCGAATTTTCGGCGATTTTCAGAGTTGTGCTTGCACGAACGCTTATTGTAAGCATTTGCTATGTAATTTTGAACACAATAGTTTTACAACATATGGGGCAAATTCCTGTTGTTGATAATATATGGTTTACATATGTGCCTCGAATAATCAAAAATGCGGCACTGCTTCCGGTTGAAATTCTTATTTCGATTTTCGTATTGATACCGGTTCAGCAGTCGTACAAGAGAATTTATTTGAAAAAAGGAGCAATTTAAATGGAAAAGCTTGGTTTTATCGGTGCCGGAAATATGGCTTCCGCCCTCATCAAGGGAATTGCGGCGAGCAATTCCAAGGTTGAAATTCATGCCTTTGATGTTGACGGTGCCAAGCTTAAAACGTTATCGCAGTTTGGTATTATTGCAGAAGCAAGCTCTGTTGAGCTTGTAAAAAACTGTAAATACGTGCTTCTTGCTGTAAAGCCGCAGGTTGTTCCCGCTGTGCTTGAGGAAATAAAGTCAGCGGTCACGGCTGATAAGGTGATTATTTCCATTGCGGCGGGCATTTCTGAGGAATATATCCGCAAAATGACAATTCCGACGGCGAAGGTTGTCCTTGTCATGCCGAATACTCCCGCACTTTTGGGAGTTGGCGCCTTTGCGGTTGCTCGTGATGAAATGCTTTCCGATGATGAATTTGAATTTGTTAAATCCGTGCTTGACACCTGCGGCATAACCGAGGAAGTTCCTATCGGAAAAATGAAAGAGGTCATCGCAATAAACGGAAGTTCTCCCGCTTTTATTTATCTTTTCGCAAAGGGCTTTGCTGATTATGCGAAAAAAGTCGGCATTGATTCTGACGTCGCAATGCGGCTTTTTGCGCAGACACTTATCGGCTCTGCAAAAATGCTTACCGATTCGGAAATGACTTCCGACGAGCTTATAAAACAGGTTTCTTCCCCCGGCGGAACGACAATTGCGGGCTTGTCAAAGCTTGGCGAGCTTCCTATGATTGTTGATGATGCCTGCGAGGCTTGTACGGCAAGAGCGTACGAGCTTTCGAAATAAACCATTTTTATCATTTATATTTTGCCGTCTATTTCAGGCGGCTTTTTCTGTGATGATACACTTGTTAAACCGGTAAATCGCCATTCTGTTCGGGAAATTAAAGCAGCGCATAAGCTGTCATTTGTTCATTACGTCAATAAATGCCGTGAGGTTATCAGCAAAGAATGCGGTAAAATATGAAGTTATTATGCAGATTTAACTAAAATAGAAATAACCTAATAGCTTCTTCCGCCGACTATATGCAAAACTTTTTTTCCCTCGTAAGAATAGGTTGAACGCGGACGGTTTCG
>CAZYRV010000007.1:38155-45160 GCA_964649485.1 uncultured Oscillospiraceae bacterium | reverse complement strand
CTCAATCTTGGGTATTTTCCAGGAGGATCCAAGCAATTTTTTTATTTTCGACAAATATTCCGAAAAAATCATCATCAGTTTATACATTTTACATAAATATTCTGACGAAAACGGCGCAAAATATTCATGCGTGCATAAAGCATATAAAAAAGGAAATATTAAAAACAAGGCGACGTGCTCGCCGAAGAATGGAGGTAGCTATGCTAGACCGTATCGCATTATTCTTTATTGTCCTCGGGGGTATAAACTGGGGGCTTTTGGGAATTTTTAATTTCAATCTTGTCGGCTGGCTTTTCGGCGGAAGCGATTCCGTTGTCAGCAGAATTGTATATATCATAATTGCCATTTCAGCAATTTGGTGTATATCACTTTTCTTTAAAAAAGACAGTGTCCTAGAGCATGACGAAGAAGCAGGACGGGCATAATTTTTACAATCATACACGAAAAGCTTGCTTAATCAACAGCAAGCTTTTCCGTCATTTTGCTGTATTTAGTCGTAATATGGGAAAAAATTATATGCACTATTGTAATAGTCAACAAAAAAATATTTATATTTTATGTAGTTCTTACAAAGTTGTATTGTTTTTATAAAAACTTTCTATAAGTTATTGACAAACGTTTTTTTATAGGTTATAATAACAATATCGAAATGGTTTTCCATTTAGATTTTGTTTTTTAGTTGTCTCCTTTCTTTTGTTCTACACATCATATTATTATTTGATTTAAGCGTATGCTTGCGAAGCCGTATGGCTTCTTTTTTTTGCATACTTTCAGGTTATACGCATAATATAATAATGGTGATGAAATGAAAAGCAGAATTTTAGGGCTTATTTGCGGCTTTTTAAACGGACTTTTCGGCGCCGGCGGCGGAGTCGTTGCTGTTCCTATGCTCAAAAGCGAGGGGCTGGAGCCGAAAAAAGCCCACGCAACGTCGGTTTGCATTATATTTTTCCTAAGCCTTGTGTCGGCTGTTTTTTACTTTATCGGCGGCAGGATTAACCTTTCCGCCTCGTGGATTTACATTCCCGGCGGCATTGCAGGCGCATTTTTAGGCTCGGTTTTCCTGAAAAAAATAAGCAATTCCCTGCTTAGACGAATTTTCGGAGGAATAATGATAATTTTCGCCGTAAGGCTGTTTTTGCGATGATAGAAACGATTGTCGGCTTTTTAACAGGCATTTTTGCATCAATGGGGCTTGGCGGCGGCTTTGTCCTCGTGATATATCTGGCGGCTTTTACTGCCACCTCACAGCTTGACGCACAAGGAACAAACCTGCTTTTTTTCCTGCCCATTGCGCTTTTATCCGTCATTTTGCACAATAAAAACAAGCTTATTCAATGGAAGCAAATTCCCGTCTATGCCTTATACGGGATTTTAGGTGCGATAATCGGCTTCTGGATAAGCACAGCAATTGATGAAACGCTTATTGCCAAAGGCTTTGCCGTGTTTATCCTTATTTTTGGAATCAAAGAGCTTTTCCATAAAAAAGCAGCCAAAGACGTTAAACCAGCTGAAAATTCAGAGTAAAATTTGTATATTTTGACGATTGACAATGCTGATATATTTTGATATTATTAACCTAAATTATAAATGCAATGATTGGGAACAAAGCAAACTCTCCTGCCTCAGAGAACCGATGTTTGGTGAAAATCGGTGCGGAGCTTTTGTCATAACTCGCCCATGAGCAGCAGTGCCGAAGCTTTTGTTGTAGGCATTGACGGGTTCTCCCGTTATAGAGATAGGCATTTTCAGATGCCGTGAGTGGGCGTTTCCGCCAAAAAGAGTGGTACCGCGAGGATTTATTCCCCGTCTCTTTGAACAAAAGAGGCGGGTTTTTTGTATTTCCGCCTCACGAAAACTCACTTAAAAGGAGAACTCACATGAAAAACTTTCAAAAGTACAAGCGCCTCTACCATATGCCGCCCGTCGAATCCCTCGATTGGGTCAAAAAAGAGTATATAGAAAAGCCGCCGATTTGGTGCAGCGTTGACTTGCGCGACGGAAATCAGGCGCTTATCGTCCCGATGAGCCTTGAGGAAAAGCTTGAATTTTTTACTTTTTTAGTAAAGCTTGGTTTCAAGGAAATAGAAGTCGGCTTCCCTGCGGCGAGCGACACAGAATACGAATTCTGCCGTGCATTAATAGAGCAGAATCTCATTCCCGACGACGTGACAATACAAGTTTTGACGCAGGCACGAGAACACATAATCAAGAAAACCTTTGATGCTCTTGAAGGCGCAAAGCAAGCAATTGTTCACCTCTATAACTCCACCTCCGTCGCCCAGAGAGAGCAGGTTTTCAAGAAATCCAAAGAGCAAATCAAGCAGATTGCCGTAGATGGGGCAAAGCTTTTAAACAGCCTTGCCGAAGAAACAAAAGGTAATTGCCGCTTGGAATATTCGCCGGAAAGCGTCACCGGAACAGAGCCCGAATATGCCTTAGAGGTCTGCAACGCCGTGCTTGACGAGCTTAGGCCGACAGCCGCAAGAAAGGTTATCATAAACCTGCCCGTAACGGTTTCGCACTCGCTTCCCCATGTGTACGCAAGCCAAATTGAGTATATGTGTAAGCACATGAAATACCGTGAAAATGTAATTGTTTCCCTCCACCCGCACAACGACCGTGGCACAGGTGTCGCCGATGCGGAACTCGGCTTGCTTGCGGGGGCGGACAGGATTGAAGGCACGCTTTTCGGAAACGGTGAGCGCACAGGAAATGTTGATATAATCACACTTGCGATGAATTTGTACACACATGGGGTTGACCCAAGACTCAACTTTGAAAATATGCCCGAAATCGTTGATATGTACGAAAAAGTAACCAAAATGCACGTCGATATGCGCCAGCCGTATGCGGGTCAGCTTGTCTTTGCGGCATTTTCCGGTTCTCATCAGGACGCAATCGCAAAGGGCATGAAATGGCGTGAGGATAACGATCCCGACCATTGGACAGTGCCTTATCTCCCTGTTGACCCGACCGACTTGGGCAGGGTTTACGAAAGTGACGTAATCCGCATAAACAGCCAATCCGGCAAGGGCGGAATCGGCTATGTTCTTGAGAAAAAATACGGCTTTGACTTGCCGCCGAAAATGCGTGAGGATTTGGGCTATACCGTCAAGGGTGTTTCCGACCACCTGCATAAAGAGCTTGTCGCCGCTGAAATTCTCGATATCTTTAAACAAAATTATATTAATATAGAAACCAAGGTTATCCTCAAGGAAGCCCATTATAAGCAGGTTGACGGCAATATCGAAGCAACCGTTACCGCCGTTATAAACGGGGTTGAAAAGGTAATGACAGGAAGCGGAAACGGTCGTCTTGATGCCGTAAGCGATGCGTTTAAGGAAGGAATACCGCTTGAATATAACATTTCCTACTATCAAGAGCATTCGCTTGAGGTTGGCTCTAAATCAAAGGCTGTCGCTTACGTCGGAATAAGCCTTGCCGACGGAAAAACCGCTTGGGGAGCAGGCGTGCATACAGATATTGTTAATTCCTCTGTAAGTGCGCTCATAAGTGCGTTAAACCGAGCAATGGCATGAGAATCGAACACATTGCCATTTTTGTCCGCAGCCTAGAGCAAGCCCGCCGCTTTTGGGAACATTATTTCGGCGCAGTTTCGAATACTATGTATTACAACCCCAAAACGGGCTTGAAAACCTATTTTATGCACCTTGATGATGGGGCGAGGATTGAGCTTATGACTAGGCAGGATTGTGTTGATGCGGAGATTTCGCCGTTTTCATATGGTTTTGCCCATATTGCGGTGTGTGTCGGCGGGAAAAGCAGGGTTGACGAGCTTACAAAACGGCTTGCCGCCGACGGCTTTACTGTTGAAAGCGAACCACGGACAACCGGCGACGGCTATTATGAAAGCGTTATTCTCGACGGTGAGGGTAACCGAATAGAGCTTGTTGCTGAAAAATAAAATAACCCTCCTTTAAAATGAAGGAGGGCCATATTTTTATACTCCAATTTTAATCCCGTCGGTATCCGCATAAATAAAAGCTCTGCCATATTCCTGCTCTGTCACCAGAACATAGTTGGCAAGAAATATTTTCACATTCGGATAGAGCGATTGTTTCACGGTTATGGTTATCTTTTCAGAACCCTCGATTTTTCTCTCAATGTCCTGAATCCTTCTCAAAATGGGGTTTTTCTCCATATTTTTCTGAACCCTTGACCTGATGATTGAATTGAGATAGTCTTCCATTTTTTGGTCAAGCTTGCCAAGTGCTTTTTTCTTATTCTGGAGATATGAAACAGAAAGATTTATCTGATTAATTTCATCATCAATTTTTTCAACCTTTTTCTCAAGCAACGCTTTTTCATCGGCAAGCATAGCAATATTTCCCATAATAAGCTTGGTTTTAAGGTAGGTTTTATAGCCTATGCTGTTTGCGGCGACGTTTCCCACAACGTAATAAGCGCCGCCGATAATCGCACCCGGTCTTGTCAGGCACTCAAGGTCGCCCTCGACATTCACCTTACAGCCTACCAAGGAAGAAGCTTTCATAAAGCGCTTGCAGGTGATATTCGAGTTTTCGGCAAAGCCGACAGTCACGGCGTCTGTCGTAGAAATTGTTGAGTTAAACACACCTGTGCGCACCTTGATTTCGCCGCTTGCGATAAGAGAAGCGCCGTTTACAGAGCCGTTTACGGTGATGGTTTTTCCCGACTCAACCTTAAAATTCTCCAGAACATTGCCGTTTATCACGACGTCGCCTACAAAATTAATATTTCCAGTGCTATGGCAAATATCGCCTCTTATAACAAGCGACGGTTCGACATTAAAGGTTTTTTTGCTGTACACAAGGTTGCCTGCGGCAAGGGCGACAAGCTTTGACTGGTCGCTGTTAAGCCCTGTGTTATTTCCCTTGGGAATGACAGGCGGCTTGCCCGGCTGTGCAGGGATTTCAACACCACGAACGGTTTTCCCCGGTTTTCCCTCGGTTTGATATACAATATCGCATATTACATCGCCTTTTTGGATATTAATTACAAGTCCTAAATCACGAAAATCGACAGAGCCGTCCTCGTTTTCCTTAGGAACAAGCTTTCTTTCCGTCGGATAATAAAGCTTTACATAGCCGTCGTCGCCCTTTTCGGGTCTTGCTCCCGTTGCAATCACGGCACGTATTTCATAGTCCTTGTGAGTAACAAGCTGTTCTATTGCCTCGTCGTCAAGCCCGAAAACCACACCCTGTTTTGCAATTTCCGCATAAGCTTCGTCAAGCGTAACATTTTTCCCGCCATATTGAGGTGCGGAGATGGTAAGATAAGCCTCAAGGTCGTCGTGCCGAATGTCAACAATAGCTTTTCCGTCAACAGGCTCGTTGACTTCTTCAACAATATCCTGAGCCGCCTCATCAACAGCTTCACCAAGCTCTTCGCTGACAGCTTCCTCTGCATTATCCGCAGAAGCTGTACCGTTTAAAATGTCTTCCATACTGCCGCCTCCCCCGCTTAAAATTTTCAATCAACCACTTAAATCGCACTTGAGCCCTTTGATGCGGATTTCACCTCAACAGAGCCGTTTTCAGTATTAAAAAAAACCGTTCGGCCATAATCAAGCCCCGTGTCTTGGGCAATAATAGGTATTCTCAGGTTTTGAAGCGTTTTCTTCACCGCCTCAACATTGCGTTCGCCTATATTAAAGCGTTGACTTGACGCAGCAAACATGAGCGCACCGCCGACAATTTTTGCCGTCAAAACAGACTTTCCCGCACCAAGCTTTACCATTTCGTCAATCAGATAGGGTATTCCCGTATCGGCAAATTTCATCACCGTAAGCGAGCCGCCTTGGATTGCCGTGCTGTCGGGAAGCATGATATGCGCAAGGCCGCCGACTTTTCGCTGTTTGTCGTAAAGACAGATGCCAACACAAGAGCCAAGCGCATAGGTGACAAGAAGCTCGCCGCCCTTACACGCCTTGGCGTCGGATATTCCAACTATTATATTCGCCATCACTCAACTCCCAGCCTCTGAAGCAATACGCTGAGAGAGGAAATTTCAGGTATCAGAATCATATTTGATTTAATATGCTTGTCGTCAATAATAAATTGCTCGTCTATAAACAAAACCTTGTCGCTTACCTCGGCAAATTCAATTGCGGGAACGCTCATAATTGCGCCGAGCATATCGACCGTAAGCGACGGAACCGACATATTTATAAAAAGCCCCGTAAGCTGTGAAATTGCGCTTAGGTACGAGCCTGACATGATATTGCCGATTTCGTTTAAAAGTGATTTTTCCGTTTCGCCTAAGTTTAAAAAGTCAATATTGTCGCCCGCATCAAAAAGCGTGTTTATAACAAGAGAAGCAAACGGCTTTTCCAAAAGGAAAAGTATCATTCCCTCAATATCGCCGTCCATACGAATAAGCATTCCCGTAATAATCGTTTCGGGGCCGCCCGCAAATTCAATTGCCTCGGCATAATCAAGCACCCTGACCGTCGGAACCTTCATATCAACCATTCTTCCAAGCATTGCGGACAAGGCTGTCGCTGCGTTTCCCGAGCCGATATTTCCAAGCTCTCTAAGCACGTCCATCTGCATCGGATTCAGTTCGTCATAGTTTTTTATAGACATAATTTCCCCCGAGATTATCTGAGATTGTTTGCGATTCGGGCAAGCTCGTCTGCCGTTTGAACCATTTTTGCGCTCAGCTGATATGAACGCTGGGTCTGTATAAGCCGAACCATTTCGTCTGTTATTTCAAGATTCGACCGCTCTAAAGCGCCCATAACCTTTTCCAAAGCAGGGTTTGCCGCCGCCTCACCAGAACGCTCTGTTGCGGCATAGCGGTTGTCGCCGTCCGCTTCAAGCCCATACGGATTGTCAAACTGATATACACCTATGCGGTTTGTAAGCTCTGTAAAATCAAAGCTTCCGTCCTCGTCCTTGACAAGCTGAATGGGATTACCCTCATAATCAAGCACAAGGTCGCCGTTCGTCCCGCTTGTGAGATACCAGTTTCCGTCCTCAAGCGGAGATACCGCAAAAG
>CAZYRV010000007.1:37912-38145 GCA_964649485.1 uncultured Oscillospiraceae bacterium | reverse complement strand
TCCGTCACGGGTATAGCTCACCTCTCCGTACTGATTATTCACTGCGAAAAAGCCCTCATTCGGCAAGGCATAATCAAGCTCTGAATCCGTCATATAAAACGAGCCCTGCGAAAACATCAAATCCGTCTTGGCAATCCTCGTGCCGTGTCCGTCCTGCCAATCCTCCTGCCGTTCTCTCGGAACAGTATAAAGCAGGTCGGCAAAAGAAGGCCGTAAATATTTATAGCCGTTTG
>CAZYRV010000007.1:35172-37902 GCA_964649485.1 uncultured Oscillospiraceae bacterium | reverse complement strand
GCCATATTGTTTGCGTGGACGGAAAGTGCGCTTGTCTGCGCCAGAAGTCCGCTTCTCGCCGTATAAAATGCTGTGTTCATTGCTGCTCCTTATTGTCAAAAGGCTTTACCGCCAAGGCTTATACAATTATTTGCGTATTAATCAAAGCTTTGAAATGCTTGCAACCTGTGCGTTTATTTGGTCTGCCTGCTTTAAAAGTGTGCTGTTTGCCTCGAAAAGGCGCTGAATTTCAATGCTTTGAAGCGTTTCATAGTTAATATCAGTGTTCGAACGCTCGTATGCCCCTTGTATAATATGGAATTCCTCTCCCTCGGGCATCGCCGCATCTCCGTCATAAGTAAACAGGTTTTCGCCGTACTTTGTGACGACGCCGTCCTGCGGTATATAAGTAAGCAGAAGTCTGTCAGCAAGCCCGTTTGTCGTCCTCACATTGCCCTCGTTATCGATAGCGAAATCGCTTGTGCCGACGTAAATCGCCCCGTTTTCGCCAAGGATTCTGCCCATTTTGCCAAGGGAAAGATAGCCCTCGTCGTCAAGCTCCCACTGGCCGAATCTGGTAAGCATATTGCCGTTTTCAGTCTGCACGTTAAAATAAACATTGCCGTCAATTGCAACGTCAAATTTGCTTGACGTAAACTCAAGCGGGCCTTGTACAAGGCTTGTTTCTGAATTTTCAACATATTTTTGCTCGAACGTGCCCGAAAGGGCGCTTCTGTTTTTCACAAGAATAAGCTGTTCTTTAAAAGTGTTTGTGACAAGCTTGTCCGCCCTGAAGCCCGAGGTATTCATATTGTTGATATTGTTTGCAATCGTGTTAAGCATACGCTGATTCAAAATCATGCCGTTTGCCGAATGGTAAAAGCCTCTATTCATAATATTCCTCCATCTTTGCCTTAAGCGTTAGAATTGCCTTTGTGTGTATTTGTGAAATTCTTGACTCGGTTACGCCGATTATTTTTGCAATATCCGAAAATTTAAGCCTTTTAAAATAGTAAAGCGAAATAACTCTGTATTCCTTTTCCGACAGCGACTCCACAGCGGCTTTAACCACATCTCGCCGTTCCTTTTCAAAAACGGCAGAATCCGCATGGCTTGAGCTTGTCAGTTCAGCTCCCGAAGCGCCCGAATAATTCTCAAAATTATCCTCATACAAAAGCTCCTCAAGCGAAAGAGTGACTGCCGCCGCAGATTGAGCCATTCCCTTTTCAAGCTTGTCAAGACTTATTCCCATGCGCTCTGCAAGCTCGTCGTCCGTCGGCGCCCGATTTAAAATAGCATAAAGCTCGGAAAAAGCAGCGCTTAAATCCTTGCTGAACTTTCGGACGGCACGAGGAACCCAATCCTGCCGCCTTATATAATCAATAAGCCCGCCGCGCACCTTAAGCGTCGCATAGGTTTCGAACTTGGCGCCCTTTGTTTCGTCGTAGGTTTCGACAGCGTTTATAAGGCAGATAACTCCCTCGTTTATTACGTCGTCAATATCGCCGAATTTGGCAAACATATTCCGCATGGACATGGCGGCATAGCGTACAATGCCGATATTTCTGAGGACAATATCGTTTCGTATGCTTATATCGCCCGTTTCCCGATAGCGTTCAATCATGGAAAGGCTGTCCGTTTCGGTTTTTCTTGCCGTCATTCCTCCCCACTCCTCTTAAAAGTAATATAAGCTCGCTTTTAAACCGCCTGCCGAATCGGCACGGAAATGTTGCCGATTGCCTGAATTTGTGTTGTGCTGTCGATTTCGCTGTATGAAAGCACGGTTATGTTCGGAACGAACTGGTCCGCAAGCTTTTTAAAATATATGCGCACAACAGGGGAAGTCAGGATAATTATGCTTGGAATTACGTCCTTGACCTTGTCAATTTCCTCCATTGTTGCGTTTATTATTTTCTGAATCATATCAGGGTCCATCGCAAGATACGAGCCCTGCTCGGACTTTTTCACACTGCTTACAATCATATCCTCAACGTTTGAGTCAATGGTAATAACACGAAGCGAATTTGCCTCGGCAAAGCGCCGTGTAATCGTCCGTTTAAGCGATTGGCGAACATATTCAAGGACAATATCGGTATCTTTAAGAACACTTGAATGGTCGCCCAGAGTTTCTAAAATAGTATCTAAATCCCGTATGGGAACGCCCTCCTTGAGAAGCATTCCAAGTATTTTCTGGAGATAACCGATTGAAATCACGCTCGGCACAAGCTCTTCCACAAGCGTGGGGTTTGATGCCTTGAGGTTTTCAACCATTGTTTTGACGTCCTGCCTCGTAAGTATCTCATGCGCATACTTTTTGATTATCTCCGAAAGGTGAGTTATCATGACGGAAACAGGGTCGATAAGCGTATAGCCCGCAACGTCCGCCATAATTTTTTTATCCTCGGAAATCCACTTTGCGGGGATTCCGAAAGCCGGCTCGACTGTGTCAATTCCGTCAACGGGGGTGACAATGTCGCCGCTGTCAAGCGCAAGATAATGGTCAACAAGAATTTCTCCTCTGGCGACCTCCTCGCCCTTGATTTTGATTATGTATTGATTCGGGTTTACCTCGGGGTTGTCACGCATACGAACAGAAGGTATAACCATGCCCATATCAAGGGCAAACTGTTTTCTGAAAATGACGACACGCTCTATGAAATTGCCGCCCGTTTTTTCGTCAACAAGGTGAAGCAAGCTATAACCGAACTCCATTTCAATCGGCTCGACGTGCAAAAGCTTGAACACATTGTC
>CAZYRV010000007.1:23781-35162 GCA_964649485.1 uncultured Oscillospiraceae bacterium | reverse complement strand
CTCGTTATTTGCGCCCTCAAGCTGTTCCATTTCCTTTGCCTGTACCTTTTGCCGTTCGGCAAGCTCTAAGGCTATCTGCTTTTTCTGCGATTTATTAAGCTGAATACCCGCCAAAAGCGCCGCCGCACCGACGGTTATCATTACGGGAATAGGAAAGCCGGGGATAATCATCATTGCTAAAATAACAATACCCGAAATAATCATGACAAGGGGCTGTGCGGTGAACTGGTTTTTGAGGTCGTTATTAAGGCTGTCGGTGCTTGCCGCACGGGTGACTATCATACCTGTCGCAACCGATATTAAAAGTGCGGGAATCTGCGAAACAAGACCGTCGCCGACGGTTGCAAGCGAATAGGTGTTCATAATCGCCATAAAATCGCCTTCGCCCTTGATATTGCCGATTATGACACCGCCCAAAAGGTTGATTACGGCGATAACTATTGAAATAATCGCATCGCCCTTTACAAACTTTGTCGCACCGTCCATAGAGCCATAGAAATCAGCCTCACGCTGAACCTTCGAACGCCGTGTTCTTGCCTCGTCCTCGCCGATAAGTCCCGAATTTAAGTCGGCGTCAATCGCCATCTGTTTACCAGGCATAGCGTCAAGGGTGAAGCGCGCGGCGACCTCCGCCACACGCTCTGAACCCTTTGTGATGACGATAAAGTTTACTATTACGATAATGATAAAGATAATGAACCCGACAACTGCATCGCCGCCCATTACGAAAGTACCAAAGGTTTTGATAACCGCACCGGCATTACCGCCCTGACTCAGGATAAGCCTTGTTGAGGAAACGCTCAGCGAAAGACGGAAAACTGTTGTTATAAGCAAAACCGTCGGAAAAACCGAGAATTGCAAAGCTTCCTTGATGTACATTGTCATTAGGAGAATAACCAAGGAAAGGGTAATATTTACAATAAGAAAAAAGTCAAGCAGCCACGTAGGCAAAGGAATGATAATTCCAAGAACTATGAATATTATGAATATCGCAAAAAAATTATTCAGAAACTTTTTCATGTCCTGTCCTTACATTCCTTTAAAATTTAGTGTATGTTGTTTTCGTCATTATTCTGCTGAATTTCGTTTGTGTCGCCGCTTGCGCCGTTATTTACGGGCGGCTGTTGAATTTGCGGGTTATACTCCTGCGCCTGACCAAAATTATTCTGCGGGAAGCCGCTGTTGTTCATAGGGGGCTGTTGACCCTGCTGGGGAAAATTATTCTGCGGATTATAAGCGTCGTATGTCTGATAACCGCTGTTCTGCGGATTGACGTAAGGCGCTGATGCTTGGACAGGCTGACCCGCACGCTGGGCAAGCTCGTCAATTGAAAGTGAAAAAATTATCTTGCGGTTTTTGAAATAAATCAAGTTCATGATATAAAGCGTAAGTAAAATTGCTGAAAATATAAGCCAAACGACGAAAAATATAACTAATATAGGCGCAATAATGTCTAAAACTTTTGAAACTTCAGACGAATAAGCAGCCGAGCTTTCGTAAATAAATTCCTCAATATCCGCCGCTCCGATTGAAGCAAAAGAGATTGTGCATATAAGTGAAATTAAAACAGAAAAAGAATAGCTGACAATCTGAATGATATTTATCGCCAAATTCAATCCGTACGCCGCATTTTCACAGGTATTAAGCTTTAAAAATGCCATGAGATAAAGAGTAAACATACCGCCGTTCCAAATTGCTCCGAAAATGTTAACAGAAAAAAGTGCGAAAAGTATGTTCAGACCTGCAAAAGACATAAAAATAATCAGAATTATCTTCCATGCCTTAAGCCATTTGCTTGATTTCCCCGAAATCGCCTCAAAAAGTTCAATCTTCCTGTCAAGAATACCCATAAGCCCTCCTAAATTGTTTTGTTTTTAGCCTTGTAAACTATGTTCAGAATTTCCGCAATCGCCATGTACAGCTCCTTCGGAATAGAATGCCCAAGCTCGACGGTTTTGTAAAGCGTCTGCGCAAGCGGTCTATCCTCCTGAATGTACACGCCATTTTCCTCGGCGACAGCAATAATTCTAAGCGCCAAATAATCGCTTCCCTTTGCGACGACCACGGGGGCAATGTCATTGTCAATATCATACCGCAAAGCAACCGCATAATGCGTAGGGTTTTTGATTACGACGTCAGCGGTAGGGACCTCCGCCATCATGCGCCGCTGTGCCATTTCCTGCTGCTTTTGCTTTATGCGCTGTTTAATCTGCGGGTTTCCCTCAAGCTGTTTGTATTCGTCCTTGACCTCCTGCTTTGACATTCTAAGCTTTTTCTCATACTGCCACCACTGAAACAGATAATCCGCAACGGCGACAAAAGCAAAAAGCAAGCAAATTGTCATCACAACGTCCATCACCTCAGAGCCGAGATAGGCGACCCCTGAAATAACGTCGGTTCGCATAAGGTTTGCGATTGAAGGAAGCTTTCCCTTGATTTTGTCGTAAATAACAAAGCCGATTACGACAATTTCTATAAGCCCTTTTATGATTGAAACAACCGCCTGAAGCGAAAACAGCCTTTTTATCCCTGTAAAAGGATTTATATGCGAAAACTTCGGCTTGATTTTTTTTGTTGATACCAAGCCCTTTGTTTGCGCAATTACGGCAATAATCGAAGCGGCGGAAGAGACGATTGCAATAGGCGCCGCCGCCATCAGAATCACCAAAAAGACATCAAGGAATTTGCGGGTGAAAAATTCGTTTGTAAACTCCTGCGCAACGGAAAGCCCGTTTATTTCCTCCTTGAGATAGTCGGAAAGGAAAACAAGCATATATTTTCCCCAAACAGAAAGCGCCGCAAATGTCGTAAGCACGGTGACCGCCGTGACGACCTCCTTGCTTAGAAGGACTTCGCCGTCCTTTCGGGCGTCCTGCCGCTTTTTCGGGGTTGCCTTTTCGGTTTTTTCGCCGCCTCCGCCTCCTGCCAACTAAACCACCAACTTTCAGGAAGAACCGATTAGGGGAATAAGCGCTTGAAGATTTCCCCACATAATGTCCATTACATAATCAACATAATCAGACATGGGCTGTGCAAATATCGTGAGAACAAGCAAGCCCACCAGAATTTTCACCTGTATATTAACCACAAAAATATGGATTGTGGGAACAGCCTTCATTAAAACCCCCATCGCCGCTTCGACAAGAAGCCCAGTCACTAGAATCGGAAACGCAAACTTTACCGCAAGCTGCATAACCTCGTTGAATGAGGAGGCAAGCAGGTGCGCAACATTTATGTTAATGCTCTTGAAGCCCATGGGAAGCGAATCGTAGGAGAGGGCAAAAAGCTTGATATAGCTTAAATGACCGTTGACTGCGAAGAAATAGAAGATGAAATAATAATAGTAAAAGGTTGCGAACATCGGCATACTTACGCCCGAAGAAGGCTCCATAATTTTCGCCATTCCCAGACCAATTTGCATATCAATTATTTCGCCGGCATAGATAAAAATCGTGAGAATAAGGTTTATATAAAAGCCGAGAACAATCCCGACAATACCTTCCTTGAGAATATCAACTATAAAAACAAGCGTTGTCGGCTCTGTATATGTATAGTTCATCGAAGCCGTCATTATGACAGCAATTGCCAGTGTCATGCCTGTTTTCGCCATAGTCGGGACATTATTTCTCCCGAAAATCGGATTAAGCGTGAATATCCCCGCAACCCTTGCAAGCACAAGCAAAAAGGTGAGAAAGTTTGCGATTATTATGTCCCATATTTCCGACAAGCTTCTCCCTCCGTTACAGCCCCGTTTCCGCCATCACCTGAAAGATATAGTTCACAAAATCAACCGTCTTGTTTATCATCCACGGAGCAAGCAGCAAAAGTCCAAGCGCAACCGCAATTGCCTTCGGCGCAAAGGAAATAGTCTGCTCGTGAACCTGTGTCGCCGCTTGAAAAATCGCAATTATAAGTCCGACGACGGTTGCGATAATCAGAATCGGCAAAGCAAGGTCAAAAGCCAAAACCAAAGCCGCCTGAAAAACCTCCAAAACCTTTTCCTGTGTCATGTACCCTCCTAATTATACGAGGCGATAAGCGTGCCGATTATAAGCTGCCAACCGTCAACAAGCACAAATACCATTATCTTAAAAGGAAGCGAAATCATTGCCGGCGGAAGCATCATCATGCCCATTGACATAAGTGTGCTTGCCACAACAAGGTCGATTACCAAAAACGGCAAAAAGAGCAGAAAGCCCATTTGGAATGCACGCTTAAGCTCGCTTACTATGAAAGACGGAACAATTATATGTAAGCCTAAATCTTCTTTTATTTCATCAATCGTATATCCCTCTGCGGGTTTTTCTGTTTTGCTTAAGTCGAGGAAAAAGTTCAGGTCGTCGTTTGAGGTTTGCTTAAGCATGAATTCCTTAAGCGGGACAGAAGCCCTGTCAACCGCTTCCTCAAGCGTTATTTCCTCATTCACATAAGGCTGATACGCAATCTCGTTTATATCCGCAAAAACCGGCGCCATGATGAATATTGTCAAAAACAGCGCAAGCCCTGTAAGCACCATGTTCGGCGGGGTCTGGTTTGTCGCCATTGCGTTTCGCAGAAAGCTGAACACTATGATGATTCGAGTAAAGCACGTCATCATTATCAGCATCGACGGCGCAAGCGCAATAACCGTGAGCAAAAGTATAACTTCAAGCGGCTGAGAGCCGTCAACACCGATTATCTCCTGTAAAAGCGATGCGTCCGTGTCGTTTCCCACGTCCTCAATAACCACGCCCGTCGTCTGTGCGGGGGCTGCGGTTTGCGCAGTGGTATCAGCTTGAGCATAGGCGCTTAGCCTGAAAAATGCCGCCGCAAGCAAAACAGTCACTATAAGCGAAATGAAAAATCGTGCAAAAAGTGCTTTATTCGACTTTAAGAACCTAATGCTGTTCGTCATTCGTCTTATCTCCGTTCTCGGGGAATGGAGATTTCCCCTCCCTTTTGCTTTTAAGCACCCTTGCAAAGCTCTCCATAAAGCTCGGATTTCCCTCAGGCAAAACCGTTTCTTCATCAAGCTCTACGTCGCAAATTTTTTCAACATGATGAGCGCTCGCCCCGATAAGCATTGTTTTTCCGGCGATTTTCACGAGGATAAGCGACTTATCAGGGCCGAGAGGAAGCCTGTCCAAAACCTTGATATGCTTTCCGCCAAAGCCCGTAAGCCCGCTGTTCATACGCTTTATCCACCACATAACAAGCAGAAGAAGCCCAAGAACAACAACAAGCGAAATAATCGCTTTTATAAGTTCCTCGTTCATTTAAAAACCTCCGGTAAAACCTTACTAACCGATTATTTTCGAAACAGTCTGCAGAATTCTATCCGGCTTAAACGGCTTGACAATGAAGTCAAGCGCACCAAGCTTAATCGCCTCGACGACCATTGCCTCCTGCCCCATAGCAGAACACATGACGACCTTTGCGCCCGAATCCATTGCCTTTATGTCTTTAAGCGCCTCAATCCCGCTTTTATTCGGCATAGTAATATCCATGATTACGAGGTCGGGCTTTTCCGCCTCATAAACAGACACGGCAATTTCGCCGTCCGCCGCCTCATGAATATTGGTATATCCATTTTGCGTAAGCGTGTTTTTGATAAGCATTCTCATAAACGCAGCGTCGTCAACAAGCAAAATCTTTTTATCCATAATTACTCCTTACCACCCAAGGTGTCAATAAATTTTGATTTAACAATTTCGGTTATCCTAACCGCAAAATTATCGTCAACAACAACCACATCGCCCTTTGCAATCAAGTTCCCGTTTACGATTACGTCAACGGGAGCGCCCGCCTGCCTGTCAAGCTCTATAATCGTGCCTTGCGAAAACTCAAGAATTTCCTTGACTTTTTTCCTTGCCGAGCCGATTTCAACCGTGATATTAAGCGGAACCGACATCAAAAGCTGAAGATTGTCCTGCTGCTCCTGTGGCAGTGCAAAAGAAGGTGTGTCAAATTCCTGAAGCTGTGCCGCCTGAATATTAACCGGCTGCTGGTATACGACCTGCTGCTGCGGCTGATGATACTGCGGCATCGGCGGCGGAGCTTGGTTGTACATAGGGGGTGTATTATACGTCGGCATCGGCTGTGGCGTCGGCTGTGGCGTCGGCTGTGGCGTCGGCTGTGGCGGCGGGGACGACCGGCGCTTCTGCGCTTGAAAGCATTTTATCAGCAAGCGATCTTGCCAGATCAAGCGACAAAATCGACATAAATTCACTTTTGATTATGCCGTCAATTGTAAGATTAAAGGTGATTGCGGCAATGGTTTCTTCTGGGTCTAAGCCCGAAAGCCCGCCGAGATTAGCGTCCTCAAGCACATGAGGCTCCGGCGTGGAAATATCAATCGGAGTCGCAAGCAAGTCGGCAAGAGCCGTCGCCGATGCGCCCATCATCTGGTTCATGACTTCGCCGACGGCGCTTATATTAAGCTCGTCAAACTTGAAATCGTCAGTCACGACAAGCGGCATACCCATAAGCTGATTCAGAATAAGCTGTACGTCGCTTTGCTTTAATATCAATAGGTTAGAGCCTGAAATACCGGATAAATACACGATTTTGACGGCAATCGCCGGCTCAAACTTCGCATAATTAAGTTCGTCAACCTTTTTAATCTCAACCTTCGGAGTAGTTATCCAAACCTTTGCGTCCAAAAGCTCAGAAACGGCGGTTGCGGCAGAGCCCATACTGATGTTTAAAATTTCGCCGACCGCATCAATCTGCATTTCCGAAAAGCTTTGCCCCTGTGAATTCACATCATTTGCCATTTATTTTTACCTCAATTCCGCATAACGTTATCGATTTTTACAGCTTTTTTCCCGTTGACCAGACCAAGCTTTCCGTCAAACCAAGCACTTTCCCCGATTTCAAGCACAACATTTGAATCAATGCTTTTATTAAGCGGGATAATATCATTTACCCTAAGCGTCAAAACCTCGTGCATATCAAGTGTGACTTCTCCGAGAACAGCTTTTATATCAAGCGACGAAGTATTCAGCCCGTCAAGAATAGTGTCCTTTTTTTCCTTTTCACGAGCCGCATCAAGCTTTTTCACAGCCTTGATATTCTGTGCGGAAAATTTTTGTATAATCGCATCAAGGTCAAGCGCAGGCATACAGACAGTAACAATTGATTTTGCCGCATTTATCTCGACCTCAAGCATGACGATAATAACCGTTTCGTCATAGTCAATAATCTGGGCGACACGCGAATTTGTTTCAATCTTTTGAAGAGCGGGGTGAAGCTCTACGTGAGAAATCCAAGGCTCTTTCATAAGTGAAACCATATTTTTCAAAATCGTGTTCATAATACTAAGCTCGATTTCGGTGAAATCTCGGTCAACGTCCTTATATTCACCTTTTCCGCCCAAAAGGCGGTCAATCATTGAGAATGTGAGTGAATTTGAAAGCTGAATTATGACTGAAGTGTCAGAAAGATCGTCATGCTTTGCCCCCAAATCAACAATTCCCATAATTACATAATCAGGAAGAGCATTGTTAAACTCGTTATATTTTTGCTCTTCGATGGTTATCAAGGAAACACGGCTGTAAATTCTAAGTATGCTCGTGAAATAAGATGATAAAAGCCGTGCATAGCTTTCGAAAATAGCGTCAAGGATTTTTATCTGTTCCTTGGTAAACTTTTTCGGCGCACGGAAATCATATTCCTTAAAGCGCCTCTCTTTATGGGCAATCTCAACCGACGACTGCCCCGTGGAAACGCTTTTAAGCATTTCGTCAATCTGGGCCTGCGTCAAAACCTCAGGCATTAAGTCATCATTCCTTTCTTTCGCCGCAAACGGCTTTAAGATGAAGGGAAGCAAAAGCACAGTCGGGAATTATCCTAAGCCATGCCTATAATAAAACCTCACTTAATAATAACATAAAAATAAAAATATTTCAAGATAAATCGTTATTATCTTTGACAATATGCTTATTTTTACGCTTATGAGCCTCATTTACAACAAGCAGAAGCTCTTCCTCAAGCTCATTTATGCTTGTTCTGTCCGAAATTGCAACAATCCCCATTCGTATAACCCTCATTTTAACAGTTTCAGCAGCGGCTGACTTTTTAAGCGAAATAAGAACAGGAAGAAATATCAGACAGCCAACCGTAACACAGTATAAAAGCGTTATTCCCGCCGGAACAAAAGCGCCGTAAATCCCCTTTTCAGCATATGTAAAAGCAAATTGAGCCGCCGAGAAAGCCACGCCGAAAAATAAAAACAACACAATTCCTCTTGTAAAAAAAACTCTCATTCTCTTGCTTTTTCCCTCGATAAAGCCGACCATATCATCGACATAAGCGGCGACATCATCAGATTTTTTCTTATCGAGATAAATAAGCAGAGCTGTTTTCATAAAAGAATCCCTGCACTCTCCGGCAATCTCCTCAATCGCAATATCTCCCCTTGCCTTTGCGATTTTCGCATTTACAAGCATTTTATCCGCAACCGCTTTCGGCTTTGCCTTACTTGGCGATAAAGCTTGTTTTAAATAATGCGGAATGTTTTCAAGCTCAAAAAGCGGGAAGGAAAAAGCAAGTGTCAGCGCCGAGCAAATAACCGCCGAATAAAAATAAGGCGTAAATGCTATGGCTGAAAAAGCTTTGCCTGCCAAAGCGCCGAAAATTCCGACCGCCACGGCAAAAATCCAACCTAAAATTATAACCGCCCTCAATTCTGGCTTCTCCGTTTCCACATAATATCATGTCAAAAACATCATTATCTTGATGCGAGGTTTCGGTGAATTTTATTGTTATAGGCTTCGATTGCCCGTATGATTTCGTCTATGCTTTCCTTAACGATAAGGCTTCTTCCCGAGCGCATAAGTATGACAGTATCAGGATTTTGAATTACGCTTTCCATGTAATCCTCGTTTATCAGAAACGTTTGCCCGTCAAGCGTGGTAAGCTGAATCATAAATCCGCCTTTCAGCATTTTGCCTGCCGCACCGCAAGGCACGGCAGGTATGCTTAATTATTAACGTTTAAGGTTTATAAGTTCTTCAAGAATCGTGTCCGACGTCGTGACGACACGTGAGTTTGCCTGAAGCCCTGACAATCATGTCCGCAAATTCCTGCGAAAGGTCAACGTTTGACATTTCAAGCGCACCGGAAACAATCTCTCCGGAGCCGTTTGTTCCTGCGACGGCAAGCTGCGGCTCGCCGGAAGCGGGGGTTTCGACGAAATAAGAGTTTCCGGCTGCAGAAAGACCCATAGGGTTCTCAAATGTAACAATATCAACCCGTCCAAGCTCTATAAAGCCGTGAACGCTGTGCTGACCGATGATTGAGCCGTCGCTTCCGATTGTAACGCTTAAAAGCTTTGAAATATCCTGTGTTTCGGCGGTGCGTCCGTCCTCAAGCTTGAAAGTGCTTAAAAGCTTTGCAACCTCGGTATAAAAGCTGTCAGAACCATCTTTAAGACTAAGCCTTGGATTTACCGCAATAGCAGCCTTAATTTGTTCAGGTTCTTTTGGCATTGTATATGTTTTGCAGGTTAAAATTTTCTTGGTATCCGTTCCCGCTACAAGCTTGATTGCATTATCAATCGCCGTTGCATCAGTATTGTCGCAAACCGTAATATTAAGCGTGTTTCCGTCCCATTGCGCCTTTGTTTTGTCAGTTCCGGAAACATAGTTAAAATTAATTAAGTAATTGTTTGCGTATGCTCCTTTTTCTGTTGACTCAAATGCAACGGTTGCTTTTTCCGTGACAGGCGCAGGAGGGGTTGAATTATCAAGATAAGTATATTCCCATTCACGTGAGTTTGCGGCAACCGTCGCATCGGTCATCGCAGGAACAGAACCGAACTCAAGATTAATCGTCATATCCTTCGGAAGCGAAACACCGCCTGCTGAAAGCGCACTGTTGATTGCCGCCTGAAAATCCGCCTGCGTTGTATACTGCTTATCCATGTTAAAGGTTATTTCGAGTACATTGCCCGAAAACGTTGCAAACGGAAGCTTACCGTTTGTGAATTTTACGGTTATGTCGCCCTGACTTGTGGGGATAGACGCCGAAACGGTTATTTCTGTGTCGTTTATAACCTTTGTCGCCGATGAAACATGGTCGTCAACCGACGGAACCATGAGCTGGATAGGGTTTGACGACGCATCAACACCGGTATAGTTTCCCATTACGCCCAAAACCCTGTTTCCGTTTTTATCAACAAGGTTACCCTCGCTGTCGGCGTTGAACGCTCCTGCACGGGTATACATGATATTGCCCGATGCGTCCATGACTTGGAAAAAGCCCTCGCCCGCAATCGCAAGATCATAAACGCTGTCCGAATACTGAAAGCCGGAGCGTGTCATGTTCGCCGTGACCGAGCCCATCTTTACACCATAACCGGTCTGGGTTGGGTTTACGCCGCCTCGGGTTGTTGTTCCCGCTGTTGCGCTTATGCTGGTCTGATAATATACGTCCTGAAACGTAACCGTCCTCGCCATATAACCGGGAGTATTAACGTTTGAAACGTTGTTTCCGATTACGTCCATTTTCTGTTGGTGTGTTTTAAGTCCCGACACACCCGAAAATAATGCCTTAATCATAATGTCACTGCCTTTCTGCCGAAATTTCGGCAATAGGTCAACCGTTTCCCCTTGTCAATCGGACTTGGGGCAAGCTTCCTTTACGGTCCGGCTTAAATAATCACGGTTGAGTCTATATTCGTAAAAATATTGCCTTTTAAATCGTCCTTCGTAAGCGTCGTAATAACCTTGTTGTTTTTCACGCTTACAATAAATGCTGTTGTGTCAACAAGCACAAGCGTATCGCCGCTGCCCTTTCCCTGGGCAATCTCAACGCCCTTGTTAAGCCTTTCAAGCAGATTCCCTTCCGCAAGGTCAACGTTTCTGTCCGAAAGCCTTTCTATGGCGTGCTTGGAAAATTCAACACCCGAAGCCTTTTTATCCTCGGATATACCAAGCTTTTCGCGAAGCGCCTGCGCAAATTCTGAATCCTGCGGCTTTATTCCCGCTGTATCGGCTGATGTTCGGTTATTTACCTCGGTCGATACGGAAATTTGATTTCTAAGCCGCAAATACTCGCTTATAAGCACAAATTCACCCCGTTTCTATAAGCCCTCGTCGGAAATCTCGTCGTCCTCTATGTCGGGAATATCCTCAAGCTCGTCGTCGGTATCTGTTTCGTCCTCAACAGGAATGCTTGATTTATCCGAAACCCTTACAATTGAATCAAGCGGGAACGCAAGGTCTTCAATAACAACCATCGCCTCGCCGTCCTGAATTTCCGTTGAATCAACAAGCCCCTCGGCATAAAGCATCTGCCCCGAATCGTCGGTATACTGAACCGTCACATATTTGCCGATTAAGCTTGACGCATAATCCATGCCGCTGTCCAAACCTGTTTTGGTGTCCGCCGCCTTGGTT
>CAZYRV010000007.1:8227-23771 GCA_964649485.1 uncultured Oscillospiraceae bacterium | reverse complement strand
ATTTCTTTAATTGTTGACATCGGATAGGTGGTGCCGTTTACCGTGACCTGAAAATCATTATCTTTAAGCTTTACGCCCGTGACAATTCCCGTTTCGGTGACAAGCTCTTCATTTTCCGACGTACGGATAGTGACCGTCTTTCCGACAAGATTTGCCGCATAGCTTGCATTTGAGTTATAGCTTAAATCCTGCATTGCCTGAAGCGACGTAAACTGCGCCATCTGCGAAACAAACTCGGTATTCGACATAGGCTCAAGCGGGTTTTGGTTCGACATTTCCGCCATCAAAAGCGTTATGAACGTATCCATTGTTATGTCAGAGCCGGACTGTTTTTCCGAAAAATAATCCTTGTACTTCGTCCTGTTTGAGACAATCTGGTCATAGCTTGAAACGCCATTAACGTCTGCCATATTTCCTCCTTTCGAAATATTTGTTACATCGCCGCAATTATGTCGGCAAAATCGTCGTTTTCCTGCTCGGTTTCTTTTTGCTTTGGCGATACGGGTTTTTGGCGCTTCCGTTATAGTCGAAAAGCTCTCGTTCCGTCTGCGGATTCACCACCTGATAGCTTTCAAGCTGAACACCGCCGCTTTTAAGCGCTTCCTGCAGATTTTCTCCTCTGGAATAAAGGAAATTCTGGGTTGCTTCCTGCTCTGCCGTGATTTTAACGCTGACCCTGCCCGCATGGCTTACAAGCTCGATTGTAATCTTTCCGAGTTCCTCGGGAACAAGCGTAAGCTTTATGCTTGTTTTGCCGTTTACCGCACCTGTCGCAAGAATTTCACGTGAAATCTGCCGAACAACCTCCTTGGGCGAAACATTTACTTCCTTTTCGCCGACTCGGATTGTTTCTGCTTGCGGCTGTGTGTCAAGCCCCGCCATTCCGCTGTTTTCCTTGGGTTTAACGGTTATTTCGCTGATTTCGTCGTCTTTTTTGACCAAATTTCTGAAGATTGAAACAGGCTTTTCCGTTTCTGTCGGCTTTTGAGCTTTCTCAACAATCGGCTCTTGCGATATTTCAACGTTTTTAACCTCGGGCTTGGCTGATTCGACTGGTAAATTTTCACTTTCCACAGCCATTTGCTCGACCTTAACCTCGGTTTTCTGTTCAACCGTCAGAATTGGCTGTCCGGCAACCGGCTCTTGCGTTGTTTCGGGAACAATTTCGGCAATAACCGTTTCAATCTGCTCGTTTTGGGGTTTTGCTTCTGCCGCCTGCATGGGTATTACCGCCTGCTCAACAGGCTTAACCATTTGAGGAACAGCTTGAACCTCCGCCGGCGCTTCCTTAGCCGCATTATCAGTGATTTCGGCAAGCTCTTGCGTGATTCCGGCATCCTGCGTTAGGACCGCAAAGCTTTGCACAATCTGCGGTATATCGCCGTCGTCATCATCGTCAGAATCTGCATTTTCAGGCAGTATCACAAGCTTTTCCTCGGGTACAAGCTCTGCTTTTTCATCAACAATTTTTTCCGCAATCGGCTCTGTCATGCTCTCATCAACAACCTCAGCTTTCACCGGATTGTCAACCGTTTCTCCTTGCGAAACCGCTTGTTTAAGCACATTTGCAAAGTCATTGTTTTTTGAAGCCTGCTTTGGTGCTGCTTTTACAGCTTCCGTCGCATTGAAAACAGCTTCTGTCATTATTTTCATTTTTTCACCCCCTTTCAATGGAATATATGTCAAGGCATTAAGCCGGACATTAAACTGATTTTCTTCCCATCCACTGGCGGCTTTGAGTGGTAAAGCCCATTTTTTCATACCACTTTTCAAGCGCGACATAACGAAGCTCTATTTCGGCACAACCAAGCCATTTAAGCTGTCTTGCGCCCTCGAGAACAAGCCTTCTGCCAATTCCCGCCTTACGTTCTGATTTTACAACACCAACACAGCCTATATTCCCTGATTTTTCCGATTTTGCAAAACGGACATCATCGGTTGATATGATTTCAAAGCCGATTATTCTGCCATTTCTCACGGCGACAAAAACAGGTTCGTCATATCCCTTAAAAATGTCTGCCCAAGCTGGTTGAGCATCATTCACAGCATCGATTAGCTCTGCCTTTTCACAGGTAGTTGAAAATCGAAAAGCAACACCATCAAACGGTTTATCAAGCTCGCTTTCATCAAAGCTTTCAAGGTCAAGCTTCATATTTACACTCGTCCAATCGGCTTTATATCCACGTTTGACGAAAAACTCGGACGTTTCCTCGGGCGCTCCCTGCAAAAGCTTGCTTTTGCCCTCACCAAGAACTATTGTTTTTGCGCCGCTTTCTTTTATATGCGATTCTGCTTTTGCTAAAAGCTTTGAACCAATGCCTTTTTTGCGGTGTTCGGGCGCTGTGCAAATAAGCGAAACAGCATTCCCGCAAGTCATAGCAAACGCAACAGGCTTATCTGTATTATAATCGTATTCGGCAAAAAGCTTCGGTGACGCCGTCACAATAAAGTGATTGAAAGCCTTTTCCCGAGCGTAATAATCGGGGAAACAACTCTTGTAAAGCTTGTAGATTTCCCGCATACTGACCCTCCGCTAGTTTCGAGAGCTTGCGTTTGAAACAAACTCCTCCACGAAAAGCTCGTTTTCCTTAAGCTCAAGCTTTTTATACTCCTCAAGCTGTTTTTCCTCAAGATTTTCAAGTGTCGAAACCTCTTTTGTCGCTTCGACGACAACACCAAGCTGTTGTTCGATTTCCTTTTCTTTAAGGGAAATTATGTATTTTTGCTTGCGGATATCCTGCTGGAGTGAGGAAATATACCGCTTGTGCACTGAAATTTCAAGTGCCGCCGCACCGTTTTTATAGACTCGCCGAAGCTCGTTATTCTTATCGTCAAGCCGTTTGAACAGCTCCTCAAGCTCGGCTGAAAGCGTATTAAGCTCTGACCGCATTTTGTTCAGAACATTTTTTTGCCTGTCAAGCTCGCTTTCCTTAAACTCCTTGAGCTTTTGAAGCGTGAAATGGAATTTTTTCATCAAAGCCCTCCGTTATGACGGAATATCGTCGCTTACCGCCGCCTCCAGCATTGCCAGAGTGTCCTCAAGCTCAAACGATTCTTTAATGCTTTGCGTAAGAAAAGCGTTTATTCCGTCAATCTTGCGAATTGCCTCGTCGAGCCGTGGATTAGTGCCCTTTTTATATGCGCCGATTGAAATCAAATCATAGTTGCTGTTATATAAAGAAAGCAAATTTCTAAGCTTATTTGCCGCATCATGGTGCATCTTAGGAACAATTTCCACCATCAGACGGCTTATGCTTTCGAGAATATCAATCGCCGGATAATGATTTCGCATGGCAAGCTTTCTCGTAAGGACAATATGACCGTCAATGATACCTCGAACAGTGTCGGCAATCGGTTCGTTTGTGTCGTCGCCCTCAACAAGTACCGTGTAAATACCGGTTATAGAGCCGTTTTCGAAGTTACCCGCCCGCTCTAAAAGCTTTGGAAGTGCGGCATAAATCGACGGCGTATAGCCCCTTGCAATCGGCGGTTCGCCGACGGAAAGCCCGATTTCCCTTTGCGCCATGGCAAAACGTGTCAGGCTGTCCATCATAAGCAGCACATCCTTGCCCTGCTCTTTGAAATATTCGGCAATTGCCGTCGCCGTAAGCGCACATTTGCTTCTCATCATGGCGGGCTGGTCGGAGGTTGCAACCACCAGAACAGACCTTGCCATGCCGTCCTTGCCTAAATCCTTATCTATAAATTCACGAACCTCACGTCCACGCTCGCCCACGAGTGCGATAACGTTTAAGTCCGCCTGAACCTTTCTTGCAATCATTCCCATGAGCGTTGACTTACCAACGCCCGAGCCTGCAAAAATGCCCATTCTCTGCCCTTTTCCTATGGTAAGCAAGCCATCAATCGCCTTAACCCCCATAACAATGGGCTGTGCGATTCTCGGGCGGGTAAGCGGGTTTACGGGTATGCCCGAAATGGGAACTTCATCTGTATATTCAATTTCACCGCCGCCGTCAATGGGACGTCCGATTGCGTCTATAATCCTGCCCAAAAGCGCATCGCCAGTCTTAACCATGAGCTTACCGCCCGTGTTGTCAACAATGCTTCCGGGGCCGATTCCCTCAATGTCGGTGTACGGCATAAGCAGGACATTATTCGCATTAAACCCGACGACCTCTGCAAAAATATGGGTTTGTTTATCCTTGGAATAAATTCTGCACATATCGCCGATGCTGCACACGGGGCCGCTTGATTCTATGGTTGTGCCGACAATTTTCTGGATTTTTCCTAAATAACGGTAAGGGTCAAAGCTTTTAAGCTCGCTGCGGAATGCCGCAAAATCAATGTTCTTCACGATTCTGCGCTCTCCTTTTCGCCTATAAGCTTTGCCAAGCGAGGATTTTTAAACTTTCCCCGCCCAAGCTCTGTTATCATTTTAAGCTGTGTCGGAACGCCCGCATCTGTGATTTCACTGCCGTTGTCAAGGATAATTGTTCCTTCCTCGGCATCTTTTAAAAGTTCTATTTCAATGTGCGGAATCGTTTCCGAAATGGATTTAACAAAATCAGCGTCAGCCGCAAGCTTAGCAGTTACCTCGTTTTTATAAAGCGATATTTTAAGGTATTTCGAGCTTCTGAAGCTTTTCGCCGCCTGCTTTAATATTCCCGCAACAACCCTGCCGTCCTTTTGATTAAGGCTGTCGAGAGTGACCTTATTGGCTATATCTAGCGCCGTTTCGAAAATATCGTTTTCATAGGAAATGAAAAGCTCTTCCTTTTCCGCCTGAATCCTCTCAAGAAACTGCTTTGCGCTGTCGAGATACTCCTGCGCTTGCGCAAAAGCGTCTTTTTTGCCCTGAGCCTCACCGTCATTATAGCCGGCGGCATAGCCCTCCTGCTGTGCGGTATGGCGGAGGTTGACACTTTGCTCTTTTGCGGTATCCAAAAGCTTTTGCGCCTCTTCCTTGGATTTTGCAAGAAGCTTTTCCGCCTTCTCCTCCGCTTCGTCAATTATTTTAAGAGCCTGTTCGGTATATTCCTTTTTCATAAGCTCAAGGCTTTGCACATCAGCGTTTTCGGGAGCTTTGACCTTCGTCAAGGCAAGCTTTTGCTCGACCTTGTTTTCAATTCCGACTTCCCCGCTTACCACAAAGGAGCCTTTTTTAATAACCGCCACTCAAGCCCCTCCTCACAACACTATGCAATGATTTCATCGTCCTTGCCCTTGGAAATAACAAGCACACCCTCGTCCTCAAGACGGCGGATAACTGCAACAATTCTTTGCTGTGCCTCCTCGACGTCCCGCATACGAACATTATGCAGATATTCGATTTCGGACTGAAGCGTTTCTCGGCCTCTGGTTGACATATTTGAAAAAATGACGTTTGCGACCTCCTGCGTCGAGCCTTTGATAGCAACAGCAAGGTCTTTGGTGTCGATTGCCTTTGTAAATGCCTGAATCGCCATAGAATCAAGCATGACAATATCCTCGAAAACAAACATTTTCTGCCGAATCAAGTCTGCAAGCTTGGGGTCACGGGCATTAAGCTCGTCAAAAATAAACTTCTCCGTCGCACGGTCAACATTATTCATGACTTCAGCAACATAATTTATGCCGCCGACCTCCATAGTATCCATCGTGACAAGGTTTGCAAACTTTTGCTCAAGCGTTGTTTCGATTGATTTTATAACATCAGGCGAAGCCCTGTCCATCTTGGCAATTCTTTCCACAACATCGATGCGTTTTTCCTTGGGAAGCTCGGACAAAATCGCCGATGCCTGCTCGCTTCGTGCATACGAAAGTATAAGCGCAATTGTTTGCGGGTGCTCGTTTTGGACCATCGCAAGAAGGTTTTTATAGTCCGCCTTGCGCACAAAATCAAAGGCTTTTGTCTTAAGCTGTTTTGTTATCCTCTCAAGCAAAGTGGCTGCCGATTGCTCGCCGAATGCTTTTTCAAGCACTTTTCTGGCATATTCAACCCCGCCCTCGGTGACGACCTTTTGCGTCAGGCAAAGTTCGTAAAATTCATTTAAAACGCCTTCGACCACATCCATCGGATAATAGTCAAGCCGTGCGATTTCAAGAGTAATTGCCTCAATTTCCTCGTCGGAAAGAAAGCGATAAAGCCCCGATGCGTTTTCAACACCCATTGAAGCAATCACAAGCGCAACCTTTTGCGAGGATGAAAGCTTTCCGTCAACTGACATCTAATCTATCCTTTCCGTAATTATAAGCCAACGCCTGCAACACGTCCGTGACAATGTTTTCGTAAGTTATCACTCGTCATCTCTAAGCATATTTTTGATTAATGATGCGGCAATCTCGGGGCTGCTTTTCGCAAAATCTCCGATTTCACGCTTGAGAACGGTTTCCTTAGAATCCCTTGCTGCTTCTTCGGTCAGACTTGGCAAGTGGAATTCGACAGGAGGCGGCCGCTTGATGATTTCTTCTTGGACAGGCGGCTCTTCAGGCTCGATTACGGCGACTTGCTTGGATTGTTTAACCTTTTTCTGCTTTTTGCCGCCGCCTAAAAGCAGGGAAACTATGAGCAAAATCACGAGAAGCACACCGACCGCAATGAAAATATAAAGTAAAACTCTGTACAAATTGTTTTCGCCAGGTACAATTATCGGCGCACCCGTGCCAATCGTATCGCTGTTTACAAACGAGCGTGTCAAAACGCTTACGTTTGCGGCGGACGTTCCCACAGCAGTCGCGGCAAGCTGTGCGATTTGAAGCTTTTCCGCATCAGTAAGCTCAGGGTCGTCTATTGCAAGCGAAACAGTCAGATTTTCAACGGAATAGCCGTCCTTCTGAAGCTGTTTTTTTGCTGTGTTTACCAAATAATCGATTTCGTCTTTTTTCTCATAATAATATGTACCCGTTCCGTCGTCAACAAGAGTCGGATAGTCAGGCGAGGAGTCAGCGTTTGGTGTCGTTCCGACCACGCCGTCCTCAACACCTGTTCCCGTGCCGTTTTGGGTGTGTTCCTCATGCTCTATCATGCCGCTATCTCCGACAGACGGCGTATAATCAACGGTTTCGGACACTTCCTTATCATAATTTAAAGTTGCGTTGACAACCGCAGAAAATTTATCATCGCCGTAAACAGGCACAAAAAGCTCGCTTAAATTTTCACGGAGAAGCTTTTCAAATTCCTTTTTATAGCTTAACCTGGCATAAGCCACGGATATATCATCAGTGGCTGATTCTCCTGTTTCGGAGTATAAAAGCGGCATTCCGTCGGAATCAACAACGGAAACGTTTTCGGGCTTAAGCGACGAAACGCTTTTTATTACAGTGTTATAAATACCGAGAACTTCCTTACCCGAAAGCGATTTTCCGGGCTTTAGGGTAACGGTTACGGCGGCGCTTGGCTCTTCCTTATCCGTAACCAGAACATAGTTTTTCTGCTCGGGAATGTAAAGGTTTACAACCGCACTGCTTATGCTGCTGAAGCTTGAGATTGTGTTAGCAATCCTCGTTTCGTATTGGCGGCGGTATTTCTCACGGAGCTGGGTGTCCGTGGTAAACAAATCTGTCCCCTCATCCTCGTAATTAAATCCGGACGTGGGGTATCCCTGCATATTAAGCTGAAAACGAAGCTGATCCTCCTGATTTTTAGGAACAACAATATCACCGTTGCTCTTGATAGAAATATCGGATACACCAAGCTCGTTTATTGCCGCCGCAATCTGTGCGGCTTCGTCAGAGCTGACCCCGCTGAAAAGCACGCTATAGCTGGGTATGTTAAGGATTACAGTGAGGGCAACAGCCACCGCAATAATCCCAAGGGGAATAAAAATTGCATAATATTTCCCTTTTCTGGACATACCAGTCCATTTTGTGTTTATGGTCGTGGTCACCTTTTTAAGGCGTTCATTCATATGCTAATCCTCCGCTATGCCTAAATTGACATGCGAATAATTTCGCTATATGCATTAATCGCCTGATTTTTTACCGTCGTCAAGAGTTCGACAGCGGTTGCCGCCTTCGCAATATTGGCATTAATTGTATGCAGGTCGTCGATATCTCCAAGCATAACATTAATCATATCACGGTCTTTTTGCTGTGTAGTTTCAACAGCGTTGTCAACCACAGATTTGAACACATCAAGAAAAGACGGCTCTGCTGTGACTGAATCGTTTGTTTCTTTTTCCTTTGATGAAACAGGACTGATGGGATTTAATGGTGTGATTTGGCTCGAAATTGGAATTATGAACATCTTGCCCTCCTTAAAGCCGATAATTATCAGCTTATTTCCAGTTGATATTATTCTGTTTTGAATTCCTTTTCATCAGCCTTTACAGGCAAATCACCGCAAACCCTGCGATAATTATACAAGTGGCTTACTAGCCGCTTATTGTCATTGCTTTTGACGCCATAGTCTTTACGGCATCGAAAACCGCCTTATTCGCTTCCCACGAACGTGTTGCGGCAAGGTGGTCGATATTTTCCACAGTGAGGTCAACATTCGGCATATAATAATAGCCGGTTTCGTCAGCATCGGGGTGAGTTGGGTCATAAACGGGGGTAAGCGGTGTTTCGTCCTCGACGACTTGGCTTACCAAAACGCCCTTATATTCGAGCTTTGCCTTGCTTCTCAAGACGTTTCGAAACTCTTTTGCCTCCTCGAAAACAACCATTTGGCGCCGATATGGCGTGCCGTCCTCTGTGCGTGTGGTGTTCGCATTAGCGACATTTTGCGCAATAATATCCATTCTAAGGCGCTGTGCCGTCATTCCCGATGCGGAAATATCCAAAGATTTCAAGAATGCCATGCTTTCTCCTTTTCTAGCTTGTCTTCATCGCCGTTTTAAGCATATTAAACTCAGCCGTCATCTGATCGACAAGCGTACTGTATTGAAGCTGAGTCCTTGTAAGCTCGATTTGCTGCTGCTCGTCATCAACGTTGTTTCCATCTGCCTGGTCGGCGGTATATGTATCGGTCACAACACTGCTTGTAAGGTGAAGCTCAGGCTTTGTCTTTCCGTTTTGAAGCATTTTTTCCCGCAGAATCCCCGAAAACTGTAAATATTTCGCCTTATAATCAGGCGTATCCTTGTTTGCGATATTCTGTGAAATTATCTGTTGTTTTTGCCAAAGAATGTCAAGCCCTTGTTGAGTTATTCTGAAGGATGTGCTGTTAAAAAGTGACATATGTCCCCCTTTAATAATATATATACTATTATATAATAAAAAAAGTAAAATTTCAAGCTTATTTTTAAAGTTTATGCTTGTAAACATTAAAGTTTGATAATATCTTACATATAAAATATGTTTTTCTGTGACAAAGTCACAATGTAACGTGAAAAAAATCAGTGAAAAGGCAACCGTTTTCTTCTAATTATCTGTCTTACCATATCACGTGCAACCAAAAGTCTGCAAAAATCCCTCTGTCGTCTTGCGGAATGACTGTTTTTTGCATAAACATCATTCGTGCTGCAGCTTACATATCTTGGTGCAATTGCTTTAATCGCATGGGAAGCAAGCGCTTTTCGGCATTTTGCGCAAGAACAGGCGTTAAAACGCTCGAGCGCAAGCGGCGCAAGCTCGTCCGCAACAATAGCAATGAGGTTTACAGAAATAAGCTGTTCGGCTTCATCATCGTTGCTGAACGTTTCTGAAAATGGTTCTGGGGTTGCTTCAGAAACGATTTCCCGTCGGGGATTCACTGCCATCAGCCCCGCTGCGGCAAGGGGATTATATGAAGTCCCGCCCTCAGCGACAAGCTGAAGCACCTGCTTTGTTTTGTTTGTTTTTGTAATTTTACCGGACATTTTACAACCTCCTGAATCAGGTCGGGCTGTGTCTTACTACACGTTTAAACGAGCGAGGCTTGCGCTTGACCGGCTCTTCAACTATTCCCAAAACCTCGTCGGCAAAGGCTCTGCTCTGCGCCGCCGACTTTGATTTCGGCGAATAATCAATTATTGTTTCGCCGTGTGCGGGCGCTTCCGCAAAAGCAATGCTTGCACTCAGCTTATTTTTGAAAAGCTTTGTTTCAAGCTGTGCCGCAATAAGCTCCGCAAGCTCTTCAACCTCTTTAGTAAGGGTAAGCCGGGGATTATATTTATTTAGAAGTATTCCTTTTACCGTAAGCTTTGAATTGTAATACTTCTTGACGGCGAAAATCGTTTCTTTAAGCTGGGAAATGCCTTGAAGGCTGAGAATTTCCGGCATCATCGGAATAATAAGCGAATCCGCTGCAGTATATGCGTTTATCGTGAGTACGGACAAGGCAGGCGGCGTGTCGATTATAATATAATCATAATCATTTTTAACCTTATTAAGCTTGTCGCTTAGGATAAATTCCCTGTCAGAACCCGTAAGCTCAAGCTCAAGTGCGGAAAGCATTATATTTGCCGGAAGCACGTCGCAAACACTTGTGTGCTGGATTGCATCTCTCAAATCCGCTTCGCCCTTAAGCACATCATAAACAGTAAGCCTTCCGTCGGTTTCGCCGCCCAAGCTAAAGCTCAGATTTCCCTGCGGGTCTAAATCAACGGCAAGCACGCTTTTATCACGGGCGACAATCCCCCCGCAAAGTGCGCTGCAAGCTGTCGTTTTACCGACGCCGCCCTTTTGATTGGTAACAGTGATTATTTCTGCCATAAAGCCCTCGCACAACATAAAATTCCTTAAATCGACAACATATGTTCAAAATAACAAGCGGACATACGAGTCCGCTTGATAAACCATTTCACAGTCGTAAAAATGTTCAAGCTTTTATTAATTCTCGTCTAACTTAAAAGCTTGTAAAGAAGCTGTCACTGCTTTCGTTGTCAGTTTCTTCATATACATGATAGTTTGATTTTCCGTTTTTCTTTACGAAATACATTGCGGCATCAGCGTTTCGAAGCAGGTCGCTCGCCACGGTTCCGTGATCGGGGCAAAGGGTTATGCCGATACTGCACCTGATGTTGATATAAACGCTTGAATTTGTCGGGGAATAGCCCTCGTAAAGCTCGTCAATAATGCTCTGCGCCATATCCTCGATATTGTCAATATCATGCTTGTCGGTTACGCAAAGGACGAACTCGTCGCCGCCAAAGCGACCGCCAAAGCCGTTTTTGTCCTCGACACGAAGCCTGATTCTATCAGCAACATGGCGAATAACCTCATCGCCCGCCGTGTGTCCATATCTATCGTTGACAAATTTAAAGTCGTCAAGGTCGATAAAGAGTATACCAATCGGATTTTCACCACGGCGCTCTATTTCATCGGAAAGCTCTCTTTCAAAAGTATCCCTGTTGTAAAGCTGGGATAAAAAGTCATAGCTTGCACGCTCTGACAGCATAAGCTCGAGCTTTTTGTCATTATCAATATCTGTGATGACTCCGACAACTCTTAAAATCTCGTTCAAGCGGTTTGTAATGCACTGCGCACGGACAGAAATCCACGTCAAATTGCCTTCCTTTGTATTAATTTGGTATTCTGAATTGTACGCACCCTTGCTCTTGATAAGCTGATTTATGTCGCGCTTGTAATTCTCCGCAAACTCCTCAGGCATAAGCGAATCAATAAATTTGCCGTTGGAAAGTGTCGCCGCCCTAGCATCAAGCTCAAACCTCTTATAGAAGTTTTCGGACAGGTACATAACCTCGGTGTTGAAATCCCACTCGAACAGAATGCTGTCGGAAATATCGGCGACAGTTCTGTGTCTTTCCTCACTTTGAATAACCTCGTCAAGAAGGGAGTTAAACGTTTCCGCCATGCCCTTGAATTCGTTTTTGGCATTAATGTTAAAGCGGACTTCCTTGCCTTCCTCGTCCTCGCCGATTTCCTTCATAGTCGCAATAATTTGACCCATAGGCTTAGTAATCGACCGTCTGACCGCAACGCCTATAAGCAGGCAAACTCCTCCAAGTACAACAACAACAACTATAACAAGCACAAGCGCAAGCACATTAAAGCCCGTATCCGTGCCTTCTTCTGTCATAGCAAAATATACCCAGTTGGTTGTCAGATTTGCATTATTGTAAGCAAGTGTATATTTTCCTGCTTTTGCAATACTGTATTGTTCTGAATCGCTATTACCCGACTCGCTTGCCAGAGTGCTATTATAGATTTCGTTTATTTTTTTATTAAGCTCTGCATCATCGCCGCTATTGGAAACTTCAGAAACACCAATCTTGCCGACAAGATGACCTTGTCTGTCCGAAAGGGCAAACTGACCCGTCTTAGAAAACGAGCTGTCCTTTGTAAGCGTCAAAAGTGCGTCCTGATCAACAACAATAACAACCGCCTTGTCGCCAAGCGGAGCGCTTGCTGCAAAGGCATATTTTGACGAACTGCCATACTTGAAAAGAGGAGACGAAACCGCCGTTTTTGCCGCAACCGCATCTTTAAGCTCCTGTGGGAACTCAAAGCCTTCCGACTTTTGCGGTAAAACAGCCGAGCCGCTTGTATTTACAATTTGGATTCCTACGATATTTTTATCGACTGACGCAAAAGAGTCAAAAGCCGCCTGAGCCGCCTGAGCATCGGTTTCGTAGGCTTTAACAGCATCAAGCTCCGCAAGGGATTTCGCCCTTGATTCATAGTCTTCAAAAAAGCTGTCGGCAAGAGAGGTTCTGGATTTGGCAACAGCATAAATCTGATCCTCCATTGTTTTGCCGGAATATTCAAAAATATTCACAATCCCAATTATAGAAACAATAAGAAGCGGCACAACAGCAAAAAATACCATTGCCCAAATAAGCGAAGTTTTGACCTTTATATTCATTAAGTCTGCCTCCTTGATGTAATATTTGCTCAGACAAGATTGTGCTTTTGAATCGGCTTACGTTTCAGATTTTGCCTTACGTCGCCTTTCAATAACCTGTGCTCTGTAAATATAGCGTGTGATCATTTCCTCCTCGGAAGGGTTAAGCTGTATAAAACGGCAGCCATAGCCGCATACGTCCTTATTTTCCTCACAGGGCTGCGCCCTTAAAACCTCCGCCGAGGATTTAAGGCTTGAGTCGCCCAAAAAAGCCTCCTGCATGATTATATCACCACGCCTGAATTCAATATCCGACTGAATAAAAAGCCCGCCAATGTTTATATCCTTGATTTCAATCGGAAGCGGCTTGTCGAATTTCATAAGCTTTTCGTCACGGGTAACAAACGTGATTACGCCTTCCGCAGCGGTTTTAACCTTGACAAAGCGCCGTCTTTCCTCCTCCGGCGAAAGCTCGTTCTCGAGCTGAACCGTAAAAGAAGCTTTACCCGCAGAAATAATCTGCCCAGAAAAAGTTTTGTTTTCCCTTTTTTTAGTATGTAAAACAACTTTTACTGTTGAGCCGACCTCGGCCGATTCGGGAATAACCTGCTTTATAAAGACTGTGCGGCTTGGCTTTTCAACTATTTTAAACTTTTTTTCAATGGTAATTATAAGAGAATCATCTGCGCCGTATAATGAAACCCTCTCGATTTTGTCCTTACCGAACACAATATACCTCCTTCGCAGTTAATGCCGAATCCCAAAAGCCGTCTGAAAAGCTTAAGTAAAGAGGACAGACAAAGGCAAAGGGTCTGTGACAATTTGTATTGTGATGGTAAAAGCGCCGTATAAATATCGGCAAAGCAGTGTAAAAGGCGGATTTAAGCGATTACGCATAAATAATTGTACAAATTATGCTCGGATAAAAATACGAATTATACCGCCTTATACAATTATACAGTAAAATTAACAATAAATCAAGTAGCAAATTGAAATTTTTTAGACAATTTTTAATCGGCTTGACTAGGGCTTTTAATGACATTTATACAATATCTTCAAGCTCATCAAGCCAAATTTTTGACACAGCGTCACTCGGCATTCTCCAGTCGCCTCTTGGCGAAAGCGAAACCGAACCGATTTTCACTCCGTCGGGAATGCAAGAGCGCTTAAACTGTTGTGCGAAAAATCTCCTGTAAAAAATTTTAAGCCATTTGAGTATGATTTCGTCGGAATATTCGCCGTCAAATGCAAGCTTTGCAATTCGGAAAACCTTTTTCGGCGAAAAGCTCCAGCGTATTCCATAATATAAAAAGAAGTCGTGAAGCTCGTACGGACCGACAATATCCTCGGTTTTCTGGGCGATTTTCCCTTCCTTGTCCGCAGGCAAAAGCTCCGGACTTACCGGGGTGTCAAGCACGTCAAAAAGCACATCGGAAAGCCTCTGATTGTCACAGCTTTCCGCAAAATAACGCACAATATGCCGCACAAGCGTTTTCGGAACGGAAGCATTTATTCCATACATTGACATATGGTCGCCGTTGTAGGTCGCCCAGCCAAGCGCAAGCTCTGATAAATCGCCCGTGCCAAGCACCATTCCGCCGCTTTGATTGGCAATATCCATCAAAACCTGCGTTCTTTCCCTTGCCTGTGCGTTTTCAAAGGTTGTGTCATGAACGTTTATTTCGTGTTTTATGTCGGCAAGATGAACCGTTACGGCATTGGAAATGTCGATTTCACGGAAAGTCGTGCCAAATTCAGAGCAAAGCTTTTCCGCATTCGAACGTGTTCGCTTTGTTGTGCCGAAGCAAGGCATAGAAACCGTGATAATATCACTTGCGGGGCGGTTTAAAAGCTTCATCGAACGCACCGCCGCAATAAGCGCAAGGGTGCTGTCAAGTCCGCCGGAAATGCCGATTACAAGCGATTTTGCGCCGGTATGCACAAGCCGCTTTTTAAGTGCGTTTGCCTGCATTGAAAGAATCTGCTCACAGCGGCTGCTTTTTTCTCCCGAATCAGCAGGCACAAACGGAAATTTATAGAATTTTCGGGTAATTTCGGTATCGCTTACCGAAACGCTGAATGAAACTGCTGAAACTTCACAATTACCGTTAAATTCAGTGTTTTTCATGCGCTCTGCGGAAAGCCTTTTTACATCGATTTCGCTTACGGCAAGACCTGTGGTGAAATGCCTGCTTTCCGTAAGAACAGTGCCGTTTTCGGCAATCAGGCTGTGCCCGCTGAAAACCAAATCCTGCGTGCTTTCGCCCTCTCCCGCATTCGCATAAACATAGCCCGCCATAAGCCGTGCCGACTGCCCCTTTACAAGCTCTCGGCGATAGCCGTCCTTGCCGATTATCTCATTGCTTGCGGAAATATTGACGATAATATTTGCGCCGCCAAGCGCAAGACTTCCCGACGGCGGACAGACCGTCCACAAATCCTCGCAAATCTCAACCCCGAAGCTGAAATCCTGCATTTCATCAGCGCAAAATATTACATTTTTTGTTATTTTACCGAGCTTAGTATCCATATCGTGATAAAAATCGGAAAAATGGCGCTTTTCATAAAACTCATTATAATTCGGCATATGGGATTTCGGCACAAGCGCAAGGCATTTTCCTTTATTAATCACCGCCGCACAGTTGTACAAACGGTTTTCACCTCGTATCGGACAGCCCAAAACGATTATCATATCAAGCCTTGAGGTTTCGGCAATAATCTCAAGCAAGGTTTTTTCCGCCTTGTCAAGCAACGCCTGCTGAAAAAACAAATCGCCGCAGGTATAGCCTGTCACGCAAAGCTCAGGCAGGGCGAGAAGCTTTACCCCAAGCCCGCCCGCCTCCTGCGCCAGCTTTAAAATACTGTTTTTATTGAAAT
>CAZYRV010000007.1:6551-8217 GCA_964649485.1 uncultured Oscillospiraceae bacterium | reverse complement strand
GTCGGCGACCCGAATTTCGGGTGTTCCCGCCGCAACTTTTATAAATCCGTCCTGCATACTACCTCCGCAGTTTAAGTTAAGGAATTTGCCACGACATATTCGTCAAGGGTTATTCCCTTTTCGTATATTTCCGTCGCAGCATCAACCCCGACATAGCGAAAATGCCATGCCTCGGGCTGAAAGCCTGTTATCCACTCGCCCTCGGGGGTATAGCGGATTATAAACCCGTAATTATGAAGCTTGTCTTTAACCCACTCGTATTCGTCAGTTTCGCCGAACTGGTCGAACGCAAGCACAAGGTTTGTCACATCGATTACAAGTCCCGTCTGATGCTCTGAATGGCCTGCACGGGCGCTGTAAGTATCAGCCGCCTCAACTCCGTCGCTGTTGACATAATCCTGATAAAGCTCTGCCTGAACCGAATAGCTGCGATAGCCGGAAAGTCCGATTATTGTATAGCCAGCCTCTTTTGCGTCGGCGGCAAGCTTTTCAAATGCCTCGGCGGCTTCCTTCCTCATTCTTACATCACGTCCCGCAAAGCCAGCGTTGCTTGAAAGCGAAACAAGGTCGTCAGGCTCATAATCCTCCGGAAGCGCATTATACTTGTTCGACAAAACAAAAAGGCTGTCGGGATTGGAAATCGTTTCTATCCCTGTGTAAAACGGACGTGAAAGCCCGATATTTACGTATGTGACGACCTGCTCTGCGGTTAAATCGGGGTGTTCCGCCTGAAAGGACACATAGTCGGTGCTTTTTGCGTTATTGTAAATTGGCACGGCGGCAAAAGCGGAAACACTGTCCCCGCTTGTGTCGTCAGGTGCTTTTGTTGCGGCTGTGGTTTCGCCCGAGGCTGTATTATCGGGCTTTGCCGTTGAATTGTTATTTTCTTCCACTGTCGTCTGCCCCGTTGTCGTTGTATTACCGTAATATTCGTCAATTTCCTCCTGATAGCGGCTTTCACAGCCGCCAAGCAGGCAGATTATCGCAAGAAGAGCCGAAACAGGCTTATAGAGCTTCATTTTATCTCCTTATTTGCCTAAAAATTCTTTTGCAGTTTTCGCAATATTATCAGCAGTTAGGCCGAACTCCTCAAGAAGCTTTACGGCAGGCCCTGAATAGCCGAAAACGTCGTTTACGCCGATTTTCTTGACAGGAACAGGACACTCCTCGGAAACAACATCACAAACCGCAGAGCCAAGCCCTCCGATTACAGAATGCTCCTCCGCCGTGATTATTTTTCCTGTTTCACGTGCCGCCTTGATGATAATTTCACGGTCAATCGGCTTGATTGTGTGAATATTTATTACACGGGCGTCAATTCCCTCATTTGCAAGCGCTTCAGCCGCCTCAACAGCCCTATGGACAAGAAGCCCAGTCGCAATTATGGTAATATCCTTGCCGTCACGGAGGGTTACGCCCTTGCCAAGCTCAAACTTGTAGGTTTTTTCGTCGTTTATTACGGGAATAGCAAGCCTTCCAAAGCGCAAATAAACAGGGCCGTCATGCTCTGCCGCCGCAAAAACAGCCGCCTTCGCCTCGACGTCGTCACAAGGATTTATCACCGTCATGCCCGGAATTGTACGCATAAGGGCAATATCCTCGTTGCACTGGTGGGTTGCTCCGTCCTCGCCGACGGAAATACCCGCATGAGTAGCGCCGATTTTAA
>CAZYRV010000007.1:0-6541 GCA_964649485.1 uncultured Oscillospiraceae bacterium | reverse complement strand
TACTGTTTCTGACAATTTCAAAGGCTCTGCCCGCCGCAAACATTGCGAAAGAGCTTGCGAAAACAAGCTTTCCCGTTGTGGCAATTCCCGCAGCGACGCCCATCATATTTGCTTCGGCAATGCCGCAGTTGAAGTGCTTGTCGGGATAAGCTTTTCTGAAAATACCTGTTTTTGTCGCCGCCGCAAGGTCAGCGTCGAGAACCATCATATCCTTACCCGAATCAGCAAGCGCAACAAGCGCCTCTCCATAGCTGTCACGGGTTGCTTTTGTTATATTAGACATATATATTTCCTCCGTCCTTTACTTTGCCATAAGCTCGTCAAGCTTTGCGTTAAGCTCTGCCATTGCCGTATCATACTGGTCTTTATTAGGCGCAGAGCCGTGCCACGAAACCTGATTTTCCATAAAGGAAACGCCCTTGCCCTTTACGCTGCACTGGATAATTGCGACAGGCTTTCCGCTTATTGTTTCCGATTCCTTGAAAGCCTTGTCAATCGCATCAAAGTCATGACCGTTTATCACAATTACGTGCCAGCCGAAGGCACGGAATTTTTCGTCAATCGGATAAGGCGAGCAAACATCGCTTATCTTGCCGTCAATCTGAAGCCCGTTGTTATCAACAACAGCGGTGAGATTATCAAGGTTGTAATGAGCCGCAAGCATCGCCGCTTCCCACACCTGACCCTCCTCAAGCTCGCCGTCGCCGAGGATTGCGTAAACATGGTAGGTTTCACTCGAAGCCTTACCCGACAAAGCCATTCCGCAGGCGGCGGAAATCCCCTGCCCAAGCGAACCTGTTGACATATCAACACCGGGAATATGCTTCATTTCGGGGTGCCCCTGAAGCCTAGAGCCGATTTGGCGAAGTGTTTTAAGCTCGTCAACAGGGAAAAAGCCTCTGTTCGCAAGCACAGAGTAAAGTGCGGGCGCAGTATGCCCCTTAGAAAGCACCAATCTGTCACGGTCGGGGTTTTTCGGGTTTTTCGGATCAACATTCATGCGGTGAAAATACAGATAAGTAAGCGTATCCGTAATCGAGAGCGAGCCGCCCGGGTGTCCGGACTTTGCGTTGTACGTACCCTCAATGATTCCCATTCTGACTTTTGTCGCTGTGATTTCAAGCTCCTTTTTCAGCAGTTCGTCCATAGTTACCTCCATAAACTATATTAATTCTTTTTATCTTTTATGCGATAAAGCTAAATTATCCAGATATTCAACAGCATCTCGTACAACAGAGTTGTTATTGTCCGAAACAACCTTCTGCGCCGCTGATTTCACGTCGTCAAGAGCATTCCCCGCCGCAAACGAAAAATCAGCCGCCCTAAGCATATCTATATCATTATAATTATCGCCTATCGCCGCCGTTTTCATACCACAACCGCCCAATATCCAAGCCAGTTTTTTCAAGGAAGTGCCTTTTGTTACGCCGTCCGGCATAAGCTCGTAAAAAATCTTGTCAGACTGGACAAGGTTGCCCTGCCCCTCAAAGGCTGCGTCAACAAATTTGATAAATTCCGGCATAGCCTCCGGTTGAAGCGCAAACAAAACCTTAAGCCAGCCGTCAGGCACGTCGTCAACCTCCGCAAAAATCGGCGTAACCTTTCCTATGCCCAAATGCCAGCGCTCGACATCGTTAAGCTGTGTAACATAAACGTTTTCACCAATCAATATTTCACAGCCGACATGGGGATTTTCCCTTAAAATATGCTTGATTTTCTCTCTTACATTTCCGGTAATTGTCTGCTGCCAGATAACCCTTTCGTCCTTAAAATCGTAAATCATCGGCCCGTTAAAAAGAATAACAGGCACGTCAAGCCCAAGCTCTTGCGCATAAGGCCGAGCCATGGTTATGCCGCGCCCCGTCGCAAACGTGAAAATATTTCCCGCCGCTTGAAAACGGCGTATTGCCGCCTTGTTTTCCGGCGAAATAAGCTTTTCGTCGTCAAGCAGGGTTCCGTCCAAATCGGACGCCATAAGTATTTTTTCCAATTGAAACCTCAAACTGTTCTACATCTATTTATCTATATTTTTTAAAAACTTTACAAAATAATCAGGCAGCTCGCTTGAAAAGCGCATTTCCTCGCCGCTTATCGGGTGGACAAAACCAAGCTCTGATGCGTGCAGGCACTGACCGTTAAGCCATTTTGGCCTGCCGTTTCCATAAACGAAATCCCCCGCAAGCGGGTGTCCGATATACGCCATATGAACACGAATTTGATGCGTTCTGCCCGTTTCAAGCCGAAGCCTTAAATGAGTGTATTCGCCGAAATTTTTTACCACCTCAAAATGCGTTGTTGCATTCCGTGAATTTCTGTCCGTAACGCACATTTTTTTTCGGTCGTTTTTATCTCTGCCAATCGGCGCATCGACTGTTCCGCCGTCTTTTACAGAGCCGATTACAACCGCCTGATAAAGCCTCGTAAAGGAGTGATTTTTAATCTGCTCGGCAAGCCCGACGTGCGCTTTATCAGTTTTCGCAACCATAAGCAAGCCGCTTGTGTCCTTATCGATTCTGTGTACGATTCCGGGGCGGATTTCGCCGTTTATTCCCGAAAGGCTGTCGCCGCAATGGTGCATAAGCGCATTTACCAGCGTGCCGCTTTTATGCCCCGCCGCCGGGTGGACGACCATTCCGCGCGGCTTGTTTACGACAAGCAAAAACTCGTCCTCATATACAATGTCAAGAGGGATTTCCTCCGCCTCAAGCTCTGTGCTTTCAGGCTCGGGAATGCGTACCTCAATGAAGTCGCCGCTTTTTATACGATAATTTTTCGGCTGAAGCTTACCGTTTACCGATACGTTTTCGCCCGCAATCAAAAGCACAATCGCGCTTCTGGTAATATCAGGGCAAATTTCCACTAAAAACTTATCCAGCCGCTCTCCCTCATTGTGGACAGCGGCGGAAAATTTCCTAATTGTCATTTTTGTCTGCATTTTCTTTAAGCTTTTCTGCTTTTCTAAGGTTGACTTCCTCGATAATTATGGAAATAATAAGCAAAGCAGAACCGACCACAACGCAAATATCCGCAACATTGAAAATCGGAAACTGTATAAAGCGAAAATCGATAAAATCAACGACTTTGCCGTCCTTGAAAACTCTGTCAATCATGTTGCCGAAGCCGCCCGATATTATAAGCGTAAGCGCCCAGAGCGCTGATTTAGAAAGATTTTTCTTGATTACAACATAAGCAATCAAGCCAATTTGAATCAAAAGCGTAACGATAACAAGCATTGTCGTCTTGCCTTGAAAAATGCCGAAGGAAGCGCCCGTATTATGGTGGTGAGTGAGGTTTAAGACCTCGGTGTTACCTATTTTTATAAGGGATAGCGTTTCGCCGAGCTTTATCGGCGAGGTTGAAACCAGCCACTTTGTAAGCTGGTCAAAGCCGATAAGCAAAGCCGCAACAATAAGTGCATAGAGCTTGTAAAGGGTTGTTTTCTTCAATTTAAACCCCCTCGACAGCCTTGGCACAGCGCTCGCAAAGCGTCGGGTGCTTGGAATCTTTTCCGACATATTCAGAATAAGTCCAGCAGCGCTCGCACTTTTCGCCGTCCGCCTTTGTGACGGTGATGGAAAGCCCATCTACGTCGCCCTTAAATTCGCCCTCTCCTCCGTCAAACTCAACCTGTGAAACAATGAATATTTTATCAAAATCGTCGGTCAAAACAGACAAATCCTCGTTCGAATGAAGAATAACCTTTGCTTCAAGCGACTTGCCGATAAGGTTTTCACCACGCTTGATTTCAAGCACCTTTTGGACGTCCTCACGAATAGCATGGATTTTATCCCATTTTGCAATAAACTCTTCGTCGGCGACAATTCCTGTTTTTTCCGGCATTTCATTAAATGCCGCACCCCTCTTGTCGTCAGCGACAAGGTGAGGAATATATTCCCAGATTTCGTCGGCGGTAAAGCTTAAAATCGGAGCGACAAGCAATGTCAAGCCGTGCAAAATCGTGTACATAACGCTTTGCGCAACACGTCTTTGCTGTGATTTTTCATTTTCGCAATAAAGCCTGTCCTTGATTACATCAAGGTAAAAATTGCTCATGTCAACAACGCAGAAATTGTGAATAGCATGGTAAGCAAGGTAATAATCCATTGCCTCATATGAGGTTTTCACCTTCTCGATAAGCTTGTCAAAGGCATTCAGCGCCCACTTGTCAAGCCCGTCAACCAGCTTTAAATCGACCATATCAGTGTTCGGGTCAAAGCCTTCGCCGTTACACAAATTTCCAAGCATGAAACGGGCGGTGTTACGAATTTTTCTGTAAGCCTCCGAAACCTGCTTTAATATATCATCGGAAACACGCACGTCATTATGATAGTCAAGCGAAGCAACCCAAAGCCTCAAAACGTCTGCGCCGTACTGTTTAATGACATCGGCGGGAACAATAACGTTGCCCTTTGACTTTGACATTTTTTCGCCCTTGCCCGCAAGCACCCAGCCATGTGTGCAAACAGCCTTATAAGGCGCCGTTCCATAGCAGGCGACGGAAGTAAGAAGCGACGACTGGAACCAGCCTCTATACTGGTCAGCACCCTCAAGATACAAATCGGCAGGCCAATGAAGCTCTTCACGTTCACGCAGGACAGCCTCATGCGAACAACCCGAATCAAACCATACATCAAAAATGTCGGTTTCCTTTTCGAAATCATAAACTCCAAGCTTATCCTTGACGCTCTGCGGCAAAATATCGTTTGCGTCAAGCCTGTACCAGGCATCGGACGACTCACGGCGGAACAAATCGGAAATAGCCTCAATTGTATCATCGGTGACAATCGGCTCGCCCGTCGCCTTATTATAAAGAATCGGAATCGGCACGCCCCAAATGCGCTGGCGGGAAATGCACCAGTCGCTTCTGTCGGCGACCATGTTTCTGATTCTGTCCTCGCCCCATTTCGGAATCCACTGAACCTCGGTTATAGCCTTTAAGGTTTCGTCCTTAAACTTATCAACCGCACAGAAAATCTGGTCGGTCGCACGATAGATAATCGGGTTGTGACAGCGCCAGCAGTGCGGATAAGAGTGGCTTATCTTCTGCACGGCAAGAAGGCTTCCGCTTTCTTCCAAATCCTTGGAGATTGCCTTGTTTGCGGCATCGGTTTTAAGCCCCGCAAACTTGCCTGCCTCCTCCGTCATAATTCCCTTGCTGTCAACGGGAACAACGATTTTAAACATACCCTTATAGCTGTTGCAGACCTCAAAGTCCTCAACGCCAAAGCCGGGCGCAGTGTGAACACAGCCTGTGCCGCTTTCAAGGGTAACGTGGTTTCCGACAATAAGCGGGGATTTTCTGCCCATAAATGGGTGTTCTGTTTCGACAAACTCTAAATCCTTGCCCTTAAAGCTTCCGTGAGTGGAAAACTTTTCAATTCCGACAGACTTCATCACCACGGGGGCAAGCTCTGCCGCCATAAGCAGGTATTTTCCGTAAAACTTGCTGTCCTCTTGTTCAACCCTGACAAGGGTGTAATCGTAAACAGGACCAAGGCAGATTGCGAGGTTTCCGGGGAGGGTCCAAGTCGTTGTCGTCCAAATTACAACGGAAACATCGGCGGGATTAACACCGATTCCGCTGAAAATTCCTTTGTCGTCGATAACTTTAAAAGCAACGAAAATAGAATAATTTTCGTCGTCCTCATACTCAATTTCAGCCTCGGCAAGAGCGGTTTTGCAGTCGGCGCACCAATAAACAGGCTTTAACCCCTTGTATATATATCCTTTTTTATACATTTCGCCGAAAACCTTGACCTGATTAGCCTCAAATTCATGGTTAATCGTAAGATATGGGTTGTCAAAATCGCCCCAAACGCCAAGCCGCTTAAACTGAACCTTTTGATTGTCAAGATAAGAAAGCGCAAATTTACGGCAATTCTCACGGATTGTCGCAGTATCGGCGTTGCTGTCTACACCGAGGTCTTTAATCGCCTTAAGCTCAATCGGAAGCCCATGACAATCCCAGCCCGGCACATAAACCGCATTATACCCTGTCATAGCCTTATACTTGACGATAATATCCTTCAAAACCTTATTCAAAGCCGTTCCCATGTGAATATCGCCGTTTGCGTACGGAGGGCCGTCATGAAGAATATACTTCGGCTTCTCCTTGTTTTTCTCACAAAGCGCATAATACGGGCGGTTTTCCTCCCACTGCGCAAGCATATCAGGCTCTCTCTTGGGAAGGTTTCCTCTCATGGGAAAGTCGGTCTGCGGCAAATTCAAGGTACTGTTATAATCCTGTGGCATTGCAAAATCTCCTTGCTTTTCTACTATTTATATTCTATACTTCGCTTGTTGTCGAATAAAAGGGTGCTTGCTGTTTGTCCTCAGCGACTGTTTCTTCCGCAGCAGGCATCGCCGAATCAGTATTAGCTTCAGTTCCCTCCTGCTCTTCCTTAGTTCTCTCAGGAAGCTCACGAATGGCTTCGACATGGGATTTATAAGCAGCCAAAATTCTGTTTTTAAACTCCTCAACCTCTTTTTTCAATCGGTTAAGCGTCGCCTGCTCGTGTATAGTCTGGCGCTTGATTTCCTC
>CAZYRV010000006.1:45024-45160 GCA_964649485.1 uncultured Oscillospiraceae bacterium | reverse complement strand
GCGCCACCTTGCCAAGGTGGAGGTAGCGAGTTCGAGCCTCGTAATCCGCTCCATTCGGCGCCATAGCCAAGTGGTAAGGCATAGGTCTGCAACACCTTGATCCCCAGTTCAAATCTGGGTGGCGCCTCCACGAAAA
>CAZYRV010000006.1:43539-44924 GCA_964649485.1 uncultured Oscillospiraceae bacterium | reverse complement strand
AATCCCCTTCGTTTTCGAGGGGGATTTTGTGTTTTTGAAGCTAATTTAGCGGCGGTTAAACCCGCTTAATTCCGCCATAGCCAAGTGGTAAGGCATAGGTCTGCAAGCACCGTATCCCCAGTTCAAATCTGGGTGGCGCCTCCACGAAAAAATCCCCTTCGTTTTCGAGGGGGATTTTGTGTTTTTGAAGCTAATTTAGCGGCGGCTGAACCCGCTTAAGCTCGCCATAGCCAAGTGGTAAGGCATAGGTTGATATATCCTTTTCTGTTGAGGGTTTAAGAGTAACAGGATTTTTTGTGTTCCTGTCTAAAGAGCTTAAGCAAAGAGAAATCTTGCCAAAACCACCATGTTTAAATGCGAACACATTCAAACATAGGCGGCTTTTTTATTTAGTTCTACCGGACTTGTTCATTTGATTTAGCTTCATCATGTGATAGACCGAGCAATGTTTTATTCTTAAGTTTTACATTTCTGAATAAGAGCCATGCCGATATAACAACAAATGCTGAATTCAAGCCGCAAATCAAAACAATTGCCAGTTGATTTTCAGGCTCGAACAGGTTAAGCACTGACATAAACGGAATCAGCACAGCTATGAAAAAAGTAAGTTTTCCCGCTATAAACGTAATAATAGCTGAAACGAGCATAATCAGCCAAAAAACAAGACTGTAAGCGGAAAGCCCTATGCTTTTGAACCTATAAGCAAAAACCAAAACCAGCACAGAAGATGCTAGCATTAAAAGTAAAGATAAGAAAGCATCGACATGAAAGCTGCTTGATTTTATGTAGTTGACATTTACATTGAAAGCAAACACTCCCGTAACAGTTGGAAGCAAATACAGCAAAATAAATAAAATTTTACGTTTTATAATAAACCCCACATTGTTGTTGGTACTTAATAATGACAATATACCACAAAACAAAAATAATGTCAATAGTTTCTAATGATTTAAAATAATTATATTCTGAATTTTCGCTATTTTCAATGATGTTTAAAAAGTAAAAGCATTGAATCATAATGCCTCAAGAATCAGAAAAGACATCGCTTTCCGCAGAATATGCCCAAGTTACGTATAATCTTGCCATGTTATCACAAGCGCTTATTTTGAAATCCGAGCTGCTTTTCTTGAGCATAATTTTAAAGCTTTCCTCAAAATCGCTCGACAGATTCCAGTTATCTTTATCTCCGAAAGCTTTCATATAAAGACAAAGCTCACTATCATCCAACCATTCAATCGATGAAACATAGACCTTGTCAGTGCCCAAAAGCCCGCCGTCGTTGCCGGCGAATTCTGATAAATAAAACTCGCCGTTTTCCTCTTTATAAAGCTTATCAATTTCCAAAGATTCAAGCATATCAGATGTCATAATTTTTTCGGCTTGAC
>CAZYRV010000006.1:6730-43529 GCA_964649485.1 uncultured Oscillospiraceae bacterium | reverse complement strand
ATAAATTGATTTAAAGTCAGCATCATTTATTTTGAACCACTTTTTTTCAATCATATTAGAGTCTGTTTTAGATTCATCAGTTGTTTCGTGGGTTATTATAAAATCTTTTTTATTGATATAGTTTTTGATTTTTTTACATTCGACATAATCCATAGAAAAATCTTTGAAATCTAAAAGAAGCGTTTGAACCTGCGTTTTCTGTTCGGCAGTTAAGCTTGTATTGACCTCCGATTCAGAACCCTCACTGATATTATTGCAAGACGCAAGCAAGGCCAATGATAAAAAACAGGACAATATTTTTGAAAATTTCACGTTAACTCTCCTTTTACAGCGTGTTAATCTATTCTTAATCAAACTAAAAATAAAATTGTTAATTGAAAGCAACCCTTTTTCATATATTTAAATATTACTACTTTATTTATAAAATGTAAAGCTTTTTATGAAATTGTATTCATTTTTCTGAATTTAATATTGAATCACTTTAAGCCAAAAAGAAAAACCCACAGCATACGGGCCGTGGGCTTTACTTTTTGGTACGCCTGACAGGAGTCGAACCTGCGCACATGGCGTCGGAGGCCATTGCTCTATCCACTGAGCTACAGACGCATAACTACTATGATATTATACAACAAAAACGCTTTTTTGTCAAGCAAAACCGTAAGCCTGCCTTAAGGCGCATGAATTTTCCTCGTTCCATCAGAAACAGCGTTGACGGCACAGCTTTATAGTGCTATAATAAATGAGTGAAAATTTTGAAATGATTGGGGATTAACATGGGGAAATCCGTTCGGCAGAGAGCCGTCCGTCTGAGAAAGGCACAGCTCGTAAATAACTATGGTGCGGCGGTAAACGACACGCGAAAAAGTCTTAAAATTTTGGGCATAAGCGCCCTTGTGGGCATAGGTGCGGGAATAGTAACCGTTTTTTATCGGTTTTTGCTTACCTATGCGGAGGAATATTCCTTTAAATTATACAGCTTTGCAGGAGAAAATCTTTATTTTATTCCGATTTTATTCATAGGGCTGGCGCTTATCGGCGTCATTGTGGGGACGCTTACCGCTAAATTCAAAATGATTGGCGGAAGCGGCATTCCTCAGGTCAAGGGAATCATCATGGGATATTTCCGTGACAGCTGGCTTTCGACGGTTCTGGCGAAATTCTGCGGAGGGGTTCTTGCCGTATTCGGCGGGCTTTCTCTCGGCAGAGAAGGTCCGTCAATTCAGCTTGGTGCGGGAATCGGGCAGGCCATAGGCTGTAAGCTTGGTCAAAGCCGAAACGAGCGCCGGATCTATATCGCAAGCGGAGCAAGCGCAGGTCTTGCCGCCGCCTTTAATGCGCCTCTGGCGGGAGTCGTCTTTTGCCTTGAGGAAATTTATAAATATTTTTCACCGATTATTCTGCTTTCGACAATGATTTCGGCTGTTGCCTCCGACTTTATTTCAAGGCTTATTTTCGGAAATCAATCCGTGTTCAGCTTTAATATAACCGAAAAAATACCGCTTGATAAATACTGGGCGCTTATTATCCTTGGGATTATGCTTGGGCTTTTCGGCGCTCTCTACAATTTTTTAACAATCAAAGCACAGGCTGTTTCCAAAAAAATAACCGCCCTCGGCGGCAGGCTCAGGATAATAATTCCGCTTTTGCTTGCGGGCGGACTTGGCTTGATTTTCCCTGCTGTGCTTGGCGGCGGTCACAGCATAATAGAGCTTTTGGAAAGCCCCTCCGCCGTTTCCGCAGGCGGAACGCTTACAGTCGGCGCATTCAGCGCCAATGGGCAGATTTCTATGATTGTTCTGCTTTTTGCCGTTTTTGCCGTCAAGCTTTTGTTTTCGGTAATAAGCTTTTCGTCAGGCGCACCGGGCGGAATTTTCTTCCCGCTTTTAACAATCGGAGCGGCATTCGGCGCTGTTTTTGCAAAAAGCTTTTTCATATTTACAGGAATGAGCGAGTCGCTTTATTACAGCGTTATTGTCGTATCAATGGCGGGCTTTTTCACCGCAATTGTCCGTGCGCCCATCACAGGAATCATACTTCTCGTAGAAATGACCGGTTCTTTCGAACAGCTTCTCCCGCTTACTGTGGTTTCGCTTGCGGCATACGTTTCCGCCGACCTCGCAAAAAGCAAGCCGATTTACGACTCGCTTCTCGAAAATATGCTTGAGGGGCGGGGAAAAGGGCTTGCTCACGGAGTATCAGAAGAAAAAATCACTCTCGAGCGCATTGTGCAAATCGGCTCTAAGGCGGACAAGCGGCTTATTAAAGAGCTTGTTTTTCCCAAGGGCTGCCTGCTTATCGCAGTCAAGCGAGGAGAAGGCGAAATTATCCCGAACGGCTCTACAAAGCTTATGGCGGGCGACTATCTTGTGTGTATGTGCGACCTTTCCGCTGAAACACGGGTTCGTGACGAGATTTCTCTGATTACGGACGAGGGAAAAACATAATGATTTAGGCTAAGGCATCACCGCCAAAGTTGCTTAAAGCGCTTGACTTTAAATCTCTTTAATAGTATAATTATACGTAAATAACTCTATATAAATAAATCTCCAAATTGATTTTCTCTTAAACAAAACGCTTGCGGCGGCTTTCTAAAGCCTTAAAGGAGGGTGTATGAAAAAGCTTATCAGCTTTATAATCACAGCAATTCTGGCATTTTCCCTTGCGGCGCTTTCGGTTTCGGCGATTTCTTCATCTTTTTCCGACGGAGCAAAGCCGCTTTTCGGCGACCATAACGACTTTGGCGGAGGCGGCGGAGATTGGGGCGGCGGAGGCGACTGGGACGGCGGCGGAGGCGGCTTTGTCGCATGGGACGACGATGACGACGATTACAACGGAGGAAGCGGAGGCGGCTTTTCATCGGGAATTTCCGTCATTGTTATTGTTGTTATTATCGTGCTTGTCATTCTTTCCAAATCAGGAAAGCTTTCAAATAATAAGCCCTTGCCCTCAAACCTGAACAACAGGGCAATCCCCGACCGAACTGTTCAGATTGAAGGCATAATCAAGCGGCACGACCCGAATTTTTCGGCGGACGACTTTATAAGCTTTACTAAATCGGTTTATATGGATATCCAGCAGGCTTGGTGCGACCGTGATTTAAGCGTTGTCCGCCCTGTTTTCCACGAAAATCTTTATAATATGAGCCAAAAGCAGATTGAGGCAAAAATCAAGAATAAAATTAAAACCGTGCTTGAAAACATTGCCGTAAACAGCGCTTACATGACAAGCTACAGCCGTGATGCGCAATACGAATACATAACCGTTTATCTTTTTTCTAAATTTGTAGAATATCACATAAACGAGGACACGGGGGCGGTTGTCAGGGGCGATAAAACCACACGCTGGCCTATGCACTATCGTATGAAGTTTATGCGCTCTGTTGACGTGAAAACGAACACCGCCACAGGCGAGGAAAAGGGCCATAACTGCCCGAACTGCGGCGCTCCCCTTGAAATAAGCTCAAGCGGAAAGTGTGAATATTGCGGCTCTGTCGTCACAACCGGACAGTACAGCTGGGTTTTAAGCGACTTCGGCGTTTTTGACCAAAACACACCCGACGAGGGAATTTCAGGCGCCGACCTCTACGACAACAACGGCGGAAATAATAACAACGGCGGCGGCATGGGCTATGTCGGCGGCGGCACAAGCGGCGGCGATTCAAGCGGCGAAACAGGAAATACCGACGATAAGCCAAACGGTAACTGATATGGGCGGGATTCTGATTTTTTTCGGCGTAATTATCGCAGTTGTCGTCGGGCTTTTAATCGTCATAGTAGTTTTAAAGCACAGGGCGGACCGCTTTCTCAAAAGCAATATGGGCATTTCGCTTGAATGGTTGGGAAATGAGTTTAAAAAGGATATCGCCAACACAAAGGCGCTTCCCGTCCACGATATGAGCGCCCTTTACAAGCTTGAAATCGAGAAAAAATTCCCCGAAATGGGCTTTGACGAAATGCTTTCAATGGCAAAAACCGCCCTGCTTCAGACGTTTGAATGCCTTGAAAAGGAAAGCACGGATTTTCTCACAATAAATTGCGCAATGTACAAGCCAAAGCTTGCGGCGCAAATCGAGGTCAACCGCCAGAACGGACGGCGGCTTGATTTCGAGGACGTAAGCATTCATAAATGTGTCATCTCAAGCTTTAACACGACGGCGAAAACCGCAACGGCAAGGTTTGAAATTTCTGTTCAGTATTATTCGAAGGACGGAAAAAAGGCTGATAAACGGCTTGTTCAAGCGGTTTATGCTGTTGCTCTCGCCTATAATCAGGACGATTATCTCGACGGAAACCAGTCCGTCTACGCAAGCAATTGTCCGAACTGCGGCGCACCTGTGTCCGCTGTCGGCGACAATATATTCTGCGAATACTGCGGAAGCGGTATAACCGCAATTTCATCAAGAATTTGGCAGGTAAGCGAGGTCTTGCCAGTCAAGCAGAAATAACGAAAGGGGTTCATCATGGGTCTTATCAAAGCTTTCACCTCCGCAGTCGGCGGAACTCTCGGCGATTCGTGGAAAGAGGGTATCCACTGTCCCGAGATTGATAATACGGTTATTTTGAGAAAAGGCACGAAAATAAGCAGCGGTTCAAGCCGCACGTCGAACACCAAAGGCACGGACAACGTAATCAGCAACGGCTCGAAAATAAACGTTCCCGAAAACGTCTGTATGCTTACGGTTGACAACGGCAAAATCACGAATATAGTCACAGAGCCGGGTCAATACACCTACGACAGCTCGTCCGCACCGTCCATTTTTGCGGGGCAGATTATGGATTCGCTCAAAGATGCGCTTTCACGTTTCACCTTCGGCGGAACTCCCGCATTCGAACAGCAGGTTGTTTATATCAACCTCCAAGAGCTTCCGGGGATTAAATACGGCACAAGCAAGCCCGTGCCTTACCCCGACCCGAGATATAATACAACGGTTGAAATCGGATTTTACGGCACCTTTGCAATTAAGATTCCCGATGCGCTTCATGCCGTCCAGTTTTATAAGGAGGTTGCGGGCAAGGGGACAAGCTCTGACGATATTGATGTTGTTGATATTTTCGGAAACGAGCAGTACAAAACCGAGTTTATGACGGTGATAAACCAAGCGCTTAATATGCTTGCGGGGCAGGGCGTGTCCTACAACATGATTGCAAGCCAAGGAATACAGCTTCTCGAAAACGTTAAATCCTCCGCTTCACCTCTCTGGGAGCCAAGAGGATTCACAATTTCAAACATTGGCATAAATCCGCCGACACTTTCCGCAAAAAGCCAAGAGCTTCTCAAGGACAGGCTTTGGGCGGACACAATGTCCGACGACAAAACGCTTAAAGCGTTTATGGCGGGCAAGGTCGGAAGCGGTATTGAAAAAGCAGGCGGAAACCCCGGCGGCGCAATGGTTGGCTTTGCCGGCTTTGACATGGCGAATCAGGCGGGCGGAAATATATTGAACTCATTCGGCCCGACACAGCCGCAGTCGCCACAGCCTGTTCAGCCGCAAGCGCCCGCTGAAAACACATGGAAATGCGAATGCGGTGCGGACAACACAGGCCGTTTTTGCCACGAATGCGGCAAGCCAAAGCCCGATGCCTCACCTGCTGACGGCGGCTGGAAGTGTGAAAAATGCGGTGCGCAAAACAGCGGTAAATTCTGTGCGGAATGCGGCGCACAGCGCCCATCAGCAAGCAAATATTCCTGCAACAAATGCGGCTGGAATCCTCCGGACCCTGCAAATCCTCCTAAATTCTGCCCAGAATGCGGCGATAAGTTTAATGAGGAAGACAAGATTTAACATTATGCTAGATCTTGATTTTAAGAAAATTTCCAGCAGGGATTTCAATTACGGATTAGTACCAAACCGCCCCGAGCGATAATCGAGGCGGTTTTTTGTTATAAAGAATTCATAAAAGCGTGGGAAGCTTATATTGTTAAACATCAACAAATCAAAAAGGAAAATTTGTACAGCTTTTATTCCGCATATGAGTTAACATATATCAACAAAAGGGATATAATATATACATGGAATATATCGTGAAAAACGCTTTTTCAGCTTGCGTAAAAGCATTTTTAAGATATTTCCCCAGAATTTTCGTCAAATTATAAAGGAGGTAAACCGTGAAAAAATCAAAAAAGCTTTTGATATACATTGGCATACCACTTTTTCTAATTGCTATTGCTTCAGCTCTATTTTTTATTCACATCTACACCGAAAAGTTTGTGTATAACAATATGGCTATACTTGTGGATACTGAAAATGCCGATACCCAAAAGCTTGACCAGGGCGGATATGCGGTAAATTACCCCTTTTTTGAAAGCCAGACCGATTTAACATTTGATAGACAGCCTGTTTATTCGGCTCTTTCAGATGTTGTGTGGCAATACGCAACCGACGTCGCAACCGAGTATAGCAACTATGCCAAGCTTGACTATACAGTAAAGCATGAGGGCGACACGCTTTCGATTGCGTTTACGGGCTTTGGTTATCCCGACGAGGGAAAGGGCGAGCCTGTTTCGCTTGACAAAACCTTTGTTTTTGATGTCAAGAATGTAAGCAACGAAAACCTGCCAAGGCTTATTTCCCAATAAAATAAAAAAAAGAGAGAGCAAAAGCCCTCTCTTTTTTGATGAAATCACTTGACCGAAACAACCTCATATCCCGCATCAACAACCGCTTTTGTAAGCACGTCGTCGGCTACGTCCTTGGAAAGGCTTATTTTTGCGGATTTTCCTTCAAGGTTTACGGCGGCAGAGCTTACTCCGTCAAGCGCCGAAAGCGCCTTCTCAACCCGAGCCGAGCAATGCCCACAGCTCATTCCCTCAATCATCATTGTTTTTGTCATAATATTTTCCTCCTTAATATTTACAGCTTCGGTTTTTATAAAAGCGGCTTGCTCCGCATTTGAAACAGTTTTTACCGTGCTATTGTCGGCTTGCTCTGTATTTAGAGCAGGCTTTTCCGTCTTGAAAAATCTAAGCCGAAGTGCGTTCGTGACAACGAAAACAGAGCTTAAGCTCATTGCCGCCGCCGCAAACATTGGGTCAAGCTTGAGGCTGAATGCGGCATAAAATACGCCCGCCGCAATCGGTATGCCAAGCGTATTGTAGAAAAATGCCCAAAAAAGGTTTTGCTTTATGTTGCGAATGACGGCTCGGCTCAGCTTTACGGCTGTCACAGCGTCAAGCAAGTCGCTTTTGATAAGCACGATGTCGGCGGATTCTATGGCAATGTCCGTGCCTGCGCCGATTGCGATTCCCACGTCGGCACGTGCAAGTGCGGGTGCGTCGTTTATGCCGTCGCCAACCATAGCAACAGCGTTTCCGCCCTCCTGTAAGGCACGGATTTCCTTTTCCTTATCCTCGGGCATAAGCTCTGCACGGACCTCATCAACTCCAAGCCGTGCACGGATTGCCTCGGCGGTTTTTTTGTTGTCGCCCGTAAGCATAATCGTCTTGATTCCAAGCCTTTTAAACTCCTCCACAGCCGCCCTGCTTGTCGGCTTTGGCATATCTGCGACGGCGATTATGCCCAAAACCTTGCTTTCATCAGCAAAATAAAGCGGGGTTTTTCCCTCTGCGGCAAGGCTTTCGCCTTTTTGGACAATATTGTCGGTGCTGATTCCGTTTTCGGAAAGCAAAGCGGGGTTTCCGCCGAAATAAAGCTTGCCGTTTATCGTACCTTTGATTCCCCGACCGAAAATTGCGGTAAATTCATCGGCAGTGCTTTCGGCGATTCCTCTTTCCTCCGCCTTTTCGCAAATTGCCTGCGCAAGCGGGTGCTCTGACTTTTTCTCCAAGGCATAGGCAAGCCCTAAAAGCCCGTTTTCATCGATGCCCGCTGTTATAATATCGGTTACGACAGGCTTTCCCTCTGTGAGAGTTCCTGTTTTGTCAAAGACAATCGCCTTGATTTTATGGGCGGTTTCGAGCGCCTGCCCCGACTTAATCAGTATGCCGTTTTCGGCGCCTTTTCCTGTGCCGACCATGATTGCGACAGGTGTAGCCAAGCCCAAAGCGCAAGGGCAGGAAATAACAAGCACGGCAATTCCGATTGAAAGCGCAAAATCAAACGGTTTTCCGACGATAAGCCATACGATTGTCGCAAGAACGGCAATTGTAATAACCACTGGCACAAAAACACCGCTTATTTTGTCAGCAAGCCTTGCAATCGGCGCTTTTGTACTATTTGCGTCCTCAACAAGCCGTATAATCTGGGCAAGAGTTGTGTTCTCGCCGACACGCTCTGCGTTAAATTTCAAAAAGCCTGTTTTGTTTATGGTTGCGGCAATAACACGGTCGCCGACCTGCTTTTCAACAGGAATGCTTTCCCCCGTAACCGCCGCCTGATCAATCGTGCTTGTTCCCTCAAGAATTGTTCCGTCGCAAGGAATGCTCTGCCCCGGCCGCACGACAACCGTGTCGCCGACGACAAGCTCGTCTGCGGGAATCTCAACCTCTTTGCCGTTTCGGATAACGGTTGCGGTTTTCGGCGCAAGCTCCATAAGGCGGTTTATTGCGTCGGAGGTTTTCGCCTTAGAGCGTGCCTCGAGATATTTTCCGAGGGTGATAAGCGTGAGGATTGTTCCCGCCGACTCAAAATATAAATCCATATGATACTGGCCTACAAGCTCCATATCGTGGATTCCCAAGGCATAGCTCATGCCGTAAATTGCGTAAATTCCGTACACAACCGCCGCACCGGAGCCGATTGCGATAAGGCTGTCCATATTCGGCGAGCCTTTAAACAGGGTTTTAAAGCCGACAATATAATATTTCCTGTTCAGATACATAATCGGCAGGGTAAGCAAAAGCTGTGTAAAGCCGAAGGAAACGGCGTTTGCGTGTCCCGATAAAAATGCCGGAAGCGGAAGCCCCATCATGCTTCCCATTGAAATATACATAAGCGGCACAAGGAAAACAAGCGACACGAAAAATCTCACCTTCATCGCCTTAAGCTCTTCCAGAACGTGACTTTTTCTTGATTCCGCCTCCTGCTTAGGCGCTGTTTTTGCGCCCGCCGCATCAGCGCCATAGCCTGCACCCTCGATTGCGGCGATAACCTCAGCAATTTTCGCAGGGTCGTTTAAATCCGCCGTCATTGTGTTCGCAAGCAGGTTTACGTTTATGTCGTCAACACCGTCAAGCTTTTTCACGGCACGTTCGACAGCCGCAGAGCAAGCCGAACAGGTCATGCCTGATATTTCAAATTTTTGCTTCATGTGATACCTCCGAATTTGCCGAAACCACATAATGTTCTTTATAATTAAAAGTATACCCCTTAGGTGTTGTTTTGTCAAGCCTTTTGTGAGAATGTTACATAAAAACTAATTCGTTTTAAATAGTATAAACAAAAAATTCTCCGCAAAACCTTGCGGAGAATTCTATATTCAAACAAGCGTCGCCGCCGAAAACCAAGCCTACCCGACAATTTCAAGCATTTTCTTTAAAATAACAACAACCTCTGCGGAAGCCATATCAATATTTACAAGCATTTCATCAGCCTGATGCTTTTTGCCTTGATTGTAAAGCTTAATCGCCTCACCCGCAAGCTTATGAAGCTCTGAATGCGGCTTTTCCATGTCACGGATAAGCCCCTCAAGCTTTGGATAAACGCTTTTGTTCGCTTCAATCCATTTTCCGAGGCGGCAGGTGTGATGATTTCCCACATCTTCGGCATTAAGCTTTTCATAGCCAAGCAAAAGGTTATAAATCCGCCATTTCCAGTGAAGATGGTCGGTTATGCAATAATTGATTGTGTCCGCCGCCCTTTCACAGTCGCTCATGTCGATATTCCTTGCCCGATAGCGGTTTATTTCCTCTGAAATATCGTAAAAGCCCTTTCCCGTGCGCAGGCAATGCTCGTGAAGGCTTTCGGCATTTTCGGTTATTTTTTCAAGAGAGCTTGAAATTTCCTCAACCGCCGCTGTTTGCTCCTCCACGCTTGACATAATCTGCTGCATATTTTCATTTATTTTGACGACAGAGCCGTCGATTTTATCAACGCTTGTAAAAAGCTCGTCAATATCCGTGCGGCAAATCACAAAGCTTTCGGAAATAATCTTCATAAAATCCGACGAGCCGGCAATGCCGCTTTGCATAGCATTAAGCTTTTCGCCTATGTATTTAACCGATTCGGCAGAGCTTTGCGCAAGCTTTTTTATCTCCGACGCAACCACCGCAAAGCCGCTTCCCGCCGCACCCGACCTCGCCGCCTCAATTGATGCGTTTATCGCAAGAATATTCGTCTGGTCGGCGACAGAGCTTATTATGGCGATAAGCGAGTCTATGTCCTTCGCCTCGTCATTAAGCTCCATAATCATTTTGTGCGCCTTGCTTATGTTTTCGTATGCGGAATGGATTTTCTCAAGAGTTTCCTTTGAAAGCGTCTTTCCTCCGTCGGCGACCTTAGTCGTTTCTACCGTAAACTGAACCGATTCCTGCACAAGGGCGGAAATCTGCTCGATTGCGGCGGCGCTTTCCTCGCTTGCGGCGGATATTGTCTGGACCATCTGCTTTTGCTCTTGAACCTCAAGAAGCATCTGCTTTACGAAATCCATTTCCATAATCGACTGCATAAGCGTGTTAAGCTCGAGGGTTATGGTGCGATGCACCGAGCAGTTATGCTCTTTTGCTTTTACCAATGCTTCGCCGATGAATTTCATGTCGTCCGTTGTTTGAATCGGCTCGGACAGGTTGTTTTCAAGCGCTTTGTCAAGGTAAGCGCTGACCTTTTCCCTTGAAAGCTTTTTTGATTTAAGTTTTATCATAGCAGGCTCCCTTTTGGTAATATTGTAAGAATTTGAAGAATAATGTGGTATATAAATTGTACAATATTTCATGTAAAATGTCAAGATTTTTCACGAAAATTATCGTAAACAGTAAAAAAACAAACCTTGCCGATAAAATATCCGTAAAAAGCGCTGGATTTCCGAAAGCCTTTGGAAATTCAGCGCCTTATATCAGATCTGATTGAAACCTTAAAAGCCATAAATCCAAGTTTTTACCGATTTTAAAGCGCTTCTAATCGTGATTCGATATTATTTGTGAAAATTTATCCCTTTGTTCGACGGCGAGCCTGTCACAGCGCTCGTTTTCTGCGTGTCCTGCGTGTCCCTTGATCCATTTAAGCTCGACCTCGTGAATTTCAACCAGATTCAACAGCCGTTCCCACAGGTCGGCGTTTAACGCAGGCTTTTTGTCGCTTTTAATCCAGTTGTTTCGCCGCCAGCCTTTCGCCCAGCCCTTTACAATTCCGTCCACGACATAGCGGCTGTCCGTCGTCGCAATCACCTTGCACGGCCGCTTAAGCGCCTCAAGCCCCGTGATAAGCCCCAAAAGCTCCATACGGTTGTTTGTGGTGTCGGGCGCACCGCCCGAAAGCTCTGTTTCCTTGCCACGACAGCGCAAAATAGTGCCAAAGCCGCCCGGCCCGGGGTTTCCGCTGCACGCTCCGTCTGAAAAAAGCTCAACAATATCCATTATTTATTATCCTTGCGTTTGCTTGTTATTTTGTTTTTAAGCTTTTGGAAAAAGCTTTGTTTTTCAGCCTGCTGTTCTTCAAGCTCTTCATTATGGCGGATTTCGTCAACCGCCTTTTCCTCCTCGGTATAAACATAATCCGCCGTCATATGTTCGACACTTCCGCTGTACATTTCCGTGTCAACAGGCAAGCCCTTGCGCTCGAGCTTGTTTTCGACCATGGTTTTGATAATCATATAAAGCACGGCGCAGACAGGAACAGCAAGAAGCATTCCCACAATCTGAAAAAGCCCGCCGCCGATTATGATAGAAACAAGCACCCAGACCGACGGAAGCCCCGTCCTGCCGCCCATAATTTTCGGGTTTATTATATTGCCGTCAATATTTTGAAGCACGAGGCTGAAAATGATAAACCAAAGTGCCTGTACGGGATTTTCCGAAAGTGCAAGCAAAAGCGCACAAGGGATTGCCCCTAAAAGCGCACCGATATAAGGGATTAAGTTGAAAAGCGTCATGATTACGCTTATCAAAAAAGCATACTGAATCTGAAGAATCGAACAGCCCGCAAAATAAAGCAAGCCGACGATAAGCGCATCTAATGCCTTGGCGATTATGCTGTCCATGAAAATTTTGTTGCATTTGCGGTACATGGAGAAAATTTTCTGGCAGGTGTTGTTCTTGAAAATTGCAAACATGATTTTCTTCGACTGACCGATAAAAAGCTCTTTGCTGAAAAGGAAGTAAATGCTTATTATAAAGCCGATTATGACGTTTTTAAGCGCATCGATAAGCGCCCAAACACCCGCACTTATGTTTTGCACAAAGCCGTTTAATGAAGGGTTAATCATTTCCCATATCTTACCATAGTTTTCCTCGAGCCGTTTAATCGGGTCTCCCCAGAACTCTTGAAGCTCGGGGTTGGTGGAAAAGGTTTTGACGACGAAATCCTCAAGCCCTTTTATATAAGAGGGGAAAACCTTGAAAATCGTCAGAATGTTTTCCGCAAGCTTTATAATCGAGAAAATAATGCCGACGAAAACGGCGACAGTAAGCAAAACCGTCACAACAAGCGAAAGCGTCCGAAGCTTTTTTCCTCGTTTTTTGACAGTGGGTTTTATCAGCTTTGCAAAAATCCTGTTTTCGATGAACATCATAAGCGGGTTAAGCAAATAGGCGATGGCAAGCCCCGCAATAAACGGAAGCAAAAGATTCCAGATGCCGTTTGCCGCACCGATTACGTCGGGAATATTGAGGATAATGGAGATAATCACTGCGCTTATGACGATTACGCCGACCGCATAGGCGGCAATCGTGAGATAACGCTTGTTCCAGTTAAGCTTGATAAAAACACCTCCGTTTATGCCGTCCTGTATTTTTGCTTGACTCGGATTTTATATTTTCTCTTGAGCCGTGTTGAATAAAGCTTTTGGACATCGAGATGAGAGCCTGTGACGAATGAGTTTTTCGTCGTCATGAAAACGAAAGCTTTTCCGACAGCGCCGTTTTCGTCTTTTTTTCTGCAATAAAAATAAAGGCTGTGGACAGATTCGTATACAAGAAAAACCTCGTCCACGGCAATATCAATGCTTTTTCCTCCGCTTAAAGCGGAAATTCCGTCCTCGAAAAAGGTGAAATCAACATCGCCGCCAAGCGGGAAAAAGCCGTTGTTTTTTACGATTGCGAAAAAAACCGACTTCATAATCAGAGGCATGAACCCGCAGACAATTGCGCCCAGAACAAGACCGGAAAATATCACATATTCCCTCGTGACGAAAGCCGCAATGCTTATCAAAAAAAGCGCAACGGCGGCAATTCTGAAGGAATTTACTATGAAATCAAGCCGAACCTTGAAATAAAAATCGACATATTCACGGATTTGCCGTGCGGTATAGGGCGATTTCGCCCGTGCAATTTTGCTTTTGTTCAATTTACACCCCGCTTTTGTGGAAATCATGAGAAAGGCATTTTACTGCCCGCTTTTGTGTTATTATAGCATGACTCATCTCTTGTGTCAAACAAAATTTCCCGTGCGCAGATATGGGTTGCTGTGTTTTTCGGCAAGGAGGGTTGTTTCGGCGCCGTGTCCGCAGAAAATTTGATAGTTCCCGCCGATTTCCCTGATTTTATCAAGGCTTTTGCGCTGGTCGAAATAGTTTCCGCCGTATAAATCCGTCCGTCCGACAGAGCCTGCGAAAATTGTGTCGCCCGCAAAAATAATATCGCCGCAAAAAAGCATAACGCTCCCTCTTGTATGCCCCGGCGTGTGCATTATGCGGAATTTTGCGCCGTCCAAGTCAAGCTCTGCTCCGTCCTCAAGATAAAAATCGGGCTTTAAAACGTGAAACGTTTCGTTTCGGATAAAATTTGCCACGGATTTTACGGGGTCTGACAAAAGCTCATCATCGTCCTTGTGAATATAAAGCTTTGCACCCGTTTTTTCAATAAGCGAAAATGCCGCCGCCGTATGGTCAAAATGCCCGTGCGTAAGCAAAATCCATTCTGCCGAAAGCTTATTCTCGTCTAGAACGGCGAGAATTTTATCCGCCTCCGCCGCAGGGTCAATCACAACCGCCTTGTTGTGTTCGGTCGCAATTATAAAGCAGTTCGTGTCAAGCTCGCCCAAGGTAAGTGGGAAAATTTTCATATTATGCCTTTCCTGTTCGTTCGACTGAAATAACGCCCTGAACCTTTTTGATTCTTGCGATTATGCTGTCAAGCTGTTCGACTCCCGCAATTCCCACGGACATAACAATGTTTGCATTGCCGTTTTTAAGCGTGTGGGCATTGATTTCGTAAACGGGAATGCGGCTTCCCGCAACGGTCGTCGCCACGTCGGCAATAAGCGCCGTCCTGTCCTCGGCGATTACGTCAAGGGTCGCACGATAAATTGCGTGGCTTGTGTTCGCCCATGCGACCTTGACCCAGCGGGGGCGGTTTTCCTCGTCCTTTATGCTGTTTATATAGTTTATACAGTCCTTTTTGTGGACGGAAATTCCAAAGCCTCTGGTGATAAATCCGACAATATCGTCGCCGGGAAGCGGGTTACAGCACTGTGCGTGCTTGATTAAGCAGTTGTCTATTCCCTCGACGATTATTCCGTTTTGCTGGACACGCTTTTGTGCCTGCTCGACAACCTCAAGCGGCTCTATAACCGTTTCGGCGGGCTTTACGGTGCGCTGGTATTCGTCCTTGATTCTCGGCATTATTTTCGAAAGCGAAACCCCGCCATAGCCGATTGCCGCATAAAAATCCTCTGCATCGGCAAAGTGATGGCGCTTTGCGATTTCGTCGATAAAGTCGTCGTTCAGGGCGATGAAATTCCGCTTAAATTCACGCTCTATATAAAGCTTGCCCTCGGCAATGTTTTCGTCACGGCGCTCACGCTTGAACCAAGAGCGAATCTTTGCCTTTGCCTCGTTTGTTTTGGCAATTTCAAGCCAATTTCGCTTCGGGCCGGCGTTCGGCGACGACGACGTCAAAACCTCGACAATATCGCCTGTTTTAAGCACGGTGTCAAAGCTTGACATTCTTCCGCCGACCTTTGCGCCAATCATTTTATGCCCGACCTGTGTATGGATTGCATAAGCGAAATCGATCACCGTCGCCCCCTGCGCAAGCGTGATTACGTCGCCCTTTGGGGTGAAAACGTACACGTCGTCGGGCGCAAGGTCAACCTTGATTGTTTCGGCAATTTGCTCTATATCGTCGGCTTCCTGCTGTTGCTCGAGGATTTGGCGAATCCAGTCAAAGCGCTTTTCGCCGATGACCTTGCCCGCTATTCCTGCTTTATATTTCCAGTGGGCGGCGACACCATACTGCGCCGTATTGTGCATCTCAACCGTCCGAATCTGCACCTCAAAGGGAATCCCCTCACGCCCGATAACGGTTGTGTGAAGCGATTGATAGCGGTTCGGCTTCGGCGTTGCGATATAATCCTTAAAGCGGTATGGAATGGGGCGGTACATATCGTGGATTATTCCCAGAACGTTATAGCAGTCAGCCGTCGTCGTCACGATTACACGCACGGCATAAACGTCATAAATCTCGTCAAAGTTCTTGCCCTTGACGTAAACCTTTTTGTAAATGCTGTAAATTGATTTTACCCGCCCCTCAATCACAGGCGGCGGAATAATATCGCTTATGCGTTCGCCGATTTTGTCCTTGATTTTATCAATAAAGGTATTGCGCTGGTCTTTGTTTCGGTTTAAAAACTCCTCAATTTCCTTAAAGCCGTAAGGATCGAGATAGCGCAGAGCCAAGTCTTCCATTTCCTCCTTGACATAGCTCATACCGAGTCTGTGCGCAATCGGAGCATAAAAGCTCATGGTTTCAACGGAGGTTTTGCGCTGTTTTTCGGGCGGACGTGCGGCAAGCGTGCGCATATTGTGAAGCCTGTCGGCAAGCTTTATGATGATGACACGGATATCCTTTGACATTGCCATAAGGATTTTACGGATATTTTCCGCCTGCTGTTCTTCCTTTGTGTTAAGCGGAACAAGACCGATTTTGGTTACTCCGTCAACGAGGTTCGCCACGTCCTCGCCGAACTTTTTCGTAAGCATTTCAAGGGTTACGCCTGTGTCCTCAACAACGTCGTGCAAAAGCGCCGCCACAATCGTGTCGGTGTCCATATATAAGTCAAGCAGAATATAAGCAACCGCAATGGGGTGAGTGATGTACGGCTCTCCCGACGAACGCACCTGCCCCCTGTGTGCCTCCTCCGCAACCTTATAGGCGGCGGTTATTTTTTCAATGTCATAGGGCTTTTCGCTTGCGGCGATGCGCTCCATAAGCATATTAAACGTGCAAATCATCGGTTTCCCCCCTTTGCTTTTTCGGCAAGGCTTGCCAATATTTTAGATGTCCCTAAATCAACCTTTTTTGCGTTCGGATTAAGCTCGATTATCCCTTTTGGATAATTCTGACGGACAAGCCCAAGCTCGCAAAGCGCATCAGCGCCCATTCTAAGCATACAATAATTAATGTTTTCAGCGCCCGCCATGTCCTCAAGCACCTTGAAAGAGCCGCCGCATTTCCGGATTAAATCGTATATTTTCTTGAGATTCTCCCTATCAGGAACAATTCTCACAATAAGCCGAGGGTCGAAATTTTCGCCCCGCATTATGCCCTCATAGGTGGCCTTTGCGGCAAAAAATCTGTCCTGATTAAAGCCCGCCGAGCGTATGTCCTTAATTTTTGCGACTACGTCGGTGCTTCCATTATATTCATTTATATTTAAAACGGCGACAAGGTCAACTAAATCCCCTATATTATGCCAAAAATCCTTGAATTCTATTCCAAAGCAAAGCGCCTTGAGCTGTTTTCCTTGAAAGTCAAAGTTAAAGCTTGTGAATCTGCCGTTTTTAAGCGCCCTTTTTGACAATATCCGACAGCCCGAAAGCTTGAACAACGGCTCGTCGTTGGCTTCACCATACGGCTCAAGAGAGGAAAGCGTTTCTATGCTTTCGACGGTTATTTCCTCCGCCGAAAGCTCTTTGTCGGCGACAAGCGGCATTGCGGGCATTTCGGGGAAATTAAGCTCTGCAAAACGGCTTACGCGTTCGAGAAAGGGGGGAATGTTTTCCTCATTTATGGAAAAGCCAGCCGCACGCTCGTGCCCGCCGAACTTTATAAGCAAATCAGCCGAATTTTCAAGCAGATTATAAAGCGAAAATCCGGGTACGCCTCTTGCCGAGGCACGTCCGACACCGTTTTCCTTGCCTATGATAATCGCTGGTTTTCCAAAGCGGTCTAAAACCCTTGCCGCAACGATTCCGATTACTCCGTGATGCCAGCCGTCGCCGACAAAAACAAGCACCCTTTCGTTGAGCAGGGAGGGGGTTTCGTCCAAAAGCTTTTCAATTTCCGTCATGATTGCGCCTTCTGTGTCACGGCGCTGTTTATTGAGCAAATCAAGCTCTTCCGCCTTTGCCGAAGCGACGGCATATTCCTCGCACAAAAACAAATCAACCGCCGCCGAAGCGCTTTTATAGCGCCCCGCAGCATTTATTCTCGGGCAAACCGTAAAGGCAAGCGCCGAGGCGGAAAGTCTGTTTTCGTCAATTCCCGAAATCCTGAGCAGAGCGTTTAAGCCTGCGTTTTCGCTGTTTAAAATGCCGTCAACACCACGGGAAACGATGAGGCGGTTTTCGCCAGTAAGCGGCACAATGTCCGCAACAGTGCCGATTGCGGCAAAGTCTGCATACTGCTCTAAAACCGAAGCTGTGTCGCCGTTTTCAAGCGCCGAAATAAGCTTAAGCGTGACGCCGACTCCCGCCAAATCCTTATAGGGCGAGGTGTCGTCGGGACGGTGCGGGTTTACGACGGCATCGGCTACAGGCAGAATTTCGGGAACGTGGTGGTGGTCGGTTATCACGAGAGAAACGCCGTTTTCACGGATATAATCAGCCTCCGCACGTGCCGAAACACCGTTGTCCACGGTGATAATAAGCTTTGTTCCGCCCGAAATAATCCGTTCGATTGCGGGGATATTAAGCCCATAGCCCTCCTCACGGGAGGGTATAAACCATTCGACTTCACCGCCTACGGCATCAAGATAGCTGTACAAAATCACGGTTGAGGTCACTCCGTCACAGTCATAATCGCCGTAAACCGTGATTTTGTCGCCGTTTGCAAGCGCCTCGTGGATAATTTCCGCCGCCTTGTCCATGTCCTTGATTAAAAACGGGTCGGAAAGCCCGCCGCCGCCGTAAAAATCGTTTGCTTGGGCGACTGTTTTTATTCCTCTTGCGCAAAGCACGTCGCAGACAAGCGCAGAAAGCCCCGAAGCCCGCCTAAGCGCCTCCGAAGCTGTTTTATCCTCTTTTCGCACCTGCCATTTATACATGAAGTCCTCTTTTCGTAGAATTGATTTTGATTGTAGATTAGCATTTATTATATCACTTTATGCAGAAAAAAGCAAGTTTTTTGCATATGTTTAAATGTATAGCGACGGTATAATTGATGAAAAATTATATGCCGCCTTAAAATCACCGGTTATAAAAAGCGCCCCTCCGATTAAACGGAAGAGCGCTTGGTTTAAATAATTATTAATCCTGCTTTTTCTTTGCCTCAATGTCCGCCAAAGCGTCCTTGCGGGAAAGGTTTATTCTGCCTTGGTCGTCGATTTCCATGACCTTGACAATGATTTCATCGCCGATATTGACGACGTCCTCAACCTTTGCGACACGCTTGTTGTCAAGCTTTGAAATATGAACCAAGCCGTCCTTGCCCGGAGCAATCTCAACGAATGCGCCGAAAGTCATGATACGGACGACCTTGCCCTTGTAAAGCGAACCAATTTCGGGAGGAAGTGCAATCGAGTGAATAACCTGAATGCAATCCTTGACCTTTTGAGAGTCGACACCGCAGACGAACACGTTTCCGTCGTCAAGATCGATTTTGACATCAAAATCAGCGCAAAGCTTTTGAATAACCTTTCCGCCCGAGCCGATAACCTCACGGATTTTGTCAACAGGGATTTTTGTGTTTGACATTTTAGGCGCATATTTGTTGACTTCAGAGCGATATTCGGGGATTGCTTTAAGCATTACGTCGTCGAGAATGTGGATTCTTGCCTTGCGGGTTTTTTCAAAAGCGTCCTTGATGATTTCGGGCGTTAAGCCGTCGATTTTAAGGTCCATCTGAATTGCGGTTATGCCGTTGTGCGTTCCGCCGACTTTAAAGTCCATATCGCCGAAAAAGTCCTCAAGCCCTTGAATATCAAGCATTGTCATCCAGCGGTCGCCCTCTGTGATTAAGCCGACGGAAATGCCCGCAACAGGAGCTTTAATCGGAACGCCAGCGTCCATAAGCGCAAGGGTAGAGCCGCAGATAGAGCCTTGTGAGGTCGAGCCGTTTGACGAAAGCACCTCGGAAACAAGGCGGATTGCGTACGGAAATTCCTCAACGGAGGGAATAACAGGCTCAAGCGCACGTTCTGCAAGAGCGCCGTGGCCGATTTCACGTCTGCCGGGGCCGCGGCTTGTGCGGGTTTCGCCCACGGAATAGGACGGGAAGTTATAGTGGTGCATATAGCGCTTGCTGTCGTCCTCGTCAATGCCGTCGATTTTCTGCGAATCGCTTATAGGGCCGAGGGTTGCGACTGTCAGAACCTGTGTCTGACCACGGGTGAACATTCCTGAGCCGTGGACACGGGGAAGAAGCCCGACTTCAGCGTCAAGAGGACGAATCTGGTCGAGGGTTCTGCCGTCAACACGCTTGCCGTCGTCGAGAAGCCAGCGGCGGACAATCTGCTTTTGAAGCTTGTAAATGCACTCGTCAATCATTGCGCCCTGCTCGGGATATTCGGGGTCGAATTTGGCGTGAATTTCGTCCTTGACGGGGTTCAGGCGCTCTTCACGAATATTTTTATCGTCGGTATCAAGCGCAAATTTAACCTTGTCGGTCGCCATTTCAGCAATCTTATCAAAAAGGTCGTGATCAACCTCCATGGACTCAAAGCTGAATTTAGGCTTGCCGATTTCCTTCTGAATCTGCTTGATGAAAGGAATGATTGCTGTTTGGATTTCCTTGTGTCCCGCCATGATTGCGTCGAACATAAGGTCGTCGGGGACTTGGTTTGCCCCTGCTTCAATCATTACAACCTTTTCGGCGCTTGACGAAACAGTAAGCGAAAGGTCGGATTTATTGCGCTGTTCGAGGTTCGGCATGAGGACGATTTCGCCGTCAACCAAGCCGACGTTAATGCCGCCGATAGGGCCGTTCCACGGAATATCGGAAATAGAAACGGCAATAGAAGCGCCGATCATTCCGAGGATTTCGGGGGTTGTGTCGGGGTCTGCCGCCAGAACCGTCATAACGATTGTGACGTCATTGCGCATATCCTTAGGGAAAAGCGGGCGCATAGGGCGGTCGACAAGGCGGGAGTTGAGAATTGCCTTTTCAGAGGGTCTGCCCTCTCTTTTGAGAAAGCTTCCGGGGATTTTTCCGACGGAATAAAGCCTTTCCTCATAATCAACCGCAAGCGGGAAAAAGTCAATTCCGTCACGGGGCTTTGCGCTTGCCGTAACGTTTACCATTACGACGCTTTCGCCGTAATAAACCCAGCACGAGCCGTTTGACAAGCCGCAGGTTTTGCCTGTTTCGACTTTAAGCTCTCGTCCTGCGAAGGTCGTCGTAAATATTCTGTGATTTTCGAACATAGTTCCTCCTGTATCCGGAGGGGAAGATTTAGCAATAAATTCAACAGACAGCCTGACTGCTCAATTTAATGCTAAATTATCGTTCCGCCTCCTTGGTTTTGGTTTAAAATCCGCTTTTGCGGACGGCTTTAAATTGCTTAAAAGGGCAGAGTTTCCCCCGCCCGTTTATGCTTTTACTTACGGATTCCAAGCTTTGCGATAACCGCACGATAGCGCTCGACATCCTTTTTCATGAGATAGTTCAGAAGGTTTCTTCTGTGACCGACCATTTTGAAAAGACCGCGACGTGAGTGGTGGTCCTTCTTGTGCTCTTTCAAGTGCTCGGTAAGATCGTTGATTCTCTTTGTGAGAATTGCAATCTGAACCTCGGGAGAGCCTGTGTCGTTCTCATGGTTGCGGTTTTCTGCAATAACCGCCTGTTTTTCCTCTTTGAGAAGCATAATTACACCCCTTTCATTTTATAAATCCGAAATCAAAGCAACGGGAAAGGTGTTTCTCTTTCGAGCAAAATCCGCAAAGCCTTGAAATGGCGGCTGTTTTCGCTATTCACGAACAGCATTTTTATTATAGCACAGTATAAAGCCGTTGTAAAGCCCTGTTTTTAATTTTTTACGTTTTTGCGAAAATTATTTTTTTCCAAATCGGCTTTATTCTCGGGAAAACCGCTGTGCTGGTTATTGCCTGAACGGTTTTTCAGGCGAAAACAATAAAAAATTCAACCCGCTTATATTGCGGGCTGAATGGTATTTGGTCGGGGCGACAGGATTCGAACCTGCGGCATCATGGTCCCAAACCATGCACTCTACCAAGCTGAGCTACGCCCCGAAAAGCACTATGATTATATCACAGTTTCGGCGAAATGTCAAGCGTTTTTATGCGAAGTGACTATTGCGTGCAAAGCCTGTGCTGATAAGTCGGGTTTTAAATCGGCAGCAGTTATCAGTACACAGCTTTTCCGCCGCCACGGTGCGCCGCCGCCGATGAAAAGCAAAGCTTTTCAGCGGTGCCGAAGCTTTGCTTCGGTAAGCCTTGCAGAGCAAGGCTCGGCGGCGCACCGAAGCGGCGGAGGGGCAGAAAAGCCGGAGTCACAGGCGGTGTTTTGCGCAAAGCGGGGCAGGGCGGAATAAATTTTCGGCGGTGTTTTGCGCAAAACGGGAAAATCCCCCTCATTTCCACGAAAGCTTGCCGCCGTATTTATCAACCGAACCAATCGTTTCGCAAAAACAAAAAAGCCGCCGAAAAACGGCAGCTTTATAAGTTAAATTAAAATTATTCTTCTTCCGAAGCCGCTTCTTCATCAGAAGCTTCTTCCTCGTCGCCCAAAAGCGCCTTAATAGAAAGGCTTACACGAACCTTTTCGGTGTCGATTTCGGTGATTTTCGCCTTAACCTCGTCGCCGACAGTGAGAACCTGACCTACATTCGTGACCTTTTCACGTGCAATCTGCGAAATGTGGATAAGTCCGTCAACGCCAGGGATAATCTGCGCAAAAGCGCCGAAAGGCGTAATGCTTACAACCTTTGCCTCAACAACGTCGCCGACATTGTATTCTTCGACAAATTTTGTCCAAGGATTGTCTGCGGGGTCTTTTGCGCCGAGAGAAACACGCTTGCGCTCGATATCAAAGCTCTTGACATAGACGTCGATTTTGTCGCCGACGCTTACAATGTCACGGGGGTGTCTGATGCGCTCCCATGTAAGCTCTGAAGTGTGAACCATGCCGTCCACGCCGCCCAAGTCAACAAACACGCCATAGCTTTCAATTGACTTGATTTCGCCTGTGAACTTCTGTCCGACGGCAATGCTTTCCCAGAATTTCGCCTTGAGTGCGTCGTCCTTTTCCTTGTTTGCAAGCTTGATAGAGCCAACGACTCTGCCTCTTGCCTCGTTGATTTCAATAACCTTGAACTGTACGGTTTTCTTGAGAAGCGTTTCAAGCTTTCCGTCACGGGGAACACCGCTTTGCGATGCGGGAATAAATACCCTTGCGCCGAGAGCGGATACGATAAGACCGCCCTTTACGACGTTTGTGACAACGCCCTCAAGGGTTGTTCCTTCTTCGTTTGCCTTGGCAATCTTTTCGATTCCGATTGCTGCGTCAACCTTTTTCTTGGAAAGCATGACGACACCGTCAGCGTCGTTTATCTGCGTGACGATTACGTCGATTACGTCGCCCTTCTTAACGATTTCAGCGGGATCAACGTTCGGGTTGTTGCTAAGCTCGTCCGCAGGGATATAGCCCGAGTGCTTTGTTCCCAAATCAACGACAACCTCTGTTTTATTTACAGAAATAACAGTTGCCTTAACTCTGTTTCCTATATATACTCGTATTTTGTCGTTAGACTGGTTAAACAGCTCCTCAAAACTTTCTTCTGCAGTATCGGCAGTTTTAATGATTTCGTCCATTCTTTCATGAACCTCCTTTATTATATAAGCCGGAGTAGAAGCGCCGGCAGTAATACCAATTTGCCCGTTCAAAGGAAGCCCCTCAAGAATGTCCGGACCAATCTGCGTTTTGTTTTCGACGGATTTTGTCCGGCAATATTTTTCGCAAATTTCGGCAAGCTTTTTCGTGTTCGAGCTTTCACGCCCGCCCACAACTATCATCAGGTCGCACCGCTGTGCAAGCTTCTGCGTTTCGCTTTGTCGGCTTATGGTTGCATTACATATTGTATCAAAAATTTTAGCGTTTGTACATAGTTTTTTGATAATTTTTTTGCTTTCTATCCACTTTTCACTATTGAACGTTGTCTGGGCAATGCAGATTAGTGCATTTTCACGAAGAATATTTTCCCTTACAAGCAGATTTTCCATTTCAAAGGGGGAATTTGCCGTAAAAGCCGTCGTTTTGCAATGTCCGACAATGCCGATGATTTCGGGGTGACTCTTGTCGCCTGCCACAAGAAGGTTAAAGCCCTGTGCGGTATATTCCTCTACGATTCTGTGAATTTTCGTGACGAACGGACAGGTCGCATCGGTGTAGGAAAGCCCTTTTCCCTCAAGATAATCAATAACCGACGGCGGAACGCCATGCGCCCGTATAATGACGTGGCTTTGCGCATCGTCAAGGCTTTCAATTGTGCGAACTCCGCTTTTTTCAAGACGGCTCATCATATCTCGGTTATGGATAAGTGCGCCGTAAGCGTCAACACCGCCGTGCCTTGCCGCAAGCTCAACCGCCTTGTCAACCGCACGCTCTACCCCAAAGCAGAAGCCTGCGCTTTTTGCGATTTCAAGCTTCATCAATTTCGCCCATAAGCGTTTTTATGTTATCCATTATCAAAGCGCTTGTTTCCTTAAGCGCCTTGCGGTCGCCCTCGGGAATGTGCATTTTCTCGGCGGGGATAAGCTTTCCCGCACTTATGGTTATGTGCTGTCTGCCTTTTTTCTCGCCGTATTTTATGCAGAACGGCACAACGGCCGCATTTGCTTTAGAAGCAATCAAGGTCACCCCTGATTTTGCCCTGCCGATTGTTCCGTCCTTAGAGCGTGTCCCCTCCGGAAAAATCACGAAAACCTTGCCTTTTTCAAGGTCGCTTATTGCACGGTCGATTGCGCCTGTGTCGCCTGCGCCCCGTTCGACGGGGAATGCGCCCAAGGCGGTGATAAGCCACTTAAAAAGCTTGTTTTTCTGAAACAGCTCTGACTTTGCCATAAAGGAAAATTTTCTGCCTTTAATCGCCGTCGCCAAAAGCGGCGGGTCTGAATATGACTGGTGATTGCAGGCGGCGATAAATCCGCCCTTTTGCGGGATATTTTCTAATCCGGTATAAGTAATCTTACACCTTATTTTGTAATAAAAACATAAAAGCCTCCGCACACACTCGTAAATCATAGCCCCAGCTTCCCTTTTATAAAGTCAAGCACAAATTCAAGCGATTGTGCCAGATCCATGCCCGTCGTGTCAATCAAAACTGCGTCCTCCGCCATTTTAAGCGGAGCAATCGGACGGTTTCGGTCACGCTCGTCACGTTCGTTTAAATCACGCAGAACATCGTTAAAGCTTATGTCCAGACCTTTTGCCGCAAGCTCGTCAAAGCGGCGCTTTGCACGCTCGGCAGGGTCGGCGCTTATAAAAAGCTTTAAATCAGCGTTCGGCAAAACAACCGTGCCTATGTCGCGTCCGTCCATGATTATATTTTCCGTTTTTGCAAAATCACGCTGAAAATCAAGAAGAAACTCTCTCACAGCGGGCAAAGCAGAAGCTTTTGACGCCGCCTGTGAAATTTCGGGCAGGCGGATTTTCCCGCTTACGTCCTCGCCGTTTACAAACACGGATTGAACGCCGTTTTCCCGCTTTATCGAAAGCTTTATCCGGGATAAAGCCGTTTTAACCGAGTCAGAATTTTCAGTATCAACGCTGTTTTCAATGAAAAACAAGGCAATCGCCCTATAAAACGCACCCGTATCGACATAAATAAACCCAAGCTTTTCGGCGCAAAGCCGAGCAAGCGTGCTTTTTCCCGCACCGACTGGGCCGTCAATTGCAATCGAAAGAGCCATAGCCACTCCTTAGAAGCGTAATTTTGCGGTGATACAAAAGCTTCGCCTAAATCTTTTATGGCAAAACTTATACACTATAAATTTCATTATAGCATATCATCTGTGAAAATTCAAGTCTTTTCACTAAATTTTTTATTTTTTTTTGTGAAAAATCACAAAATTATTTTAATAACAATTTGCACAGACAAAAACAAAGAGGCAAGCTATTGCATAAAACAATAATCCGCTTTGTAAAGCTGATGTGTCATTATCGCCGCCTATACCGTCATTTCTGATTGAGCCTGTAAATTTTAAGCAAGCCCTTTAAAAGCAGATTCTCATCAAATTCTGCTTTTCGCCTGCAATACGGCATGATAAGTCCGGCATAGCCTCCTGTCATAACGACAGAGCATTCGCCCTCGCCAAGCTCTTGCTCAAAGCGTTCTGCCATGCCGTCAAGCATTGCCGCCGTGCCGTTTAGAATGCCCGAGCGCATAGAGTCCACCGTGTTTGTGCCGATAACCCTGCTTATGCCCTCTGCGCTTATCTGCGGAAGCGCCGCCGTTCTTGCCGAAAGCGCATCAAGCGAAATTTTCACGCCGGGGATAATCACCCCGCCCGCCATTGCGCCGCTTTTGTCGATAAGCATAATTTTCGTCGCCGTGCCTAAATCAATCACAATGCAGGGAAGCGGGTATTTTTCCTTTGCGGCGACAACCCCGCAAATCAAGTCAGAGCCGATGCTTTTCGGGTCGTCAATTTTAATCAAAAGCTCGGTCTTGACACCAGCCGCAACAAGGACAGCCTTGCACGAGCAAAGCTTTTCCGTCGCACGGCAAATCGGTGCGGTAAGCATAGGCACAACGCTTGATACCACCGCGCCCTTGACGTCCTTTGAGTCAACACCATAAAGCCTGAAAATATCCATAAACACAACCGCAAGCTCGTCCTCGGTCTGATATGCGTGGGTATTAAGCCTTGCGGTGAAGGCAAGCTTTTCGTCCTCGTCGAAAAGCCCGAGAACAATGTTCGTGTTGCCTGCGTCAATGGCGAAAATCATTGAATTCCCTCCAAAAAGTTGCTTATCAGAATCCATGCAAGCAAAATGTTGAAAAGCATGGAAACGCAGATGTACGGAAGCTTTTTCGATTTTGTTTCGTAATTATTTGACATTATTCCGACCCAAACCCCCGAAACAAGCACCGCAATCACATTCGCAACCGAAACAGCCTCGATATTAAGCGGCTGTTTTATGATAAAACGGAAAAGAAAATGCACAAAAATGTTGCCCGCCGGAACCATAATAAGCGGCAGGACGGAAAGCGCCCAGTCTTTGCGCTTTGCCCGCACGAAAATAAAAGTCATTACAAGCAAAAGCAGTATAATCACGGCACACTGTACAATCATATTTTTCTCCGTTATTTACTGTCGTTTATAATCTTTTTCGCTTCGGCATTGTCGGCGCTTACGACATAATAAACAAGCCGCCCCTTATTGCCAATAAGCGCATCGTCAAATTTGTACATTTCCTTCGGGGTATAGTCCTTGAAGGCTTCGGTCTGCTTTTCCTTGCGTGCCTTAAAAAGCTCTGCAACCGTTTTTGCTTCTTCTTCTGTTTTCATTTTGAAAACAGTAAGCTCGTCGGGATAAGCGCCGGAGCCGCAGATGTAAAACGACATTTCCTCGATATTTTCCGAATCTATATCGTAGAAATCGTCAAGCCTGTCGCTTTCTATTTCCGCCATATCGGGAAATTCGACTGCTTCCATTATTTTTGCGCTTAAATCATCAGCGGAAATTTCGGGTGTAGCCTCTTTATCGCTGCAGGCGGAAAAGCCCATAACAGCCGCAAGAGCTGCCGCCGCCGCAATTATTTTTTTCTTCATTTTTATCCAACCTCCTCAAGTAAGCCAAGCATGATTTTATACGAGTCAAGCTTAAAGTGAAGCCCGTCGTTTTCAGCAAGCTCGGCGTCAAAATTGCCGTCAGAATCCAAAAGTCTGCTGTTTAAATCGACATAAGTCAAGCCGTTTTCCTCGGCATAAGTCTTAAGCTCTTTGTTATAGGCATTTACACGGTCGTTTGTGAGTCCGTCCTCAATAACCGCCGCATCTTTTCCGACCGGCGTTATAGAAATAAGGAAAATTTTCGCCGTCGTATTCTTCTGTAAATCCTTTACAAGCGTGTCTATGCCGTCAATCATTCCGCTGTCGCTCATGAAAGCAATCCCGTTCGAGCCAAGCATGATAAAAATCCGCTCTGGCTGGCGCTCTTTGGCATACTGTGCCGCCGTAAGCTCGCCGAGTGACGTTTCGACCGCAGTGTCATGAATCGAATCAGGGTTTAAGCCCTGCTTTGCAAAAACATTATCGCTGTCGAGCAAGCCGTAAAGCGAAAGCCCCGTAGAAATGCTGTCGCCGATAAAAAGATCGTCGGCAAAATCGCTTTTATTATAGTCGGGGACGGTTATGCTTGACGAATCAGTTTCCTCCGCTGTTTGAGTGCTTGTTTCGTCGGGAACGTCAATTTCCGGCGGTGTTGTCTTGACCTTTGTCATGCTGCTTGGCTTTGATTTTCCCTCTGTCGAAACCGTTTCCGAAATTGTCGTAGTGAAAACGCTTTCGGGGGTGCTGCTTGTGCTTTTATCGTCACAGGCGGAAAAAACCATTGCCGCCGCAAGAATAAACGCAAAAAGCCGTTTTTCCTTCTTCATATTCTACCTTCTATAATGGGAAAAGCAATCAAGCTTGACCCTTTTCATTCGTATTGATCAGATTGCGCCCGCCTTGACGGCGGCTTGGATATAGCCGAGAATGTCGCTGTAACCCTTGCCCGAAATGCTGTATCCCGTTCCCGCATCATAGTCGTCCTTAAGAGTGCCGTTTTCCGCCAAAAGCGGGTATAAATCGAGATACGAACAGCCCTTTTCCTTTGCAAGCGCCTGCAAGTCCTTGTTATAGCTTTGAATCCGCTTGTTGTCAACGCCTGCGTCAACAAGCGTGTTGCTTTCGGAAATAGGCGTCATTGACAAAAGCACAACCTTGCTTTCGGGGCTTGACTCACGGAATTTATCAACAACCTCGCTTGCCGCCGCCGTCATCTCCTCGTTTGACATTGTGGAAACAGAATTAAGCCCGAGCATGAAGTAAATAATAGCGGGCTTTTTCTCTGCGGCATAATCCCAAAGATATTTTCCGGTATCGTCAACGGTTGACGTCAAAACATTTCCGTGATTGTAATAGGCGTCGGCGAAAATATTTTCAGAAGGAAGCTTTGCATAGGCTTCGAAGCCTGAAATAATTGCATCGCCTGTGAACAAATCGCTGCTGAAGAAATCCTCCGAATATTCGGGGAAGTCAAGCGGAATTTCCACTGCGTTTATTGTGGTTTCCGCTTCGGTGGTTTTTTCGGCGGGAGAGCTTGGCTCTTCTTTTGTTTTTTTGGTGTTTTTTTCCTTGTCCGATGTTACTTTGACAGGCGCCGAGGTGCTTTCTGCGGAAGGAGCGTTCCTTGCGGCAAAATCAAAGGCAAGGGCGCACACGATTATTATAACCAGCGCAGTTGTGATATTCACGGCGATTGACGCCGGCGAGAAATTAAAACCTCTTTTGTTTCCTCCGTCCACTGTAAACCTCCTAGCTGTTTTTTGATTTTATTAAATGCGTCACCGCACAAAGCTTGCGGTTGTGACTAAAAGACGTTATTTCGTGCCGAAAATCCTGTAGCCCGCATCGCCGAATCCGGGAATAATATAGAAATCCTCGTTTAAGCCGTCGTCCATTGCTCCGCAATAGATGTCGATGTCGGGGTGCGCATCGGTAAGCGCCTTGATTCCCTCGGGGCAGGAAAGAATGCACATAAACTTGATTGATTTTGCGCCGCTTTCCTTGATAAGCTGAACCGCCTTGATTGCCGTAACCGCAGTCGCAAGCATCGGGTCGAGAATAATGACCTCTCTGTCGGCGATGTCGTGGGGAAGCTTTGAATAATATTCATTTGCGTGGACGCCGTTTTCCTTGTCACGGTATATTCCGATATGGCCGATTTTTGCGGCGGGAACAAGCGCAACCGCACCGTCAACCATGCCAAGCCCTGCACGCAGAATCGGCACAAAAGCAAGCTTTCTTCCCGACAAAACCTTTGTTTTCGCCAAAGCAAGGGGCGTTTCGATTGTGACCTCTTTTGTCGTCCAGTCACGTGTCGCCTCATAGCACATAAGCATTGCGACCTCGCCGACAAGCTCTCTAAACTCCTTAGAGCCTGTGTTTTTATCCCTTAAAAGTGAGATTTTGTGCTGGACGAGCGGGTGCTCGCAAAGGTGAAGCTTGTTTGTATTAGCCATTTTCGTCCTCCAAAAGTTTGATTTTATTTATTCTGTTTGCATGACGTCCGCCCTCAAATTCAGTATTCAGAAAAACGTCAACCATTTCAATCGCCGGGCCGACTCCCGTGACTCTGCCGCCCATGCAGAGGACGTTTGCGTCATTGTGAAGCCGTGTATATTTTGCGGAATAATAATCTCCGCAAAGCGCCGCACGGATTCCTTTGATTTTGTTTGCGGAAATAGAAATGCCTATTCCCGTGCCGCAAAGAAGAATTCCGTATTTTGCGCCGCCGTCCAAAACCCTCTTGCATACAACCTTTGCAATGTCGGGATAGTCCGTTCCGTCGCCCTTGTCGCTTAAATCAACATATTCAACGCCGATTTCGTCGAGGTGCTTTTTGATTTCGTCACGAAGCAAAACGCTTGCGTGGTCAGATCCTATTGCTATCATGTTTTTCCTGCCTTTCAATTCTCTCTCTTTCCGCCTGTGAAAGCCGCAGATAAAGCGGCATAAGTTCTCTTGCCGAAACAGCCTGCTTGCCCATTGCCGCAAGGCAGACCGAAACCGCCGATTGAATCAATAATAACGGCGGGGCGGCAAAAGCATTGTCATTTTTAAGCCTTGCCTTTGTCATTATTGCGCCGTCGCCGCAAAGCCATATTTTTTTATTATAAGCGGAAAGCTCGCTTCCAAGCTCGTCAACGCTTATTGCCCTGTCGCCGCAAAGCCGTGTAACAGCGCCGTTTTCAGCGGAAAAAAGCGCATTATAGACCTGATTTCGCCTTGCGTCCATCACAGGGCAGACAATTCCGTCAAAGCCAAGCAGATTCATTGCAAGCGCCTCAAGCGCCGAAACGCCGACACAAGGCTTGTTTTGCGCATAGGCAAGCCCTTTTACTGTGGAAACGCCTATTCTTATCCCTGTGAAGCTTCCCGGCCCGTTTGCAACCGCAAGCCTGTCAATATCGTCAAAGCCCAAGCCCGCAACCTCGAGCATATTCTCAATCATAGACAAAAGCGTCTGCGAGTGGGTATGGCTTGTGTTTATCGTGCTCTGCGCAATTATTTTAAAGCTTTCTCCCATGTCGCAGACGGCGCAGGAGGCGGCGACCGCCGAGCTTTCTATCCCTAAAACAAGCATTATATTCCCTCCAATCCGCTTATGCTGATTATGCGTGAATCGCCTGTTTTTTCAATGTCAATTCTGATTGTGCGGGCAAATTCTTCTGCAATTTCAGGAGCGTTTTCGCTCCATTCGACGGCGAAAATCCCGCCTCTGTCAAGATAGTCGTAAAAGCCGATTGCGTATAAATCGTCGGCATTATTAATTCTGAAAAGGTCAAAGTGGAAAAGCCGCCCGCCATATTCGTTTACAAGTGCAAAGGTCGGGCTTGACACATGGTCTGTTATGCCCATTGCCGCCGCAAGCCCCCGCACAAAGGCGGTTTTGCCCGCCCCCATTTCGCCTGTAAAAAGGATTCCGTCGCCGTCCTTGAGAAGCGGCGCAAGCCTTGCCGCAATTTCCGCTGTTTCATCAACCGAATTTGTTTTGTATATCATCAGAAAAGTCCCGTAATATTCCCGTTTTCGTCAACGTCAATAAGCTCTGCCGACGGCTTTTTCGGAAGCCCCGGCAAGGTCATTATGTCGCCTGTGTAAACCACCGCAAAGCCTGCGCCGTTTGATAGGGCGACGTCGCTTACGGATATTTTAAAGCCCTTTGGTCTGCCTAAAAGCGCAGGGTTGTCGGAAAGGCTGTATTGTGTTTTCGCCATGCAGACAGGAAGCTTGTCAAGCCCGAGCTTTTCAATTTCGGCAATGGATTTTTTCGCTTTTGCGGAAAATTCCGCTCCGTCGCCGCCGTATATTTCCCTTACAATAGTGTTTATCTTTTCGGGAATTGTTGCGTTTTCGTCATAAAGAAGCTTAAATTCGGACGGCCTTTCGCAAGCGGCGACAACCTTTTCCGCAAGCTCGATTCCGCCGTTTCCGCCCTTTGCGAAAACCTCTGAAAGCGCAAAATCAGCGCCTAAAGCCGTGCATTTATCCTCAATCATTCCAAGCTCTGCGTCGGTGTCGGCGGCAAAACGGTTTATCGCCACAACAACAGGCGCACCGTATTTCGCCATGCTTTCGATATGCGCCTCAAGGTTTGAAAGCCCCGATTCAAGCGCCAAAATATTTTCCCTGCCGAGGTCGGCTTTGGCGACTCCGCCGTTGTATTTAAGCGCACGGACGGTTGCCACCAGAACAACGCAGGACGGCTTAAGCCCCGCATAGCGGCATTTTATATCGAAAAACTTCTCCGCACCAAGGTCAGAGCCAAAGCCCGCTTCCGTTATCGCATAATCGCCAAGCTTCAGCGCAAGCTTTGTCGCACGCACACTGTTACAGCCGTGGGCAATGTTTGCGAAAGGGCCGCCGTGGATTATTGCGGGGGTGTTTTCGAGGGTTTGGACAAGATTCGGATTGATTGCGTCACGCAGAAGCGCCGTCATTGCCCCCACAGCGCCGAGTTGCTTTGCAAAAACAGGCTCGCCGTCGTTTGTATAGGCGACAAGGATTCTTCCAAGCCGCTTTTTAAGGTCGTCAAGGTCGTCGGAAAGGCATAAGGTCGCCATGATTTCGCTTGCGACTGTAATCTGAAAATGGTCCTCTCTCGGCACGCCGTCAACCTTTGCGCCAAGCCCTATGACGACGTTTCTAAGCGCACGGTCGTTCATGTCAAGACAGCGCTTGAACAATATCCGCCGAACGTCTATATTCAGGCTGTTGCCTTGATGGATATGGTTGTCGATGATTGCGGAAAGGAGGTTGTTTGCGGAGGTGATTGCGTGCATATCGCCTGTGAAATGCAGGTTTATGTCCTCCATAGGCACGACTTGTGCATAGCCGCCGCCCGCCGCACCGCCTTTAATCCCGAATACAGGGCCAAGCGACGGCTCTCTAAGCGCCAAAACAGCGTTTTTCCCTATTTTGTGCATAGCCTGTGCAAGCCCTGCGCTTGTCGTGGTTTTTCCCTCGCCTGCGGGTGTCGGATTTATCGCCGTCACAAGAACAAGCCTGCCGTCATTTTTATCCGCAAGCCTGTCGAATAATTTCTGGTTAAGCTTTGCCTTATAATGCCCGTAAGGCTCTGTTTCGTCCTCTCGGATTCCAAGTCCGGCGGCAATTTCGCCGATTTTTTTCATTTTCGTCTGCTGTGCAATTTCTATATCAGTGAGCAAGTCTGTTCCTCCGTTTGTCGTGATAAGCCGTTTTGCGTTTTAAAAGCGGCTTTTGTCTGCGTTGAATAACCATGCGCATGAAACACTTATGATTATTATAGCACAAAAACATTGCAATTTCTAGTGTTTAGCGAAATTTTCATAAAAAAGCTCGTGAAGTGTGGAATATCCTCAAGGCAGCGGGTTTCCGATTGACAAGAGAAGGAATTAATGCTATAATTACAATCGTGAAAATCCACGGCAAAAGCGGGTTTTGCCGCATTATCGGTTATCCGTCAAAACAAAATTTTATTTTCACGGAGGGCAAAATGGCAAAAGGACAAATAAGCCCCGCAAAGCACAAGGCGGGCGGTCTTTTAATAGCAATTGCGGTTTTGGGAGTCGCCGCCGTCATAGGAATAATCCTTTGGCTTGCGCATTCTCAAAGCGATGATTATCTCATAAACAGTCTTTCTCCCGCTGAATATCTGGCGAAAACCGAGGAGAAAAACGCTTCCGCTTTCAAAACGGTTTTTCTCGGGAAATATAAGTCTGTTTCGGAAAGCCTTACCGCCGTGGAAACAGAAGAGGGCAAGATAAAATATGCTGTTTTTGATGCTGATGTTTTGCTTAAATCAGAGCTTTTATCTATTATTAATTCCACAAAATCAAAGATAAAAACGACTGATTATAAGATAAACGTTAAATCAGCCACGCAAAACGACATTCTTAAAAGCGACGTAAACCTTTCGTCTGCGACGGGAAAGCTTGCGGCTGAATTTTTCATTGCGCCCGACGGCAAAAATTCCGCCTTGTACATAAATTTTAACGATATAATTGACAAATACGTGCTTGCCACGGGAAGCGGAATTTCTTTTCCGTCGTTTAAGCCAAGCTTTGTTTCCGAGGAGGAGGCAGAGGCGGGTTATGATGCTATTATCGAGATATGGACGGCGTCATTTGCCGAATATGCCGAAGATATAAGCCTTACCAAAAATAAAAAAGTAAGCGGCAAGGACGGCGATGAAATCAGAAACATTGTCGAGATGGAGCTTGACGAGGAAAAAACCGTTGCGTTTTTGGATACGGTTTTAAGCGCCGTCGGAAGCAGTGACAGCGCCGTTGCGCTTTTAGGCATAAAGGCGGCGGAAATGAATGATTTTATCGCCGAGCTTAAGTCAGAGCTTGCCGACAAGCCCGCAAGGCTCAGCATGACGACATATTATAACAAGGGGATTATTACAAACAGGACTTTTTCGCTTTCCCGTGACGGCGGCGAAAGCGCTCTGGCGGGCTTTGAGCTTTCGGGCGAAAACAGCATTAAGCTTGATTTTTCTTATACAGCCGACGGCGCAACAACCTCTGTTACTCTTGAAAACACCGCCGTTGACGGGAAAAACACAGGCACTTGCACGGTTTTGGTTTCCGATGAAAGCCAAACAAGCACCTATGCTTTAAATTACACCGATTTATCTGCTGACGAGGCGGGAATTTTTGCGGGAACGCTTGACCTTGACCGCAAAACCGAATACACCGATACATTAAAAAACAGCTTTGACGACGAGGCGGTTTTTGTCCTCTCAAACAACGAAAACAGGCAGGCGATAAGCCTTACAAGCCCTTATGCAACCGCTGAAATTCTGATTTATTCAGAGGACGGCGAGATGTTTTCGCTTCCCGATGAAAGCAAGGTTGACGGAAGCCTGACCTTTTCCTTTGCAGAGCTGGGAAGATTCGTCGATGCGCTAAACGGGCTTTTCGGGGTGAAATAATAATGGCATCACCGCACAAATACCAGAAATTTCTTTGGCGATGAAGCCTAATCATTGCGCAAGCAAATAAATTTTCAGCGCCAACACAATATGACATAAATTTCAAATATAACCTGCTATCATTATGAAAGCAGGTTTTATTTTTTTGGAGGTAAAAATGAACACGGGAATTGAAATTGTGAATGAGGGCGAAAGCATCTGCGCCAGAATCAAGGGCGAAATCGACCATCACCGAGCCTCTTTGATTCGGGAAGAGCTTGACACGCTTATCGCCGAAAGCCGTCCCGATTTGCTTATTCTTGATTTCGGCGGGGTAAGCTTTATGGACAGCAGCGGCATAGGCCTGATTCTGGGGCGCTATCGTGCGGTAAGCGCTTACGGCGGGCGGATTTTAGTTAAAAATGCAAAAAGCAACATTAAAAAGATACTGGAGCTTGCGGGAATATCAAAGCTTATTTCGCAGGCATAGCAAGCGCTTGTTTGCTGCGCTGTTATTGCATTAAAGCGTACAAGCCTGTTCGAGGGCGGGTACACATAAAATACAGGAGGAAACAAATGGAGGTTTTAAACCAAATGCGGCTTGCATTGCCAAGCCGCTCGCAAAATGAAAGCTTTGCGAGGGTGTCTGTTGCGGCTTTTGCGGCGCAGCTTGACCCGACAATCGAGGAAATAAGCGATATAAAAACCGCCGTTTCGGAGGCGGTTACGAACTGTATTGTCCACGCATATCCGAGCACAGTCGGCGAAATTGAAATAACGGCAAAAATTCTCTCAAAAGGGCGGCTTTACATAAGAATAAAGGACAAGGGTGTCGGAATCGAAGATATCAAGCAGGCACTCCAGCCCTTGTTCACGACGTCGCCTGAGGAGGAGCGCGCGGGACTTGGCTTTAGCGTGATGGAAAGCTTTATGGATTCTCTGCGTGTAACAAGCAGGGTTGGAAAAGGCACAACCGTCACAATGGTCAAGGTTCTCCAAACGAGATAATGGAAAATTTTGATGAATTTGTCGAAAGCAATCTTGGGCTTGTCCATTCGCTTGCGAACCGTTTTCGTGGCCGTGGAATCGAATATGAAGAGCTTTACAGCGCAGGCTGTATCGGGCTTATAAAAGCGGCAAGAAATTTTGACAAAAGCAGGGGCTTTCAGTTTTCGACCTATGCCGTTCCGGTTATCATGGGGGAAATGCGGCGGCTTTTCCGTGACGGCGGAACAGTCAAAGTCAGCCGAACGCTTAAAGAGCTTTCTCTTAAGGTTGGGAAAATCCGTGATGAGATGATGAAGCAAAACGGAGAAGAACCGCATATTTCACAAATAGCGGACGAGCTTGGCATAAGTGCGGCGGAGGTTTCCGAGGCGCTTGGCGTAAGCCTGCCGCCGCTTTCGCTTACTGTTGACGATGAAAGCGGAAGCGAATATGACCTGCCCGTTGACGCACCCGAAGCAAAAATAACAGATTTGCTTTCGCTTAAGCAGTCGCTCGAACGGCTTGAGCCGCACGACAGACAGCTTATTATCCTGCGATATTGGGGGGAGAAAACGCAAAGTGAAATTGCGCAAATGCTTGGAATGACACAGGTTCAGGTTTCACGGCGGGAAAAAAAGATTTTGTCAGAGCTTAAAAAAGAGCTGATTTAAGCAGAGATATTTACAGCGAAAACGCAAGCGTTATTGAGAAAGCGGCGATTCAATCACAACCTCATCTGCGGAAAGCGGCTCTATCTCGGCAAGATAGTCATAGCCGTATTCGCCGTCGCCGTCCTCAAGCTCCGCTGTCTGGCGGTGGCTTATGATTTCGCCGTTTTCGTCAAGTGTGTATTCGGTGACAAGGGAGATAAAGGCGCTTGCCTCATCGCTTGCCTCCGCATTGATTTTTTTCACGTCATAGTTGAATTTAACAACGGTAATCCCGTCGCCGCCGCTTACCTCTGAGGAAGCGATCGCCCCCTCGTTCAGGTAAAAAAGCTGTTCGGAGGCAAGACGGGGACGGCTTTTTCGGGTATAGCCGGCATAGCCCTCGTCAACCGTTTTAAGCTTCCACTCGCCGTTTTCGCCGGTGTAAAAAAGCTCACGCCCGTTGTGATATTCAAAGTATGTCTTGCCGTCAAGCGTTGTCGTAAGATTGTAAAGCAGATAATCCCTGTCGTCAACCTTAAAAACCATATCGTTTACGACTGTGCCGCTTTCCATATCCGTAACGGTTATATGCCCCGCCTCAAGCTCTGAAAATGCGGTTATACCACGCTTGACCTCGGCATAGCCGTCAAAATCTATATGGCTGCAGCCGGCAAAAGCCGACACGGCAAAAACGGCAAGCGCCGCCTTAAGCTTTCTCATATTTCTCCTAGAAAAAAACCGTTTGACTGTATGCCAAAAGCCGCAAAC
>CAZYRV010000006.1:0-6720 GCA_964649485.1 uncultured Oscillospiraceae bacterium | reverse complement strand
TTGTAATTATTCAGCGAAGCCGCTTTCGACAAGCTTTGTAAGCCCTTCAACCGCAAGCTGCTCATCAGCGCCGTCGGCAATAATTCTGATATTTGTTCCGCCGACAATGCCGAGGGAAAGAATTCCGAGAAGGCTTTTTGCGTTGACCCGTCTTTCTTCCTTTTCGACCCAGATGGACGACTTGTATTCATTCGCTTTCTGAATAAAAAAGGTTGCGGGGCGTGCGTGCAAGCCAACCTGATTCTTAACGTCAACTTCCTTTACGAACATAGTGTAACCTCCATTTAAGATTTAGCTTATAACTGTTTCCTTTTTAGTCAATTTGTTTTTGTATTATCAGTATATACATTTGTCGGGTTTTAGTCAAGCGTTTATTTACAATTGTACATTTTGTCGGCATAAATTCTTTGTTTTCGTTCATATTAGATTGAAATTTCATGCGCTCTTTGTAGATAATCCACAAAAAGTTTTCAACATATACAACAAGATAAACAGGAGTTTTCAACATTTTTGTTGCTTTGATAAAACGACAAGAGCCGATAAAAAACAATTTTTCTGTAAAAATTCGATTTTGTTTTGCTTAAACAAGCAAATGTCCGTCCGAAATTCTGCTTTAAAATAACTTAAAAAACGGTTTTTATCTGCGAAAACAGCTTTTCCGCACGAAAAACCGTTTTATTTTCGTGCGGAAAATTAAATATTAAGTTATTTTTTAGCTAACGACTTTAAAAGCCCGCCCGCAGAGATTATTTCCTTGATAAATTCGGGAAAAGGCTGTGCCTGATAGGATTTATTTTTAGTAATATTTGTGATTTTGCCTGTGTCAAAGTCAATATCGACCTCGTCGCCGTTTTCGATATCCTCCGCCGCTTCCTTGCATTCGAGAATGGGAAGCCCGATATTGATTGCGTTTCTGTAAAAAATGCGGGCAAAGGTTGCGGCGATTACGCAGGAAATGCCGCTTGCCTTAATCGCAATCGGTGCGTGCTCTCGTGAGCTTCCGCAGCCGAAATTCTGGTTTGCGACGATTATGTCGCCGCTTTTGACGTTTTTGACAAAATCCTTGTCAATGTCCTCCATACAGTGGGCGGCAAGCTCGCTGTGGACGGAGGTGTTGAGATAGCGTGCGGGGATAATCACGTCGGTGTCAACGTTGTCCCCATATTTGTGTACAATTCCGTGTGCGTTCATAATAAACTCCTTTCTAAGCTTACTTTGCCGCCGTAATATACCCCGTAAGTGCGCTTGCCGCTGCAACCGCAGGGCTTGCGAGATAAACCTCCGACGTGGGGTGACCCATTCTGCCGACAAAGTTTCTGTTTGTGGTTGTTACGGCACGCTCGTGCGGGGCGAGAATGCCCATGTGTCCGCCCAAGCACGGGCCGCAGGTCGGAGTCGAAACGGCAAAGCCCGCCTCCATGAACGTTTCGAGAACACCGCTTTTAAGCGCCCTCATGTAAATGCTTTGCGTTGCGGGGATAACAATCGCACGTACCCCCTTTGCAACGTGCTTTCCCTTTACAATCTGTGCGGCGACGGCGAGGTCGCTGTAAAAGCCGTTTGTGCAAGAGCCGATTACCACCTGATCAATCTTGACTTCTCCGACTTCATCAATTGTGCGTGTGTTTTCGGGGAGGTGAGGGAAGGCGACTGTTGATTTAATCTTGCTTAAATCTATGTTAATAACACGGTTATAATGCGCATCGTCGTCGGGATTAAAATATTCAAACGGGCGGCTTACACGCTCGTTTACATAGTCAAGTGTGATGTCGTCAACGATAAAAATTCCGTTTTTCGCCCCTGCTTCAATCGCCATGTTCGTCATTGTAAGCCTGTCGAAAATCGAAAGATTTTTCACTCCGTCGCCCATGAACTCCATAGACTGGTAAAGTGCGCCGTCAACACCGATAAGCCCGATTATATGCAGAATTACGTCCTTGCCCGAAACCCATTTATTAAGCATTCCGGTTATGTTAAATTTGATTGCGCCGGGGACTTTAAACCAAGCCTCTCCTGTCGCCATGCCCGCCGCCATATCGGTCGAGCCAACGCCGGTTGAGAATGCGCCGAGAGCCCCGTAGGTGCAGGTATGGCTGTCTGCTCCGATTATAAGCTCTCCCGGGGCGACCAAGCCCTTTTCGGGCAGAAGTGCGTGCTCAATTCCCATGTCGCCGACGTCAAAAAAGTTCTGAATGTCATATTCGCCCGCAAAATTGCGGCAGGTCTGGCATTGTGTCGCCGCCTTGATGTCCTTTGCGGGGGCGAAATGGTCCATAACCATCGAAACCTTTGTTCCGTCGAAAACCTTGTTAAACTCCGCCTTGCGGAATTCGTCAATCGCCACGGGGCTTGTGATGTCGTTTCCCAAAACCATGTCAAGCTTTGCCTTGATAAGCTGCCCCTCTGTGACATGGTCAAGTCCGGCGTGCTTTGCCAGAATTTTTTGAGTCATTGTCATACCCATAATAATACTCCTTTATCTGATGGTTACTATTCTCCAGCTGTTATTTTACCTTTCCAAAGCGGAAATTCCGGTGCGTACAAGCTTGTTAATCCCATATGGGCGAAGCAGGTCGATAAAGCTGTTTATTTTCGCAGGCTCGCCGGTAAGCTCGAACATAAGCTCTGTTGCGCCGATATTCACAACCTTTGCGTTAAACAAATTTGTGATTTCAATAATCGCAAGTCTGTCCTCTTTTTTGCGCCCAACCTTGATGAGGAGCTGTTCACGGCAGACTGCGTCCTCAAGAAGCTTTACCTCACGGACATCATAAATTTTGTTCAGCTGTTTTTTAATCTGGTCAACCGTATATTCATCCGCATCAACGACAATTGTCATGCGTGAATATTGGTGATTTTCCGTTTCGGCGACGTTTAAGCTTTCAATATTATAGCCTCGTCTTGAAAACAAGCCCGCAACTCTGATTAAAACGCCGCTGTTGTTCTCGACAAGAACAGATAAAACGTGCATTGGCATGGTGATTTCCTCCTTAATTATAATCGTCCATTTCAAGAATCGGATCGGCGACAGAAGCCCCTGCGGGAACCATCGGCAGAACGTTTACGTCTTTGTTAATCCTGCATTCGATAAGCACGGGCTGTGACTTTGAAAGAGCGATTGCTTCTTTCAGAATCGGCTCGACCTCCGACCTTTTCTCGATAACAAAAGCCTTGACTCCGACGGCTTCGCCAAGCTTTACATAGTCAAGCGTGCGCTTAAGCGTTGTGTTTGAAAAACGCTTGTCATAGAAAAGCTTTTGCCACTGGCGCACCATGCCCAAAACCTCGTTGTTTACAACAAGCTCGATTGTGGGGATATTATACTTTGAAAGCGTGAGAAGCTCGTTCATGTTCATGTGAAAGCTTCCGTCGCCGGCAATGTTTACGACGGTTTTGTCGGGATTTCCCATTTTTGCGCCGATTGAAGCGCCCAAGCCAAAGCCCATTGTTCCCAAGCCGCCGCTTGTGACGAAAGAACGTGGGTTTTTAAAGGTGTAATACTGCGCCGCCCACATCTGGTGCTGACCGACCTCGGTTGTGATGATTGCTTCGCCGTTTGTAAGCCTGTCAAGTGTTTCAATGAGGTATTGCGGGGTTATGTCGTCTGCGTTAAGCGGCTTCTGCGGGTAATTATGAATCCTTTTCCACTCGGCGATCTGCCCGAGCCAAGCCTCGTGATTCTGCTTGTCAAGCTGAGCGTTTATTTTGGTCAGTACGTCGTCAACGTCGCCGATTATGCTGTGCGTTGCGACAATATTTTTATGAACCTCCGCCGCATCAATGTCGATATGGAGGATTTTTGCGTTTTCGGCAAAGGTTTTCGGGTTGCCGATTACACGGTCTGAAAAGCGTGTGCCGATTGCGACAAACAGGTCGCAGTCACGGATTGCCTCGGAAGCAACCTTTGTTCCGTGCATACCAAGCATTCCGATATAGCGCCTGTCGGTCTGGTCAAAACAGCCCTGCCCCATAAGCGAGGTTGAAACCGGCGCATCAGCCTTTTCCGCAAACTCCTTGAGGGTTTTGCTTGCGTTTGAGGAAATAACTCCGCCGCCTGTGTAGATAAAGGGGCGCTTGCATTCCTTGATAAGCTCGAGAGCGGTTGCGATCTGCTCGTCCTGTGCGGGAAAAGCACAGTGCGGGATTTCCTCGGGGGCTTTTCTTGTGTATTCGCAAAGTGCGGCGGTTATGTCCTTAGGAACGTCCACCAAAACAGGGCCTTTTCTGCCCTCGTTTGCAATGTAAAAAGCCTTGCGAAGCGTGTCGGCAAGCTTTGTGATGTCCTTAACGATAAAGTTATGCTTTGTGATGGGCATTGTCACACCCGTTATGTCAACCTCCTGAAAGCTGTCAAGCCCCAAAAGCGAGCTTGCGACATTTCCTGTGATTGCAACCATAGGAATGCTGTCCATATAGGCGGTGGCGATTCCCGTGACAAGGTTTGTCGCACCGGGGCCTGAGGTTGCGATTACTACACCTGTTTTGCCTGTCGAGCGTGAATAGCCGTCTGCGGCATGAGCCGCACCCTGCTCGTGGCAGGTGAGGATATGGTTGATTTTGTCCTGATATTTATAAAGCGCATCATAAATGAAAAGCACTGCGCCGCCGGGATAGCCGAAAACGGTTTCGACCCCCTGTTCGAGTAAGGTTTCTACGATAATTTCAGCACCTGTCAATTTCATGGTGTGAACTCCTCCTTATTTTGATTTTTTCAGTTTCGGTTGTTTAAGGCATCACCGCACAAAGATGGCGGTACGATTGAGCGGGGATTTTCTGACAATTTTTTAAGAAAAATCCGTAGAAATACTTGCGTATTTTGATGCGTTTTGACGCCGCAATCGGTGAAAAGAGCAAGCAAGCGTGCCGCAAAGGAAGTTTCCGGTCTTTGTGCGGTGAAGTCCTAATACTAATCTCCGATTGAAATGCGTATCGAAAAATTTTCGCAAAAGCCATAGATTCAAGCTTTTAGTCGATTTTTTGGAGCATTTATAATCGAGATTCAGTATAAATACGAATTTTAAAAGCCTTCGAGAAAAGGTGATTGCCGAAAAGCGCTTATTTTATAAATAAAAAAAGCCTTCATCTCCTTGTAAGAGATGAAAGCATAGCTTCCACGGTACCACTCTAATTGGCGCTTGCGCCCACTCGTCTGCATCTGTCAATGCGGTCCCCTATAACGGTGGGCTTCCGGTCTTAACTACTTGCTGTACAATATTAAAGCACAATTTTCGCTTTGACTGCTCATGGGCGACGGGCTGATTTTACGTACTGTCTTTCACCGACCGACAGCTCTCTGAAACGGACATTTCAGCTTATTCCCAATCAACGCATTTGATATATTGTTTTTGCTTTCAAAAGACTGCTTCAAGGGGAGTATTGCGGTTTTCCCTGCCGCCTCGCACCATGCGGCGGCTCTCTGAAAAGGACTTTCCCGTTTTCTTCCTTGTTTTCTCCGATGGAGGTTTCGCATTTCGTATATTTCTTATATATTAGCATACTGTTTGGTGTATGTCAATATCAAATTCTACAAACTTTTGCGGTTTTTACAACGGTAAAGCAACAAAAGCGACAAAAGCCGCAAGGGTTTTTATGAAAAATCAATAAAATTTTTCAGCAATCCTTGACAAGCGTTAAATTATGGTGTAAAATAAAAAAGCAACAACTTGATTATATTTTAAAGTTGTCGGTTTTCGCCGACGACGGGAAACGGAGGAGTGTGCTTTATGATGAGAGTATGCGTTTCGGGTTTAGGCAGAGCGGGCTTGCAGATTGCAAAATATCTGCTCAGGCAGGAGAATGTAAAGCTTGTTTCGGGGATATGCGGCGACGAAAGCGCCAAAAAAGGCGCCGACATAGGCGTGCTTCTCGGCGCTATGCCGCTTGGAATCAAGGTTTGGTCAAGCGCAGAGCTTGAGCGCTGTCTTGAGGAAACAAAGCCGCACGTTGTGATTGATTTTTCTGTGCCGAAGGCGGCGGCGAAAAATATCAAGGTTTTTATGAAATATCACGTTCGTGTCGTCATGGGGACGACGGGCTTTACGAAAATGCAGGAGGAAGCGATTTATTCGGCGGTTAATTCGTCGGGCGGCGGACTTATTTACGCACCAAACATTACCCGAGGAGTCAACACAATGATGTTTTTGTCACAGCTTGCGGCAAAGCTTCTTGAGGGCTATGACGTGGAGGTTGTGGAGATGCACCACAGCAAAAAGCTTGACGCTCCGTCAGGAACGGCGAAAAAGCTTGCGGGCGAGCTTGAGAAAATAAGCGGCGGTCCGATTCCTGTTTCGGCGGTTCGTGCGGGCGGAATAATCGGTCAGCATAAGGTCATGATTGTCGGCGAAAACGATATGCTTGAAATTAAGCACGAGTCGTTTTCACGTGAAGCCTTTGCGGAGGGTGCGCTTTATGCGGCGAATTTTATCCGTGACAAAAACGGCATTTTCGAGATGAAAAACCTTATGAATTATCAGCAGGCGGTTGACGAGGTTCTTTCCGAGGAGGAAATAGCAATTGCGGCGGGGAAATAAAAAGATTTTTCACATATGGATAATATTTAAAAACAGTCAAGCATTGCTTGACTGTTTTATGGTTTCACCGTACAAAGATGGCGGTGTGATTGCGCAGAGATTTTCAGACGATTTTTAGGATAAATCCGCAGAAACACTTGCGTATTTTGAGGAATTTTGACGCCAAAATCGGCGAAAAGAGCAAGCAAGC